>NZ_JADBQQ010000012.1:2318-54184 GCF_014895985.1 Enterobacter cloacae complex sp. P2B | reverse complement strand
AATCCGGCCCCCGCAACCAACACTTCTAAAAACAATAAACACCCTTAAGGGTGTTTTTTTGTATCTGCCGTTTGTGAATTTGCCGGGCATTTCACCCGGCTAAAAACCTACCCGCGCCGCGCCAGCGTCGCCCCGTCTGAGAAATACGCCCGTATCCCCGCCAGAATCGACTCCGCCACCTCCTGCTGGAACTTTGCCGTCTTGAGCTTACGCTCTTCTTCAACGTTACTGATAAACGCGGTTTCTACCAGAATGGACGGGATATCCGGTGCCTTCAGCACCGCAAACCCGGCCTGCTCAACGCTGTTTTTGTGCAGCTTATTGATGTTCCCCAGCTTGCCCAGCACCGCTTTACCAAACTTCAGGCTGTCGTTAATGGTCAGGGACTGCACCATGTCGAACATGGTGTGGTCGACGTAGCGGTCGCCGCTTTTGCTCACGCCACCGATCAGGTCCGAGGCGTTCTGGGTGTCCGCAAGGTATCGCGCCGCGGTACTGGTCGCGCCCTTGGTTGAGAGCGCAAACACCGACGAGCCGCTCGGCTGGCGACTGGTAAAGGCATCCGCATGGATCGAGACGAACAGATCGGCACGCTGCTTCTGCGCTTTCGCCACCCTCACCTTCAGCGGGATAAAGACATCCTCATTGCGCGTCATGTAGGCGCGCATATTGCCCTCTTTATCAATTAACGCCTTCAGACGACGGGCAATTTGCAGCACCACGTCTTTTTCGCGCGTATGGTATTTCCCCACCGCACCGGAGTCTTCGCCGCCGTGGCCGGGATCGAGCATGATCACAATCGGACGATCGCGCCCTGCTTTCCCCGGTTGCGGGCCGCTTTGCGCAGGCGGCACCTGACGCTGAAGATCGCCTTTGTTGTAATCCTCCAGCAGGGCGAGAAGCGGATCCTGAATATCCGTCGCATTGGCCGGGTAAAGATCCATCACCAGACGCTCTTTAAACGTCGCGACGGGCGCCAGGGCGAACAGTTGCGGCTTAACGTTCTGCTTAAGCTCAAACACCATGCGCACGGTTTGCGGATCAAACTGACCGACGCGCGCCGATTTAATAAACGGATCGTCACCGCGGATCTGCGCCGCCATGCCTTTCAGCACGGAGTTGAGGTTCACCCCTTCGAGATCCACCACCACGCGTTCAGGGTTGCTGAGGGCAAATTGCTTATATTTCAGCACGCGATTGGATTCAACCGTCACGCGCGTATAGGTCGACGACGGCCAGACGCGCACCGCCACCACCTGACTCGTGGCGGCAAGACCGACCTGGCTGACGCTAAGCAACCACATTGCCCCGGCCCCTTTTAACAAACGGCGGCGGCTTATTGCTGAATTGGATCCCGACATGCTTCTCCCGAGCAAGAAAACAAACTGATATACAAAAGTGCAGATTGACCGAAAACTTTAACGAATGACGCATAAACTGTCATCTATAAAAGGGTAAACAATCATACGTTAACGCACGGATTACTTATTAATTTCTGTAGGTCGCAGAAAATTTGCACTTGCACACGCGCCCACAATCGAATAAAAATACATAAATTACGAATAAACATTCATTAAGGGTTGTGCCATGGTGAAGGAACGTAGAACCGAACTGGTCCAGGGATTCCGCCATTCTGTTCCCTATATCAACGCCCACCGGGGAAAAACGTTTGTCATCATGCTGGGCGGCGAAGCCATTGAGCATGAAAATTTTTCCAGCATCGTCAATGACATTGGCCTGCTGCACAGCCTCGGGATCCGCCTGGTGGTGGTCTATGGCGCGCGCCCGCAGATCGACGCCAACCTGGCCGCTCACCACCACGAGCCGATTTACCACAAACATACCCGCGTCACGGATGCCAAAACCCTGGAACTGGTGAAGCAGGCGGCGGGTCTGCTGCAGCTGGATATCACCGCTCGCCTGTCGATGAGCCTGAACAACACGCCGCTACAGGGCGCGCATATCAACGTCGTGAGCGGCAACTTTATCATTGCCCAGCCGCTCGGCGTGGACGATGGCGTGGATTACTGCCACAGCGGCCGCATTCGTCGTATTGATGAAGAGGCCATTCACCGTCAGCTCGACAGCGGTGCCATTGTGCTGATGGGGCCGGTGGCGGTTTCCGTAACCGGTGAAAGCTTTAACCTGACGTCCGAAGAGATTGCCACCCAGCTGGCGATCAAGCTGAAGGCGGAAAAAATGATTGGGTTTTGCTCCTCCCAGGGCGTCGTAAACGATGAAGGGGTGATTGTGCCGGAACTCTTCCCGAATGAAGCGCAGGCCCGCGTTGAAGCGCTGGAAGCCGAAGGGGATTACCACTCCGGCACCGTCCGCTTCCTGCGTGGCGCCGTGAAGGCCTGCCGCAGCGGCGTGCGCCGTAGTCACCTGATCAGCTATCAGGAAGACGGAGCTCTGCTGCAGGAGCTGTTCTCCCGCGACGGTATTGGCACCCAGATTGTGATGGAAAGTGCAGAGCAGATTCGCCGCGCGACCATCAACGATATCGGCGGCATTCTGGAGCTGATCCGTCCGCTGGAACAGCAGGGTATTCTGGTTCGTCGCTCCCGCGAGCAGCTGGAGATGGAGATCGACAAATTCACCATTATCCAGCGCGATAACCTGACCATTGCCTGCGCCGCCCTCTATCCGTTCCCGGAAGAGAAAATCGGAGAAATGGCCTGCGTGGCGGTGCACCCGGATTACCGCAGCTCTTCACGCGGCGAAATGCTGCTTGAGCGCGTGGCGGCACAGGCGCGTCAGATGGGGCTGAGCAAGCTGTTCGTCCTGACGACGCGCAGCATTCACTGGTTCCAGGAACGCGGGTTCACGCCGGTGGATATTGATTCTCTGCCGGAAACGAAGAAAGAGATGTACAACTATCAGCGCCGTTCGAAAGTGCTGATGGCCGACCTGGGGTAATCCTTTCTTTGCCGGCGTCGTTCAGAGGGAGTCAAATATCGCGCTCAGCCCGCTTCGGCGCTCCGTGCGGGTGGCAATCGCCTGTACCAGCACCCGTTCATCGGTATACAGCGACAGGCGCTGACGCGCGCGCGTAATGGCGGTATAGATCAGCTCGCGGGTAACGACGGGGGAAAGCTGTGTGGGCAGGATAAGTGCCGCATGGTTAAACTCAGAACCCTGGGATTTATGCACCGTCATCGCCCAGGCAGTTTCATGCTCGGGCAAACGGCTCGGCTGGAAGGACTTCACGCTACCGTCCGGCATCTGGAACCAGACGCGGAGCCCCTGCCCGCGATCGAGCGCAATCCCGATATCCCCGTTAAACAACCCCAGCGCGCTGTCGTTGCGGGAGATCATCACCGGCCGGCCTTCATACCAGCGCGAGTGCGGAGTACGGTTGATTTTACGCTTTTGCGCCAGCAACTGTTCCAGCCTGTCGTTCAGGCCGCTGACGCCAAAGGGCCCTTCCCTCAACGCGCAGAGCAGCTGGTATTCGCCAAACGCGGCAATGACCTGCTCCGGCGTGTTTTGCTGCTGTACGCCCGTCAGAAAATGTTGGTACCCCAGCAGGGCGTCATCCAGCATCGCCTGATACTCTTCCCCGGTTTGCAGCGATTTTTTCTCAATATCGGTAAAGGTACCGTCAAATACCGCACAGGTAGCGTGCCGGTCGCCCCGGTTCACCGCCGCCGCAAGCTGACCAATGCCGGAGTCGCTGCCAAAACGGTAGCTTTTTTGCAGCAGACACAGGCTGTCGCGCAGCGCCCCCGCAAGTAAATGGTTTTCAGCCGCGAGCGAACATCCGGTCAGGCGCGCCAGCTCCTCAGCGCGTTCAGCGGTATACCCCAGGCTGGCATAGGTGCAGATATCGCCCAGCACGGCCCCGGCCTCAACGGAGGCAAGCTGATCGCGGTCGCCGAGGAAAATGACGCGCGCGTGCGGCGGCAACGCATCAATCAAACGCGACATCATCGTCAGGTCAATCATCGATGCTTCATCCACCACCAGCACGTCCAGATGCAGTGGGTTACCGGCATGGTAGCGCAGACGCTGGCTACCCGGCTGCGCGCCGAGCAAGCGGTGCAGCGTGCTGGCTTCGTTAGGGAAAAGCGCAAGCCGCTCCCCGGTAAGCGGCAGTTTTTGCAGTGCGCCGCCTAACGACTCCGTCAGACGTGCAGCCGCTTTACCGGTGGGTGCCGCCAGGCGGATACGACACTTTTGCTCACCCGATAACTCAATCAGCGCGGCAAGCAGCTTAGCCACGGTGGTCGTTTTACCGGTGCCCGGCCCGCCCGAAATCACCGATATCCGCCGCGTTAACGCCACTGCTGCCGCCACTTTCTGCCAGTCTGTCTCGTCGTCAGAGGTAAACAGCGTATCCAGCGTTTGCCGGAGCAGTGCTTCATCGCACGGGAGCGGAGTATTGGTCTCGCTGAAGAAGCGCGCCACCGTCAGTTCGTTACGCCACAGCCGGTTCAGATACAAACGTTCGCCCGTCAAAATCATTGGCGTACCGGTATCGGCGCTGCTGACGGCGGGCGAGCGGAGTAATATTTCTTGCCAGTCCACTGCCTCACCCAGAAGCGCGAAACACGCCTGTAAAGCCGGCGGCATTTTCTCATCCACCACCAGACGTGAAAGCGGCAGACAGACATGCCCTTCTCCCGCATCTTTACTCAGGATCGCCGCGGCAAGCATAACGGCAGGCTCTTCACCCGCCACCATCATGGCAAATTGTACGTCCAGGTGGCGAAGTGCACGTTGTTCAATTGCGTCCAGCAGTAGCGCCTGCATCGTCATGCTACCTCCTCCGTGCTTGCAGCAAACAGGTTATCCATCTTTTCAATCAACTCCACAGCCGGGCGGGTGCTGAAGATACCCGAACGCGGGTCGTTAGCATCCACGCCGCGCAGAAACAGGTAAATGACGCCGCCAAAATGATCTTCATAGCGATAATCGGCCATGCGATGGCGCAGGTAACGGTGCAGCGCCAGGGTGTAAAGCTGATACTGCAGATCGTAGCGATGCATTTGCATCGCTGAGGCCATCGCCTGCTGGGTATAAGCTTCGCTGTTTGCCCCCAGCCAGTTCGATTTGTAATCCAGCAGGTAGTAGCGCCCTTCGTGGCGGAAAACCAGGTCGATAAAGCCTTTCAGCATCCCCTGCACCTGGCGGAAATTCAGCGGCGGACACCCGGCGGATAACGGATCGTACTCGCGGATCAGCGCATCAAGCGCCTCGGCCCTGAGCGGGCTGGCGATGGGGAGGTAAAACTCCATCTCCACCTGCTTATCTTTGGCGGTCAACTGGCTCAGCGAGATCCCCTGCGCCGTGAGCGGCGCGTGCAGAACAGCGCGGATCCATTCAGTGAGAACCGGCTGCCACTGTGCGTCGTAGCCGCCGCTCTGTAACATCTTCAGCACCCACTCTTCTGATACCGGCTGGGTAAAATCCAGCTCTTCAAACAGGCTGTGCAAAAACGTGCCCGGCGAGGCGCCGCGCGGAAACTGATGCGGCGTGAGCGCCGGCTCGACGGGCACGCTCCCGGCCCCAGCGGCATCCACGTCCAGTTTTGGCATCAGATCCTGCGCAATACTCTGTCCGTGCTGCTGTAAAGCGGAGTAACTGGTAACGCGCCAGTCGTCAGCGATTGTGCGAGCCACCTCGCGGGCATGCAGCGCTGACTCTCCCTGCTCCGGCGTCTGCCAGCGGCTGCTGTCGGGCTGGGAGGGAATATGCAGGGCAACATGCTCTGAGCAAAGTGATTCGATGCACTGGCGCAGCCCTGCGGCATCTTTAGGCTCGCCGCGCTGAATAAGCCGCCCCAGCGCGCTCAGATGAAAATCACTCTCGCCGCTCTTTTCGCCACGGCGCCGGAACAGCGGCGCGACGCCCAGGGAACAGTGCCAGACCGAACGGGTCAGCGCCACGTATAGCAGGCGCAGGTCTTCCGCGAGACGCTCGGCTTCGGCCAGCTCGACGCTGGACTCCGCATTGCTGAGGTCAAGTACCGCTTCGAACGACTCGCGATCGTGGTAAAAAGCCTGTTCCTGCACGCGATAATTAGCGATAAACGGCAGCCAGACCAGCGGATACTCCAGGCCTTTCGACTTGTGAATGGTGACGATCTGCACCAGATGTTTATCGCTCTCGAGGCGCATCTGCTGGCTGGAGGAATTGCTGTTAGGGTCGGCAATCTGCTGGGCCAGCCAGCGCACCAGAGCATGCTCGCTCTCCAGCTGCGTACCCGCTTCCTGGAGCAGCTCGCTGATGTGCAAAATATCGGTCAGACGGCGCTCGCCGCCCGCTGTCGCCAGCATGTTTTCCGCAATGTGACGATGTGCCATGAGCTCGCGCACCATCGCCATCACGCCGCGCTTCTGCCATTTTTCACGGTAGCGCACAAACTCTTCTACCACGGCATCCCACGCGGCTTCGTCAGTATTAAGCGCATCAATGTCACGCGCGTTCAGCCCGAGCATCGCGCTCGCTAAGGCGCTGCGGAGCGTGCTTTCACGCTCCGGGGCCAGCACAGCCTGCAGCAGCCATAGCATCTCGAGGGCTTCCAGCGTTTCAAAAACGCTGTCGCGGTTGGAGAGGTAGACGGACGGTATATTCAGTAGCGTCAGGGCGTCGCGGATAAGCGCGGCCTCCTGACGGCTGCGCACCAGCACCGTGATATCAGATGCCTTTACCGGGGCTGGTTTATCCTCCTTCCACAGCAGCGCATCGCCGCGCGCGCCTGCGCTGAGCCAGTCCCTAATTTGCGCCGCACAGTGCTGGGCCATAGCATTTTGATAGTCCGCGACGCCCCAGCCTTCCCCGTCAAGTAGCCAGAAGTTCATGGCTGGCTGAGTTTCGCCATTAACCTCGAAGCGCAACGCGGTATTTTTAGGGGCGAACTTGACCGGCTGGAAAGGGATCTCCCGGAACATAAACGCCGTATCCATGCGGCTGAAGAGCGCATTGACGCTTTCCACCATGCCGGGAGAAGAGCGCCAGTTGGTGTCGAGCGTGTAGTGCGCGTCAACCTCGCTGCGGGCTTTCATGTAGGTGAAAATATCCGCACCGCGGAAGGCGTAAATGGCCTGCTTAGGATCGCCGATTAACAACAGCGCGGTGCCGGGCTGCTGGCGCCAGATACGGCGGAAAATGCGGTACTGCTGAGGGTCGGTATCCTGAAATTCGTCAATCATTGCCACCGGGAAGCGGGTGCGAATCGCAGCGGCAAGCGCTTCGCCATTTTCACTGCACAGCGCCGCATCAAGTCGGCTCAGCATATCGTCGAACCCCAGTTCGCCCCGGCGACGCTTTTCACGCGCGACGGCGTCGCGGATCTCCGTCATGGCGCGGACGATCATCAGATCGTTGAGCGTCAGGGGCTCCGCCAGCAGGGTTTCAATCGCCAGAAACAGGGGATGTTCAGGTACGATACCGTCGGCTTTGGTCCGCTCAACCAGGAAACGCCGGGAGAATTTCTCCAGCGCATCCGGGAGCTGGTAACCGCGCGTCTCTTCCTGCGCCCACGCGCTGATCTTCTCGATCCATTTGCCCTGGTTGCCGCGATTGAACTTACGTCGATCGATCCCAGAATTCTCGATGATCGCGTCAATCTCACCGACTGACTCAATCCATTTTTGTTTGATGTCGGCAATTTTAGCGATGATTTTTTCATGGCGTGAGGCCAGGGTTTCATCCGCCGGGGGCGGAGATTTGATGACCGGCGCTTCCCCCTGAAGATAACGATCGATGGCGCGCAACAGTGCTTCGGGCCCCTTCCACAACGCATGTACCGCTTCCGCAATATCCCGCTGTAACGGATAGCAGTGGCGACGCCAGAAATCCGCGCAGGCCTGATAGCGAAGCACGGATTCATCTTCAATAAGCTGCTGCTCAAACAGCATGCCGGATTCAAACGCATTCAGGCTAAGCATGCGCTGGCAAAAACCGTGAATGGTGAAGACGGACGCTTCGTCCATCTGCCTTTCTGCGAGGAGCAGCCACTGGGCTGCCTGTTGCTTATCGGCAATCTCTTTCAGAAGGCTCGCGTAAAGAGGGTTATCCGTGCTCTGGCGCAGACAGGCGATGCGCAGTTCGTGGATATTGGTCCGAATACGGCCGCGCAGCTCAGCGGTGGCGGCCTCGGTAAAGGTAACAACCAGCAGCTCTTCAACGCTCAAAGGACGAGGAAAAGCGGCGTTACCGCCAAGCCCTAACAGCAGGCGCAGATAGAGCGCGGCGATGGTGAAGGTTTTTCCCGTTCCCGCTGAGGCTTCAATCAATCGTTCACCCTGCAAAGGTAAACGTAAGGGATCAAGGGACTCAGCGGTATCGGTCATTCTTTCTTACTCCAGGGCATAGATTGCTGCAACGCGCTGACGCTCTTCCAGACTTTCCAGCCTTTCGGGTTCACGTAGTCCGTTTTCCCGTTCTGGCTACCGGATACCTGAGACAGGATAGTGATGCCCTGCGGCTTAATCACGGCCTGATGGAAGAAATCGGCAGCCTTCTGCGGCGTCAGCTGTTTTATCTCAGCCACTACTTTATCACGCGAATCAAATTTCAGATTACCGCGATCGAAATCTTTGCTCAGCTGCGACGCCTCTTCGCCCAGCGTCTGCGGCGGCTGCATCACCTGCGCGATGACGGCCTGCTGGATCTGAGCAAACTCTTCCGGCTTCATGGCCCGCAGTTTTGCTTCCACCTGCGGGAAGAACGCCTGATAGCGGCGCCAGAGATAGGCTGGCTGTTTGTCGCTGCTTTGCAGCAGGAAGCCCAGCCCCCATTGACGCCCCACGTTCATTGAGAAAGCAAATACCGCATAGCCAAGCTGCTCTTCTGTGCGCAGCTGGTTATAGAACCACGGCTGAATAATCTGACCCAGAACGGCGCTCTGCGCAGAGCTTGCGAATTCATCATAGCCCGTTGGCACAAACACCGCGGCCAGCGCGGAATCGGTGCTGCTCCCCGCTTTTTCAAAGATCACATTCTGTTTTTTCTCAACCAGCACGTCCTGGTTACGGCACCACTCGTCCCCTTTCGAACCGAGCTGCGTGCGAACATTTTCTGCCAGCGTTTTGGCCTGATCTTCGCTCATGTTGCCGACGATAAGAAACTCCGGGCGCGTGTTGGTTTTTAGCAAGTCACGGTAAGCCAGCACCTCTTTTAATGAGATTGATGGCAGCAAGGCACGGCGTTCTTCACGCTGGAAATAAGGTATTTGCGACAGCATTTGCGCCGGCATAAGCGCCTGATCGTAAGCTTTGCCCTTTTCTGCAGAATCCATCATCTGCGCATACCAGGATTTAGCCTGCTCAAGCTGCTCTTCCGTTGGCGTGTAGCTGAAGTAACCCTCGAGCAGTGCCTTGAAAAGCTGAGGCAGACGTTGAGTATAGCCATTTGCATTAAGCATCAAACCGTTGTTGGCATTGGTGGAGAAACTGATCCCGCCCACGGCCGCCTGGTTGCTGAGCTGATCGAGCGCGATACCGGCCAGATAGTCATTGAGCGCGAACATCACCTGATTTTTGGCGCTGTTCATCGCTTTCGGGTTACGCAGGACCACGCTGACATCGGCCTTTGGCTCGCTCGCAAAATAACGGCTTGGGGTATACACCACGCGCAGCGTCGGTTCATCAATAATGAGCTCCGGGTGCGGATAATCCTTAGTCGTTTTGATCAGCGAGAAATCATCCGGGATATAGGGATTCAGCTCCGGCAGCTTCAACGCAATCTCACCGGCCTTCTTCTGCCAGTCGGCGAAGGTCTGGTCGCTGATTTTGTCTACCTGATAAGGGGCATCAACAAAGTATGCCGTCTTGTTATGCGGTTCGTTCGGGCTGATGTACCAGATGCGGGCATTTTGCGGCGTCATCATCGCCAGGCGCGCTTTAACCGCCTCGGCATCATAACGATCGGCAATATTGACCGCGTCGAGCGTGTGCGCCACCGGCACGCGGATCATGGTATCCGCCAGCCACTCCACGTAATCCATATCGCGGGTAATGGACGGGTAACGGAAATCGAGATCCAGCACGTGCGCCAGTTCATCAAAATAGCGCTTATCGACGCCTTTCTCGCGCAGTAAAGAGAGGTAGCTAAAGATAGCCGCCACCACTTCATCACGGTTGGCCTGACCTTTGTCGGTCAGGGTGGCGGAGATCGCCAGCACGCCGCTGTTGCCGTTTACCACGGGATCGGAATCGGCGCGGATCCCTTCCACCAGCCCCTGTTTTTGCAGCCAGTCAGATAAGGTTCCCGGGCTGCGGTTACCAATCAGGTAGGTCACCAGCTCGTCGGTTTTACTGCGAAACTGGGCTGTGTTGTTATCAATGCGGAACTCAACGCGCAGCACTTTGCGGGGCATGGCAGGGACGTAGTGGATGACGATCCCTTTTTGCGCGTCCGTGACAACCGGTACGTCTATCTTCGGCAGGTCAATATTTTTATTCGGCACCCGGCCAAACGTTTGTGCCGCCAGTCCGGCAAGCTCCGGTAACGGTTTGTTGCTGTAAATAACCGCCTTCATCAGGTTGGCGGAGTAGTATTTGTCACGAAACGCATGCAGGGCGTCAATGACCGGGCTTCCCGGTTTATCGCTCAGCGTCTCCAGGTTACCGCCCGAGAAACGTGAGCCCGGATGCGCCGGGTTGATGGTCTCGGCGCTGACCTGCGCCATACGCATACCGTCCCGGGTACGGGCCATGGTCAGCTCCGCATTGACGGCATTGCGCTCGCGGTCGGCGTATTTTTTATCCAGCAGCGGCGCGGCGATAGCATCGGCAAGACGATCAACCGCCCCTGTCAGCGCGTCGTTTTCGACTTCGAGATAAAAGGCCGTGCGGTACGGTGCCGTGCTGGCGTTGTGGCTGCCGCCGTGCATTTTCAGGAATTCAGAAAGGCTATCCGGCTGCGGATATTTTTTAGAGCCCATCAGCGTCATGTGTTCGAGGTAATGCGCCAGCCCCGGATGCGCCTCAGGATCTTCCAGCGATCCAACCGGCACCACTAACGCCGAGAGGGATTTCACCGCCTGCGGATCGGAAACCAGCAGCACGGTCATACCGTTATCAAGGCGGATAGCCTGATACTGACGGGTATCTTTTTCGCTCTTACGGATAGTTTCCTGAACGGGTTGCCAACCGGAGTCTGCGTGAGTGACGGGTGCCCAGAGGGCGAAAAACAAAACAAACGCTTTAAACAAGGTGCTGCCTGGCATTACGACCTCTTTATCACGGCTACATCATTAACAAACTGCGTGCTGGACACGCCAACATCTCTTTATTTAGGTACATCAGTCCGTGATAAGAAGTGCATCATAAATGAACACCCCATACTGCGCAATTTTTATACAGCACTCAGGACTGATTAAACTTAAACAACGGTAACAGGTAGCGCTGTGCCTCTTCCGTAATAGCCTCGAAGTATTCTGGTTCAAGCGTTCGCCATAAACGTTGATACCAGACATCCTCACCTTCACCGCGCACCATCATGTTTCCTTCATAGGCCTGCATAAATTTACTGCGCGCTTTCTGCAGCGAAGCCTCATCCGTTAACATCGCATCATTCTGCGCGTCATAACAGGCTTTTATCCACGCACCGCCACTTTCGGGCAGTAACAGGAGGGGTTTGTTCATTCCCTGAAGATAGCCCTCAATATACAAGGACAGATAGCGTAACGCCTGTTCTGCCTCCATGGGTGGGAAGCGCCATTCGCCCTCTTTGCGCACGAAGATCCGGCTTTCACCTTTATTCCCACCCGCACTGTAGACAAGATGTTCCAGCCAGAGTTGCAATCCTTGTGAAACGCTGAGCAGAGAAGGCCGCCAGCGCAGTAGCCCATCCGGCTGAACCTGGGTTAGCCAGCCCGTGAGTTGTATGCCCTTGCAGCTGAGATCGATTTCGATGCTGTGTCCGGGCTGGCGGTGCTCCCTGACGCGCTCCGCCAGAGCGGTCATCTCCTGGCACTGCGCCTCCCAGACGATTTCCCCAAACGCACCGTAAGGTAGTTGCCCTGCGGCACGGTAGCGGCGGTAAAGTTTGTCTGCATCTTCCTCTTCAACCAGCGCATTAAGCAGCTGGAGGTTTAGCTGATAGCGCTCCAGCCCTTCCAGAGTAAAGGGTTCTGCATCAGGAATTTCGCTCTCTTCTGAGCGGAAGTTGACCTGTAATCGCTGCTGGAAGAAGGCGCGCACCGGATGCGCCCAAAACCGCTGAAGCTGTTCGAAAGTCAGAGTGTTAATGGGCAGCGGATCAAGCGGCTGAATAAAATCCGTATGGGCTCTCCCCTCTTTTTTCGCTGCTGGCAGCCATTCGCGGGCATAGCTCTGCTGTTCGCTGACAATATAGTTTACCGGGTCAAACGGCATGCGGCTGTGGATACAGGTAATGTGCGCCTTCACCCGCTGCTCGCTTTCATCGCAGTTAAGCGCCTCATCCCCAGCCAGATAGTGGCTCTGGCCGATATAGTCCACCAGTTCCTGCACCAGAACGGAGGGGAAGCGCTCGCTGTTGTCCTGAATGGAACGACCGATATAGCTGATATAGAGCTTACTTTGAGCGGAGATGAGCGCTTCAAGGAAGAGATAGCGGTCATCATCACGACGGCTACGGTCACCCCGCTTTGGATCTGCGTTCATCAAATCGAACCCCAGCGGTGCCAGGGCCCGAGGATAAATACCGTCGTTCATGCCGAGCAGGCAGACCACCTTAAAGGGAATTGAGCGCATTGGCATCAGGGTACAGATATTGATGGGGCCTGCCAGGAAACGCTGGCTGATTCGCTCCTGGTCAAGGCGCTGCGTCAACTCATCTCTCAGCAGCGACAAAGGAATCGCTTCGCGATAGTGGGAATTCACGCCCTCGTCAACGATAGCCTGCCACTGCGTTTCAATGAGCGCCATCGCCGCTTCGGTGTCGTTGTCTGGCAGGAAGAAATCATTAAGTAACGCCCTGCACACCGGGAGCCACTCTTCAAGCGGACGCGGCTGCATTAGCTCACGGCGCCAGCGGTTAAGCTGCATCAGCAGAGAAGCTAAATGCCCTACCAGATCAGCAATCAAACCGCTGGACTCATCGTAAGGCAGCACTTCGTTCCACTCGCCCTGGCTGCTCTCCATGGCGTAGCCCAGCAGCATACGCGTCAGGCCAAACCGCCAGGTATGCTGGCCGGTTGGGGGAAGCTCGAACTCCTGAACGTTATCGTCATCGATGCCCCAGCGAACGCCTGATTCGTTTACCCACTGGCGAAGGTAGCGCAGCCCTTCTTCATTGATGTTGAAGCGGGCTGCCAGCACGGGAACATCCAGTAACGCCAGAACATCTTCGGAGATAAACCGGCTATCCGGCAGTGAAAGCAGGGTGATAAATGCCTGCAATGCCGGGTGCGACTGACGGGCACGACGGTCAGAGATGGCGTAAGGCAGATATCGCTCACCCGTCGCACTGCCGAAGACGGCCTGAATAAAGGGACTGTAGCTGTCGATGTCCGCCACCATCACCACGATATCGCGCGGCGTCAGTTCAGGGTCGTCCTGCAGCATCGCCAGCAGCCGATCGTGAAGCACTTCGACCTCACGCTGCGGGCTATGACAAACATGGATCGTGATACTGCGATCCTCAGCGTCCAGCTTCCGCTTGCTGTCGCTGCGCTCAAACTCTTTCGCCGTCACGCCCATGACGGCGCGGTTCTCCAGATCCAGAATATCTAACTGAATATTATGCAGCAGACTATCCGGGGCGATCTCGACAAAGGCGTCAACGTCACCTTCGCCTGATGACGTAATATCGGAGAGCATGTGAATGTAATCACGCCCCAGCTTCCCCCATGAGGCAAGCAGTGGATTTGGCAGGTTCTGGATGCCGTCTTCATCAAAAAGCTGCCCGGCAGTCGAGCCGTCTTTAAACAGCGGGACGGATCGTTCTTCAAAAAGGCGCTTTCGCTGGCGAGTCACCAGCCGCGCAAGCCAACGTTCGTCGAGGATATCCCCCCAATACTGTCGGCAAGGGTTGGTGAACAAAATATGAATATCGATATGTTTACCCAGCGCATTCAACGCTTTCAGATAAACAGGCGGTAATGCGGATATCCCACAGATAAAAACGCGTGACGGCAGTCGGGCTGGACGCGCCGACGCATTCTCGAGTATTGAGATAAACCGATCGTACAGGTTGGCACGGTGCCACTTAGGTTGCCCAAGTTTCTCCGTATGCTCGACCAGCGCTTTCCAAAGCGGTGCCTGCCATATTTGCGCCTCCGGTAACCCTTCAACCAGTTCGCCCGCTTCCCAGCGAATTAACCAGTCAGAACGGTAAACAAGGTATTGGTCGTAGAGATCGGCGGTGCGCGACGCCAGCTGGAACAGCTTGCGCTTATCGGTATCGTCATTAAGGTAGTGGCGCAGCATGGCGAATTCATCGTGCTGGAGCATTTCCGGCAGCAGCGCCATCAGCTTCCAGCTCATGCCCTGCTTGTTGAAGGCGCTCTGCTCGGGGATGTCCGGTAACACGCGAACAAACATCTCCCAGATAAAGCTCGCGGGCAGCGGGAAATCAATATTCGCGGCAATGCCAAACTTACGGGAAAGCGACATTTGCAGCCACTGTGCCATACCGGTGCTCTGCACCAGCACCATTTCAGGCTCAAAAGAATCGTCGAGCCGCTCGCGCTCAACGATAAATTCCATCAGTGCTTCCAGCACATCCAGACGATTTGAGTGGTAGACCCTTAACATAGACGCTCCCGACTACTGGCTAACCGGGCAATGCAGACGCGTGATTTCACCGCGTCGCCCCAGAGGAGAAATAAGTGTAACCGTGATGCTGACACATCCTGCGTGCGTTGTCTGCACCCGACTGGCCTGCCAGCCTGCGGGCAGAACATTTGTTGAGAGCTGAGCCTGATTCCAGGCGTGGTGCCAGAGCTGACGATACTGGTTAAACAGCGTAAACCGCGCCGCCAGCGCCCGATGATAGCCGGCCAGTGCCGTGACGATGATGACCAGCAGCATCATCGCCAGCAGAACCTCAACCATGCTAAATCCTTTTTCTTTGCTTACGGCAGCTGGCATAGCGAACGTTCCTTTAGCGGGCAAAAATCACTCCAGCCGTGAGGCGAAAAGCGAATATTACCGTCAATAATCTCTCCTGAACGCCAGAGCAGCAGGTCGTTGACTCCGGCAATCAGTAATACAGTGGTCTCACTCAGCCGCCGCAAACACACTTGCCAGGCGGGTGCCTTTTTGCACTGGACTTCAGGATCGGGTGACCAGCTCTGAACGCGTCCCCACTCAAGCGCTGACTGTACAGAAGCCTGCTGCTGCAGCGAACGGCTCTCACCGCCAACGAGCGCGCTGAATGTTGTCAGTTGCTGGTTAAGGCCGGTGAGGATCAGCGTACCAAGCACCAGTAAAAGTAGAACCAGCGCCAGCGAAGACATACCGCGTTGACGGTTCACAGGTTGTACCCCGTGACCGTATACAAAGCCTGATAAGGCTCTCCTTGATCGCCGTTGCGCAGGGCGGACAGTTCGATATTCAGCTCCGGCGCAAACCCGGTGTGTGTTACTTTCCTCACCACAAAATGCGCGATGGCGAGCCTGTCCGGGTCCGTGAGCTTTTCCCATCCCTGACCTTCACACGAGGTTGCCCCACGAAGCGTTTCCAGCGCGCCCGATTCCAGACGAAAACCGGTGCTGTCGTTTTCTGATGCACTGCGATCCCAGCGACCATTACTGTTGGCATCCCACCGAACAATGACGCAACTGCCCTGCCTTGCGATCGCCAGCCCTTGCCCCTGGCAGTTCCCCGCACAGTAACCCGCACGCTGAAGCTGTTTGCCGAGAGCAAACAGGCGCTGCCAGACCTCTTCTTCCAGCTCTCTCTGGCCGGATTGCAGTAATACCGCCTGCTGCAATCCGGGTAGAAAGCGCGATGCGCCAATCAACAACAGGCTACTGATGGCCGTAGCAATCAGAACTTCTGTCAGCGAGAAACCGCGTTGTCTCATCGACATGAACCTCCTTGTGAGACCTTACACATTCTGATGCGCCCTCCGTCTGAGACCAGGATAAGCCATTCTCCGGCACGGCTTTGCAGGCGTATCCGCCCTGCCCATGCCGTATCCCTTAACCCATAGAACCCTAATGACGGTGTGACCTCGCTCACCGCGACCTCTGGCCAGAGTGGAATCAGAACAAAGGGGCTGCCCTTCTCACAGCCTTGTACGGCAGCGCTCACGAGACACTCCTGTCCCCCAACCCGCAGCTGGGTTATGTGATGATCGCGGTTGTACCTGTTGGCATCATTTCGCAGAAATACCAGATAGTCGCGCACCTGGCTGGCGGTTTGCCACAGCCGCTGCTGCCGCTGCCAGCTGTCCCAGCCGTACAGACCTGAGGCGCTGAGTATGACAACCAGCGAGACTGCCACCAGCGTTTCGATAAGCGTAAAACCGTTCTCTTTTTTCATGCGGGAAGTGTGGCGATTCGCCGTGGGCGTGGCGAGCGGTGAATAATGGTTTTACGAGGCGTTATCCGAAGTATCAGGAGAGTTGCAGCGCGTTGCACGTTTTCTGGATAACGCCTCGGAAAAGGGGAAATAGATGAAAAAAAACCGGCGCTAAACAGCACCGGTTATGTCACGCTTTACCGCATCAGATAGCGACAGGCGCTTTGATGCCAGGGTACGGGTCGTAGCCCTCAATCTCAAAATCATCAAAGCGGTAATCAAAGATCGATTCCGGTTTGCGTTTGATAATCAGCTTCGGCAGCGCGCGCGGTTCACGAGTGAGCTGAAGATGCGTCTGTTCCATATGATTGCTGTAAAGATGGGTGTCTCCACCTGTCCAGACGAAATCACCCACTTCCAGGTCGCACTGCTGCGCCATCATGTGGACTAACAGCGCATAGCTGGCAATGTTAAACGGCAGGCCGAGGAACACGTCACAGGAGCGCTGGTAGAGCTGGCAGGAGAGCTTGCCGTCTGCGACATAGAACTGGAAGAACGCGTGGCACGGAGCCAGCGCCATTTTATCCAGCTCGCCCACGTTCCAGGCGGAAACGATGATTCGGCGCGAGTCCGGATCGTTTTTCAGCTGGTTCATCACGGTGGTGATCTGGTCAATATGGCGGCCATCAGGCGTTGGCCATGCGCGCCACTGCTTGCCGTAAACCGGGCCCAGGTTGCCGTTTTCATCTGCCCATTCGTCCCAGATGGAGACGTTATTTTCGTGCAGATACGCAACGTTGGTGTCACCTTGCAGGAACCAGAGCAGTTCATGAATGATCGAGCGCAGGTGGCAGCGCTTCGTCGTCACCAGAGGGAAGCCTTCTTGCAGATTGAAGCGCATCTGGTGGCCAAAAATGGAGAGCGTACCGGTACCGGTACGGTCGTTTTTCGGCGTGCCCTCATCGAGCACTTTTTTCATCAATTCAAGATACTGTTTCATGGTTCCTCAGGAAAGTTGTTGCTGTGGACGACGACGATACGCCCAAATCATCATAATGGCACCCGCGACAATCATCGGAATGGAGAGGATCTGCCCCATGCTGATGTACTGTACCCATTCGCCGGTAAACTGCGCATCCGGCTGGCGGAAGAATTCAACGATGATGCGGAACGCGCCATAGCCAATCAGGAACAGTCCGGAAACAGCTCCCATCGGGCGCGGCTTGCGAATAAACAGGTTGAGGATGATAAACAGCACCACGCCTTCCAGCGCCAGCTCATACAGCTGGGACATATGACGCGGCAGCACGCCGTAGGTATCGAAAATGGACTGCCACTCCGGGTGCGACGGCAGCAGCGCGATATCTTCCGCACGGGAGCCCGGGAAGAGCATCGTGTACGGTACGCTTGGGTCAACGCGGCCCCACAGCTCACCGTTAATAAAGTTGCCCAGACGACCCGCCCCCAGACCAAACGGGATCAGCGGTGCGATAAAATCAGACACCTGGAAGAAGTTACGTTTGGTGCGTTTGGCAAAAATCACCATCACCAGGATCACCCCAATCAGGCCGCCGTGGAAGGACATGCCGCCGTCCCAGACGCGGAACAGGTAGAGGGGATCGTTCAGGAACACCGGGAAGTTATAGAACAGTACATACCCAATACGGCCACCGAGGAACACGCCGAGGAAGCCCGCGTACAGCAGGTTTTCAACTTCGTTTTTGGTCCAGCCGCTGCCAGGACGGCTGGCGCGACGGCCCGCGAGCCACATGGCAAAAATAAAGCCCACCAGGTACATCAGACCGTACCAGTGAAGCGAAACAGGTCCTACTGAGAAAATGACCGGATCAAACTCCGGAAAATGCAGATAACCACTGTTCATCTGTCACCACAAGATGTTGTTATTCCGCTGAAAGTGGACAGCGGTAGACATGCGATTCTGCCTTAAGCAGAGGCTCCAAAGTTGCGAATCATAGCATAAGGTGGGCGCGGAGGATGCGCCAGAGATGTAAAAGATGTGTATAGGGTTTTGTGCGCACTGGCGCCCTCTCCACAAGGAGAGGACGAAAGACGATTAGCGACCACCGCGGATCAGGCCGCCCATACCGCGCCGTTCCATAAATGCCGCCACCTGGTGACGAACCTCTGCGGCCAGCTGCGCCTCAAGGCTGCGCTCAGCCAGCTCGCGGGCATCATTGATGTCGATATGCCGCAACAAATACTTCACGCGCGCTACTGCGCGGCCGTTCATTGACAGATGGCGATACCCCAGACCAATCAGGATCGCGACGCACATCGAGTCTCCGGCCATTTCACCGCACAGGCGGAGATCAATACCGTACTGTTCAGCCTCACGGGCAATCATCGCCAGCGCGCGAATGATCGCCGGGTGCAGGCTATCGTAGATACTGGCGACGCGGGTGTTGTTCCGGTCGACGGCCAGAATATATTGCGTCAGGTCGTTGGTACCGACAGAGATAAAATCAACGCGATTTGCCAGCTGCGGCAGCATAAAGACCATAGATGGCACTTCGAGCATGACGCCGATCCGTGGTTTCGGGATCGCATAGCCAATCATCTCTTCCACTTCACGACCAGCACGTTCGATCAGGCGCCGCGCTTCGTCGATTTCATCTATGCTGGTGACCATCGGCAGCAGGATACTGAGATTGCCCGTCGCGGCGTTGGCGCGCAGCATTGCGCGCACCTGGATCAGGAAGATCTCCGGCTGATCGAGCGTAATACGGATCCCGCGCCAGCCCAGACACGGGTTCTCTTCGCTGATGGGCATATACGGCAGCTGTTTATCCGCCCCGACATCCAGGGTTCGCAGGGTGACAGGCTTGTCGTTGAACATCTGCAACATCCCCTGATACTGCGCCACCTGCTCCTCTTCGGAGGGGAAACCGCTCTGCAGCATGAAGGGGATTTCAGTGCGGTATAAACCGATCCCGTCGATGCGGCTGCCAAGCTTCTCTTCGTGCTCGGGGCTTAAGCCGGCGTTGAGCATGACTTTGATCCGCTCTCCGCTTTTCAGCTGCGCGGGCAGGTTAACGTCATCTTCCGCCAGCTTGCTTAATTCATTCTCTTCGCTGATGAGACGCTGATATTCCTGGAGCAGAACCGGCTCAGGATCGACCAGCAGTTCACCGCGGTAACCATCAACCACCAGCGTGCGGCGGTGCAGCACCGAGGGCTGAATATCCGCCCCCATGACGGTGGGGATACCGAGCGCGCGCACCATAATGGCGGCATGGGAGTTCGCTGCACCATCACGTACGACAACCCCGGCGAGTCTGTCCTGCGGCAGCTCGGCCAGCGTTGTTGCCGAAAGTTCATCGGCCACCAGCACAAACCGTTTTGGCCAGGCATTCGGCCCCTGAATGGTATCATCGAGGTGGAACAGCAGGCGCTGTCCCAGCGCGCGGAGATCTCCCGCCCGCTCTTTCAGATAACCGTCGGTCAGTGCAGCGAACTGCTCGGCAAATTTTTCGATGACCTTTTTAACCGCCCACTCCGCGACTGCGCCTTTATCAACCTCAGCAAAAAGCTCACGGCGCAGACGCGCGTCGGAAAGCAGGTGCGAGTAGAGGTCGAAGATGGCCGCCGTCTCTTTTTGCGCACCCGCGGCAAAGCGCTTGCTGTAGCGACGGAACTCATTGGCCGCCTCTTCCAGCGCGGCGGTAAGACGCTCGCGCTCCAGCGCTTCATCAAGCGTAGAGGCTTCGTAGACCTGCTCCATCAACGGCAGCGTGGCGTCCATCCAGCCTTCCGCAATCGCCACCCCTGGCGATGCCGGAAGGGCGCGAATGCGCGTATGGCGATACTGACCAAAGAGCGCGGCAAGCTGAGACTGGGAGAGGATCGCCGCCATCTGTGTCGCCAGCGTGACGAGGAAGGACTCTTCGCTTTCATCATACTGACGCAGCTCGCGCTGCTGGACGACCAGCACACCGAGTAGCTGACGGCGCTGAATAATCGGCACACCCAGAAACGCGCGGAAGCGTTCTTCTTTTACGGAAGGGATGTATTTAAAGCTGGGGTGTTTTTGCGCGTCGGCAAGGTTGATAGGTTCAGCCAGCCGCCCAACCAGCCCGACGATACCTTCATCAAATGCGAGCGTTACGGTGCGCCCCCGCGGCTTTTTCAAACCGCGGGTCGCCATCAGGTAATAGCAGCGCCGATCGTGGTCGGCCAGATACACCGAACAGACCTCGGTCTCCATCGCAAGACAGATGTCAGTGACCAGAATATTCAGCGCCTCGTTGAGGCGCGGAGCGCTGGCCACCTTCTCGACTATTTCTCGCAAGCGGGTGAGCATGATTTGCGTAGCTTAACCTCTTTTACGTCGCCAGGCAGGTGCGCTCTGCGGCTTAGGCGGGATCTCCTGAAGCTGCATCACCACACTTGCAAACTCTTTCATCACCCTACGGTAAACATCGCGCTTAAATGACACGACCTGACGAACAGGATACCAATAGCTCACCCAGCGCCAGCCATCGAACTCCGGCGTACTGCTGGTTTGCATATTGATGTCCGAATCGTTGCCCACCAACTGCAGAAGAAACCACTTCTGTTTCTGGCCGATACAAACCGGCTTTGTGTCCCAACGCACCAAACGTTTCGGTAACTTGTAACGCAACCAGTTGCGGGTCGAGGCAAGGATGCGAACATCTTTTCGGCTTAAACCGACCTCTTCAAAAAGCTCCCGGTACATCGCTTGTTCTGGGGACTCTCCCGGATTGATCCCGCCTTGCGGGAACTGCCAGGAGTGCTGACCATATCGACGGGCCCACATGACCTGGCCCTGACGATTACAAATTACTATTCCTACGTTCGGGCGGTAGCCATCGTCATCAATCACCGGACTACCCCAAACTAAACCTTATATATGAATGATTGTTTCACACTACAGTGAGGCGGTAAACCACTCTCTTACAGGCCTGCAACCTAATAACATTTGAATAACTCACAAATAAGCGCAGAGTTATAAACAGATGTGCGGTCTCAAGGGCAATTTTATTCACCTTTTCTGTGGATATAGTTGTGAAGAAGTGTCTGATTACCGATGAACAACCTGAAATGGCCTCTGCCCTCCCGTTTCTCGCCTTCAACATAAAGCCATATTTTTCATTATGTTATATTCATATCGACAAACAAAATGCAGAATAGCGTGACGATCGTCACAGCAGGGATCGTCGTGCTGATGAAAGATCGAACAGCGTCGGTTTTATCCACAGATTGTGCCAATAAGTTAGGCACAATTTGTCTGAAATTTGGATTTTCGTCGCACGTCAAGGCTGTAAATTGAAACAGTAGTCAGGGTTATGCCCAGTTATCCCATTTTTCTGTGGATAACATGGTGTAAGATCCTGTTTATTGTCAGTGACCAGATTTGAACAACCCGTTTTGCGTCTCTGATAAAACCGTGAAAAATTCATAAAAAAACCTATAAATCATGCACATGGAATATTGGTACAGAAAAAGTTAAACTCTATCCACAGGGGACTATTTCTTCGTTTATTTTTTAATCAAAAGGTTATCGTCATGCATCCGCTTTCACCCTTGCTCTCACCGCCTTCGAGCGAAAGCCAGTTGCTACAGCAGGCTCAGCGCCTTGCAGGCTTCTCGCTGGGCGAACTGGCGGCGATGGCAGGGCTACAGATCCCGAAGGATCTGAAACGAGATAAGGGCTGGATCGGCATGCTTCTGGAGCTGTGGCTGGGTGCAAGCGCCGGGAGCAAGCCAGAGCAAGATTTCGCTGCCCTTGGCGTAGAGTTAAAAACTATTCCTATCGACCGCCAGGGTCGGCCCCTGGAGACTACCTTTGTCTGCGTTGCGCCCTTAACCGGCAATACCGGCGTAACGTGGGAAACCAGCCACGTGCGCCATAAGCTGAATCGCGTGCTTTGGGTTCCGGTTGAAGGCGATCGGCAGATCCCGTTAGCTGAACGCCGCGTTGGCGCGCCGCTGCTCTGGAGCCCGGATGAAGAAGAGGAGCATCAGTTGCGCCTGGACTGGGAAGAACTGATGGACATGATTGTGCTCGGTCAGGTCGAGCGAATTACCGCCCGGCACGGAGAAGTGTTACAGCTGCGCCCGAAAGCGGCAAACAGCAAAGCGCTTACCGAGGCGATCGGCGCGATGGGCGAACCCATACTGACGCTGCCGCGCGGTTTTTATCTCAAAAAAAATTTCACCGGCGCGCTGCTTGCTCGTCATTTCTTACTTAAAACATAGTTTTTTACTTATTTTGCGAGCTCACAAACATAATCGCCTGGTTTTTAAGATTTTACCGCTTCACCCTGTTGCTATAACGGGTTAATACTACACTATGATTTGATACGAGCCAGATGAGGACGATAACGATGAAAAAATGGGCGGTGTTAATTTCAGCAGTCGGGTTGGCGTTTGCCGTTTCGGGCTGCAGCAGCGATTACGTCATGGCGACAAAAGACGGCCGGATGATCCTGACTGACGGTAAACCTGAAGTCGATGATGATACCGGTCTGGTCAGCTACCACGACCAGGCAGGCAATAAAATGCAGATCAATCGCGACGAAGTCTCGCAAATTATTGAGCGATAACAGTCGGAGGTCAGTAGCCTACTGGCCTTTTTGATTTTTTTCTTCCCCTTTTGCTTCCCCTCTGCCATGTTTATATTCCTTTGTCGGGAGGTTCCTGACGCGGTCTACATGTCTATTGAAGGAAGCCGGCTATGCATTATCACCGTATCCCCCACAGCGCTCTGGAGATAAGTCAACTGGGGTTGGGCACGATGACATTTGGTGAACAAAACAGCGAAGCCGATGCCCATGCACAACTCGATTATGCCGTCAGCCAGGGGATTAACCTGATTGATGTTGCAGAGATGTACCCTGTGCCTCCACGCCCTGAAACGCAGGGACTTACCGAAACCTATGTCGGTAACTGGCTGGCAAAACGCGGTAACCGAGAAAAGCTGGTTATCGCCTCGAAAGTGAGTGGCCCCGCGCGAAACAACGATGCCGGGATCCGCCCAAACCAAATCCTCGATCGCAAAAATATCCGCGCCGCGCTGGACGCGAGCCTGAAGCGCCTGCAAACCGACTATCTCGACCTTTACCAGGTCCACTGGCCGCAGCGTCCAACCAACTGTTTTGGCAAGCTCGGCTACAGCTGGAATGAGAGCGCCCCCGCCGTTACGCTGCTGGAAACGCTGGAGGCGCTGACCGAATGCCAGCGCGCGGGAAAAATCCGCTACATTGGAGTGTCCAACGAAACGGCCTTTGGCGTAATGCGCTATCTGCACCTGGCGGATAAACACGATCTGCCGCGCATCGTCACCATCCAGAACCCGTACAGCCTGCTTAACCGCAGCTACGAGGTGGGGCTGGCCGAAGTGACGCAATATGAGGAAGTGGAACTGCTCGCCTATTCATGCCTCGGTTTCGGCACCCTGACGGGGAAATACCTGAACGGTGCGAAACCAGCCGGGGCGCGTAATACCCTCTTTAGCCGCTTTACCCGCTACAGCGGCGAGCAGACGCAGAAAGCCGTTGCAGCCTATGTGGATATCGCGAAGCGCCACGGCCTGGATCCGGCGCAGATGGCGCTGGCCTTCGTGCGCCGTCAGCCGTTTGTTGCCAGTACCCTGCTTGGCGCGACGACCATGGAACAGCTGAAAACTAACATTGAGAGTTTCCATCTGAACCTGAGTGAAGAGGTGTTAGCGGAGATTGAAGCGGTGCATCAGGTTTATACTTATCCTGCGCCGTAGCTGATGCTTTTGCCGGGTAAGGCGAAGCCGCCACCCGGCTACTTATTAACGGCGACGCTGCCAGATCCACAATCCCGCAATTGCCGCCGCGAACAGCCCACCAAATCCAACGCCAATCGCCACCACCGGGACACCCACTTTTACCGCCAGCGAGTAGAGCCCCAGCATTAACAGCATGGCCAGGTTTTCACCGAGATTTTGAACCGCAATGGCATTCCCCGCCCCGACGGTCTGCTTGCCACGCTCCTGGAGTAACGCATTCAGCGGTACCACAAAGAAGCCCCCCAGAATACCAATCAGGATCAGCAGAGCATAAGCGGGCAATAACGCATGTTGTAGCGAGAAGATAAGCACCACGAGGCCAATCAGGATCCCCGCTGGCATGCAGCGTGCGACCGTTTCAAGCGTCACCAGCTTCGCCGCCGCGCCCGCGCCAGCCACAATGCCGATCGCCACCATCGCATTAAGATAGGTCGGCGTCGCATTGTCCGTAATCCCCAGCGCCACCGGTACCCACAGAACCAGCAGGAAGCGCAGCGTGACGCCCGCCCCCCAGAACATACTGGTTCCCATCAGGGAGAAACGCGTTTCCCCGTTACGCCACAGCACGCGGCACGCGTTAAAGAAACTGCCGGTCATTGGTTTAAAGCGCCAGGATTGCCCTGGACGAGCCACCGGTAGTTTGGGAATAAACAGGTTAGCCACGACCGCCCCCCCATACACCACTGCACACACGCCCAGGGCCGCCAGAACATGCCAGTCGGCCAGCACGCCACCCGCGACGGAGCCGAGGAGGATAGCGGCAATCGTTGAAGACTCCATCAGGCCGTTGGCTTTCACCAGCTTATCGCCCGTAGTCAGTTCTCCGAGAATGCCATACTTCGCTGGGGAGTAGGCGGCAGCGCCGATGCCCACCAGTGTATAGCCAATAAACGGATTGAAGCCGAAGCAGATACTGGCAGCGCCCAGCAGCTTGAGACCGTTGGCAAACATCATCACCCGGCCTTTCGGGAAGCTGTCCGCCACCTGCCCCACAAACGGGGCAAAGATAATGTAAGCGCCCACAAACACCATCTGCAGGATCGGCTGACTCCAGTCAGGGTAAAACTCGGCTTTCAGCAGCGCCAGCGTGGCAAAAAGCAGCGCGTTATCACCGAACGCAGAGAGAAACTGCGCGGCGATGACGGCCATCATACCTTTCGACCTGAGGGAGGTGTTAGTGTGTACTGACTCACGCATTTTGCTGTTCCGCCTCTTCAACCATACCTTTCAGGGTCACGAAATCGGGCTTGCCGCTACCCAGCACCGGAAGCTGCTTCAGGTAGCGAAGATCGCGCGGCACGGCCAGTTCAGGAATACCGTGTTCACGCGCATAGCTCAGTAACCTGTCGCGCTTAAGCTCAGCATCAGTGGTAAACAGCACCAGCGCCTCGCCTTTGCTGGCATCGCTCTTCACGACCGTGGCGTGCATCTTCTCGGCGGACACGGCCGTCGCCAGTTGTTCAACCATTTCCAGAGAGACCATCTCACCGGCGATTTTGGCGAAGCGTTTTGCGCGCCCCTGAATCTGTACAAAGCCTTGCTCATCGAAACGAACGATGTCACCGGTGTCGTACCAGCCGGTTTCAATCTCGCCGTTGACGTTTTCCGCCGTTGGCGCTTCCAGCACGCCTGGGTTTTCCACGCGCAGGTAACCGTTCATCACGTTCGGCCCTTTCAGCTGCAGGCGGCCACCGTCCTCAATGCCCGGCACCGCCAGCAAGCGCGCATCCATCCCCGGCAGAATTCGGCCCACCGTTCCCGGTTTCGCCGCCATCGGTACGTTGATCGAGACCACGGGCGCACACTCGGTAACGCCATAGCCTTCGAGGATGCGCAGGCCAAACTTGTCCTGCCAGATCTGACGCGTGCTCTCCTGCAGCTTTTCCGCACCGGCCACCACGTACCGAACGCGGAAGAAATCATACGGATTGGCGAAACGGGCATAGTTACCCAGGAAGGTTGAGGTCCCGAACAGGACGGTGCAGTTACGGTCATACACCAGCTCCGGCACAATGCGGTAGTGCAGCGGGCTGGGATAGAGGAACACCTCGGCACCGGTCAGCAGCGGCGTGAACAGCCCCACCGTCAGGCCAAAGGAGTGGAACAGAGGCAGCGCCGACATAAAACGGTCATTCGCGGTAAAGTCGGCAATGCTTTTGATCTGCTCAACGTTCGCCAGAATACTCTTGTGGCTGTGGACGACGCCTTTCGGGTTACCCTCCGAACCCGACGTGAAAAGGATAATCGCGTCATCTTCCGGCTGCTGTTTGACCTGAGCCAGATGCGGCACCAGCAGATGCGCAAAAATCCACAGCTTGTCGCCGGTGGTCACGTCCGCTTTTAGATCTTCCAGGAAGACCCAGCGTACCTGGGTCAGCTGTTCCGGCAGATGCCACAGCTTGCCTTTGTCCAGAAACTGTCGGGAGGTAAAGATGGTATTGATTTGGGCGGCGGTAATGGCGCTGGTCAGCCCTTTCACGCCCGCCGTGTAGTTCATCATCGCCGGTATACGGCCACGGGAAACCGCACCAAAAATCACCGCCGCGCTGATGCCCGCGTTTGGCAGCATCAGGCCGATCTTTTCGCCCTTTTTGCTGTACTTCTCAAGAATGCGGCCCACGAACAGCGTCTTGGTCAGCAGTTTACGATAGGTATCAGGGGTAAAGTTGATGTCTTCAATGCAGTTTTTCTTCGCGCCGTAGCGGTACTGCGCCGAAAGCAGGGATTCATACAGCGTTTCGCGCGGACGAACGGCCATGCGCGCTTCCATCATAATCTGGTGCAGCATTTCCCCGGCGATTTTACGGCGATCGCGGGCACGCGGCGCTTCCGGCATCGGTAACGACGTTGGCGGCAGGATATGCAGCGTGATTTTGGGGAACAGACGCTGCTTTACCAGCCCCTTAAGGCGGCTGAAATGGGTCAACTCTGCGCCTTCAATGCGCAGCGGCACTACGGTCGCGTTTGATTTCGCCGCGACAAACCCCGCGCCGTCGTAGATTTTCATCAGCGAACCGGTCACTGAAATGCGCCCTTCCGGGAAAATGACCACCGGACGCCCCTGCTCTACCAGACGTACCAGGTGTTTAATCATCATCGGCTTTGTCGGGTCAAGCGGTACGAAATCGATAAGTGGGGTGAGCCAGCGCATATACCACTGCTGGCTGATGGAGGTATAGACCGCAAACACCGGACGCACGGGCAGAAACAGCGCAAGCAGGATGCCGTCTATAAAGGAAACATGATTGGGTGTGATGAGAACGCGCTCGCCACGAAGCGCCTGGGCGTCGCCAGTGACGCGGATGCGAAAAAGAATACGGAACAGTGTACGGAAAAACCCAAATAGCATCTCAACTCCCTTTGCCAGACAGTGTGGTGGGTTGACAGTAAATGGTGGCAGATTACACGAGAAGTGATACGGGAGCGACAGCAAAAGTGGAGGCGAAAAAAAACCTGCGCATCCGCGCAGGTTGGTGCAAGAGATGAGTACGAAACCGTACTAAGAATTCTCACCAATCAATACCTCTGGGATCTTGATTGTGGCTGTTGACCCTGCGCTTCGCCAGCAGGAAAACGCAAGGGAATGAGCCGAAATGCAACCAGGTGTGAATATTCTCTTTTGCTGTTACAGGTTGAACTATCAGGCAAAAAAAAACCTGCGTAAGAACGCAGGCTGGTGTAAGTCGTGTTAATCAACCGGAGTTGATTCCACCTATCAATACCTCTGGGATCTCGACTCTACCAACCTCTTTAACGTCATCGCCACCGGACAATCGCAACAGCCTGAGGCAAAGTGTAACTAAAGGTTCAGAATGACATTCTTCTGACATGACCAGGCGTGTAACGATTACACTACCAGGGTTGGTCTGCGTCACGTTTGTGGCGCGCGGAAACCGGCTTCCCTTGAATGGACGTCACTTTTCCGCAACACTATTCAGTGTGTAAACGCTTACCCCAAATAAGAAGGTTATAAATGGCGACAATAAAGGATGTGGCTCGTCTGGCAGGTGTGTCGGTAGCCACCGTCTCCCGCGTGATTAATGATTCACCCAAAGCCAGTGACGCATCACGCCAGGCGGTACAAAGCGCCATGGAAACCCTGAACTACCATCCGAATGCCAACGCCCGCGCGCTCGCCCAGCAGTCAACAGAGACTATTGGGCTGGTGGTGGGAGACGTTTCCGACCCCTTTTTCGGTGCCATGGTAAAAGCGGTTGAACAGGTCTCTTATCAGACGGGTAATTTTTTGCTGATCGGCAATGGCTATCATAATGAACAAAAAGAACGCCAGGCCATCGAGCAGCTCATCCGCCACCGCTGCGCTGCACTGGTGGTACACGCCAAAATGCTCCCGGATGCCGAGCTAATTCACCTGATGAAGCAAATGCCCGGCATGGTGATTATCAACCGTATTATCCCCGGCTTTGAAAAACGCTGTGTAGCCCTCGACGACCGCTACGGCGCCTGGCTTGCGACCCGTCATCTGATTCAACAGGGTCATACCCGGATTGGCTATCTCTGCTCCAATCACCCCATTTCTGATGCGGAAGACCGCCTGCAGGGCTACTACGACGCCCTGCGCGAAAACGGTCTGCCGTGCAATGACCGTCTGGTGGCCTACGGTGAACCAGATGAGAGCGGCGGCGAACAGGCCATGACGGAGCTGCTGGGTCGCGGACGGAATTTCACCGCGGTCGCCAGCTATAACGATTCGATGGCCGCCGGGGCAATGGGCGTCATGAATGACAACGGGATCGAGGTGCCGGCGGAAATCTCGCTAATTGGCTTCGACGATGTTTTGGTCTCCCGGTACGTCCGCCCGCGCCTGACCACCGTACGCTACCCCATCATCACGATGGCCACCCAGGCCGCAGAGCTGGCGCTGGCGCTGGCCGAACAACGCCAGCCGCCGGAGATTACCCATCTCTTCAGCCCAACGTTAGTGCGCCGTCACTCCGTTGCTGCGCCCGCTGACGCACAGAGCGAATAGCGATACAGGTGTACCGTTTTATCCGGATACTCCAGCCCATCGCCAATATACTGCCAGCCGTAACGTTCATAGAAGTCGCGGCAGGCAGACCAGAGATGAAGTTCCTCGTACCCGGCCCGTGCGGCGAAGCGAATAACATGCTGCTGTAACTTTCCTGCCAGCCCCTTGCCGCGCGCCGCGTCGTCAACGTAGAGCGCCGCCAGCCACGGAAAGAGATCCTGACGGGTAATCAAATCACAGCGCCAGAGTCCCACCGTCCCGAGAAGCCGTTCATCCTCTACGGCGATAAAGGTCAGCGGCAGGGCACCCGGCGTCTGGCTGTGCTCCACGATGCTATGGAAAAAATCCCGCGCAAGCCCCTCGCCAAAGGCCTGCCAGAGCCAGTCGGTGACCTGCTCCGCATAGCGCGGTGCCTCGTAAAGCGGGAGAATGACGGTCTTTTTCACGTTTCACCTGCGTTTTTAATGAATATGCTGGCCTGACGCCTCCAGCCCGGTTTGGCGATTATTTTACCAGAGTCAGACTATTTAGTTTTACTTCCGGCAGGCCAGGCGAATCGTGACCAAAAAGCGTGATCGTGGCAGAAGTTTTGCGCTTCCCGCATCGCTTATACGCTGTCAGGTCTGTGTTAAACTGCAAACCATTACGTGGAAGCAGGAATGTAGAATGGCAACAATGCTGGATGTCTCACTGCGCGCGGGCGTGTCGAAGGCTACCGTCTCGCGCGTGCTGAACGGCACAGGTCAGGTTAAAGAGAGCACGCGTCAGCAGGTCTTTGCTGCGATGGAAGAGCTGGGCTACCGCCCAAACTTTCTCGCGCGTTCGCTGGCTAACCAGACCAGCAACAGCATTGGTCTGGTCGTCTCTACCTTCGACGGCTTTTACTTTGGTCGTCTTTTGCAGCAGGCGTCGCGGCAGACCGAAACCCACGGGAAACAGCTGATCGTCACCGACGGTCACGACGCGCCAGAGCAGGAAGAGCAGGCGGTGCAAATGCTGGCCGACCGCCAGTGCGATGCCATCGTGCTTTACACGCGCTATATGAGCGAAAAAGCGATCATCAAGCTGATTAATACCGTGCAAACGCCGCTGGTGGTCATCAACCGTGAAGTCAGCCAGGCACCGGAGCGCTGCGTGTTCTTCGAACAACAGGATGCCGCGTTTAAGGCGGTGGATTACCTGATCAATCAGGGCCACCGGGAGATCGCCTGCATTACCGTTCCGATTCACACCCCCACGGGTAAAGCGCGGCTGATGGGCTACCGTAAGGCGCTGGAAAAGCACGGCATTCGTCTGGACGAGCGTCGAATAAAGTACGGTGATGCGGGAATGACGCGGGGCTATGAGCTGTGTAAGGAGCTGATTGCTGAAGGGGTCTCGTTCAGCGCGCTGTTTGCCTGTAACGATGATATGGCGCTGGGCGCGTCCAAAGCGCTGCATCAGGCAGGGCTTAAGATCCCGCAGGATATCTCCCTGTTCGGCTTTGACGATGCCCCAAGCGCAAAGTGGCTGGAGCCTGCGCTGTCATCGGTTTATCTGCCGATAGATAACATGATCGTCACGGCTATCGATCAGGCGATCCGGCTGGCGAAGAACCAGCCGGTCGATGCGATCCCGCCGTTTACCGGCACGCTGGTATTACGCGATTCGGTCACAACGGGGCCGTACTTTAATCAAACGAGTTCCAGCGCCAGCAGTTCCTGAATGGTCTGGCGACGACGGATCAACCGCGCCTTGCCGTTATCAAACAGCACTTCCGGCAGCAGCGGACGGCTGTTGTAGTTCGAGGACATAGACGCCCCGTACGCCCCGGTGTCGTGCAGCACCAGGTAATCGCCCGGCTTCACCTCGGGCAGCGCACGGGTTTCAACTTTGCCACCTTCCTGCTGGGTAAACACATCACCGGATTCACACAGCGGGCCTGCGACAACCGTCTCGCGGCGCGGCGCGTGCGTTAAATCGCGGCCATCGGCAGCCAGGGCGGTAATGTGATGGTAGCTGCCGTACATGGACGGACGCATCAGGTCGTTAAAGCCCGCATCAATCAGCACGAAGTGGCGGGAGCCCATCTCTTTGACGCTGCGTACCTGCGCCACCAGCACGCCGGCTTCGGCTACCAGGAAACGACCCGGCTCAATTTCCAGCTTCACGGCATGGCCCAGATGCGCGGCAATTTGATCGCGCGCGGCGCTCCACAGGCCGTAATAGTGATCGGTGTCGATCGCTTCTTCCCCTTCACGATAAGGAATGGAAAGACCGCCACCGGCGGAGATCGCCTCCAGATCCTGACCGAAGTCGACAACCTGGCGCACCATCGCCCCGCACACCTGCTCCAGGTGCCCGTAATCGACGCCGGAGCCAATGTGCATATGAATACCGACCAGCTTCAGGCTGTAGCGCTGCAGTACCTCAAGCGCGGCAGGCATATCGGCATACCAGATCCCGTGCTTGCTGTTTTCGCCCCCGGTGTTGGTTTTTTGGCTATGGCCATGTCCAAAGCCCGGGTTGACGCGCAGCCAGACGCGATGGCCGGGCGAAACCTGCCCAAGCTGCTCCAGCATATCCACAGAACCGGCGTTCACCGGCACCTGCAGTTCATGCACGCGCGCAAGCGTGGCGTCGTCGATCACATCCGCGGTAAAGACGATCGCGTCAGGATCGGTTTTCGGATCAAAGCCTGCCGTCAGCGCACGCTCGATTTCACCCAGCGACACGGAGTCAACCTTCACGCCCTGCTCGCGCATCAGGCTCAGAATATGAATATTGGAGCAGGCCTTCTGGGCAAAACGCACCACGTCAAACTGATGCAGGGCGGCGATCTTCTCGCGAACGATATGCGCGTCGTAGACCCATACCGGGCAGCCAAACTCGGCGGGCAGGCGCAGCAGGTTTTCAGCGTTCAAATCGGTATCCGTCTGGTTGAGCGGGCGTGGCATGGTCTTCTCCGGTTCAATTCATTTTTAATGATTACGCCACAGCGGAAGCAGAATAAAAAATATCGTTTTATCGCGAGTCTATGCAAAAATGATATGGACAGTTCCTTGCCTTCAGGTGCCCTATGCCCGCCGTCAATTTACGCCACATCGAGATTTTTCACGCCGTGATGACCACCGGCAATCTCACCGAAGCCGCGCAGATGCTGCATACCTCGCAGCCGACGGTCAGCCGCGAGCTGGCGCGCTTCGAGAAAGTGCTGGGGCTGAAGCTGTTCGAACGCGCCCGGGGCAGGCTTCACCCGACGGTGCAGGGGTTGCGCCTGTTTGAGGAAGTGCAGCGCTCATGGTACGGGCTGGACAGAATCGTCAGCGCGGCGGAAAGCCTGCGCGAGTTTCGTCAGGGCGAGCTGTCGATTGTCTGCCTGCCCGTCTTCTCTCAGTCCTTCTTACCGACGCTGCTCCAGCCTTTTCTGGCCCGCTATCCTGAGGTCAATCTCACCATCGTCCCGCAGGAGTCGCCTCTGCTTGAAGAGTGGCTGTCGGCACAGCGGCACGATCTCGGGTTAACCGAAACCCTTTCGACACCCGCAGGAACGGCGCGCACGGAACTGCTCGCGCTGGATGAAGTGTGCGTTCTGCCCGCCGGGCATCGGCTTGCCCACAAAGCAGTGCTGACACCCGCGGATTTTCATGGTGAAAACTACATTAGCCTGTCGCAAACGGACAGCTACCGGCAGCTGCTGGATACGCTTTTTTCTGAGCATCAGGTGAAGCGGCGGATGGTCGTTGAAACCCACAGCGCGGCGTCAATATGCGCGATGGTGCGCGCGGGCGTTGGCGTTGCGGTCGTCAATCCGCTTACGGCGCTGGACTATGCAGGAAGCGGGATCGTCATCCGCCGTTTTAGCGTTTCCGTCCCGTTCACCGTAAGCCTTATCCGCCCGCTGCACCGTCCGGCTTCCGCGCTGGTGGACGCATTCACCGAACACTTAGTTGAGCATGCGCGTCAGGTGGCGCTTCGCTTACCTGACCTGCAAAACCCGTTATGACAGCATAAATTCCACGGCATCTGCCGCGTGAATGGCCGCGGTATCAAACACCGGGATGGGGCTTCGTTCGGCCGGCACCAGCAAACCGATCTCCGTGCAGCCGAAAATCACCCCTTCAGCCCCCTGCTGCGCCAGTTTATCTATTACGCTGACGTAATATGCGCGGGAGGTTTCGCTGAAGGTTCCGAGGCAGAGCTCGTCGAAGATAATCTGATTGATGCGCGCCCGGTTCCCCTCATCCGGGATCAGGCTTTCAATCCCAAACTCGCTGTGCAAGCGCCCGCGATAGAAATCCTGCTCCATGGTGTAACGTGTGCCCAGCAAGGCCACGCGCGACATTCCCGAAGCGCGAATGGCGCGTCCGGTGGCGTCCGCGATGTGCAGGAACGGCAGCGAACAGCGCGCTTCAATGTGCGAGGCCACTTTGTGCATCGTGTTGGTACACAGCAGAATGCCCTGCGCCCCCGCACGCTCCAGCCCCAGCGCGGCATCAGCCAGGATTTCTCCGGCTTTATCCCATTCGCCGCTCGACTGGCAGGCTTCGATTTCATGAAAATCAACGCTGTGCAGCAGCAGGCTCGCGGAGTGCAGGCCGCCCAGACGCTGCTTTACGCCTTCGTTAATCAGGCGGTAATAAGGGATTGTCGATTCCCAGCTCATCCCACCTATCAGGCCAATCGTTTTCATCATCGCTCCTTATCTGTTTAAGCCAGTGAAGCAAACTTGTGATCCTGTTTCCAGTTCTTTATTACGTCGTTTTCTTTTTAAGCTGGCCAATGTAAATTAAATAAAACACTGTTTTATTATGAAGGGCAAAGCCATGTTTATGTTCCACAAAGAGACCGCGTCTGAAGATCTGGGGAACGGCGTTACGCGTCGCGTGCTGGCCCACGGCGGCAGGATGATGGCGGTTGAAGTACAGTTTGAGCAGGGCGCGATTGGCCCACTGCATAACCACCCGCACGAACAGTTAACCTATGTTCTCTCTGGTGAATTTGAGTTTACCATTGGTGAAGAGAAGCATGTCGTAACGGCGGGAGATACCCTCTACAAACAACCACATGTGATGCACGGCTGCGTCTGCCTCAGGGCCGGCACGCTGCTGGACACCTTTACGCCTGTGCGCGAGGATTTCCTGAAATAAAAAAGGCGCTGTAGCAGCGCCTTCATGTGTGCAGAATTTATTCCGTTACCGGCTCTGGCAATGGGTTTCGGCTGAGCATGGCCTCACGGAGTAATACGCTGCCGCAGGCAAACAGAGCGCCAAGGATCGCCGCCAGAATGACAATCATGCCTTTGCCCGGGCCGTCTTTTTTCACCGGCATCGATGGCGAAAGCTGATACCTGAATGGCTCAAGCTTAACGTCTGCGAAGGAGAGTTTTTTCAGCTGCGCCAGGTAATATTCCCGGTTCTGGAAGTCCGCGTTCAGCTCCGTCACATCCTTCAGATTTTTTTCAATCCTTAGCTTTTCCGCGATACCGTCAGCCCCGAGCGCAACGGAGTAATCCGGATCGTCTTTTATCCCTTGTCCGTTGCTATAAACAGGCTTCTTAATGCCCGCCGCATTCGCCACTTCCAGCGAATAGTTCAGCCGCTGCAGGTTGGTGTTATGCACATTGGTCAGACGAACGCGGTCGAGCGTCAGCTGCTGCTCTACCTCGTTCGTTTTGAGGGCGATTTGGTTGCGGATATTCTGCACCGTTTCTTTCTCAACAATTGCCGAGATATAGTTGATATACCCCTCCAGAACGGATTGGGCATCGGCTGCGGTCGGCGCGGTGAAGCTCAATGTCCAGGAGACGAAAGGCGCTTTATCCGCATCTTTTCCCTGAACATCATTCACCGCTTTCATTTTGTCTGCAATATTGACAACCGCACGGTGCAGTTCAAGCGGGTCCACTTGCGCATTCTTGAGCTGCGCCATCACGTAAGGGGAAGAGGTCATATACTCTTCAAGCAATGACTGCGACTGGAATTTTTTAATAAACAGGTCAAAGACTTCCTGACGGGTAACCGGCACCTTCACATCAAGAACCTGCAGCGCAACCATCATCTGGCTCAGCGGGTTCCACTGTGTCTGTTCCGCCGGAGTGATCACCGCTTTACTGGTCCATTTTTGCGGCAGTAGAAGCGCAATTGCCAGACCTGCCAGCGCGAAAACAAAGATAATGGTGGCAATGCGTTTTTTCGCGGTAATCAGAATATCTAACAGGCCCAGAAGATCGATCTCTTTTGAACTGACTGCTGGAGGAGCATATGAGGAAAAATCGAGGTCCGTATTTTTTTTGAAATCCATTGCTGACATAGCCGTTCTTCTGTTTCGGGTGCAGTAAATTCCTGCCGGGTGAGTTCAGTTGCCCGATAATACAAGAAAATAAGAATAATCTGAACGCGAGAATGGACTATCTGAGGAATTGCTATCAAAGTTGGTAGTTATTCAGCATCACGCTAACAAAACGCCGGGTGGCGCTGCGCTTACCCGGCATTAACCCTTACACGCCGATATTTCGCAGTTTCTCCCCGCTCATCAGCTTGCGTTCAATATGTTCCAGCGTCACGCCTTTGGTTTCTGGAATTAGCCAGAATGTCACGCCAATAAACGCCACGTTCAGCACCGTATAGAGCCAGAAGGTTCCCGCCGCGCCAATCGCATCCAGCAGCGTCAGGAAGGTCGCACCGATGATCATGTTCGACACCCAGTTGGTGGTGGTGGAACAGGTGATACCAAAATCGCGACATTTCAGCGGCTGAATTTCAGAGCACAGGATCCACACCACCGGCGCGGCGCTCATCGCGTAGCCAGCAATACACATCATGGTCATGCCCACGGAGAGCCAGGAGAGGCCGCTGGACGCCGTGCCGTTATCAAACTGCATCAGGCAGTAGCCGAGGATCAGGGTGCCGAGCGCCATCACGCTAAAGCCAATTTTCAGCGCAGGCTTACGACCGGCCTTATCGACGGTGAACACCGCAATAAAGGTGGCGAACATAAAGGTCAGCCCCACCACCAGCGTGGCGATCATCTGCTGTTCCGTGGTGGTAAAACCGGCCATTTTGAAGATGCGCGGGGCGTAATACATGATGATGTTCATCCCCGTGAACTGCTGCATCGCCTGCAGCAACATCCCGAGGAACACCGCGCGGCGCACGTTGCGGTTAGCCTTAAACAGCGACCAGCCGCCCTGCTTCAGCTTCAGGCTTTCGCGGATCTCGTTCAGCTCTTCACGCGCTTTCTCAGACGTGTCGCGCAGCATGCGCAGCACCTCTTCCGCTTCCACGTGACGCCCTTTTTGCGCCAGCCAGCGCGGACTATTGGGCAGGAAGATCACTAAAACAATCAGCACTACCGCAGGCAGCGCCAGCACGCCGAGCATCGCCCGCCAGTTACCGCTGTAGCTGAAGTACGTATCGGACAGGAACGCCAGCACGATGCCCAGCGTCACCATCAGCTGGTACATGCTAATCATCTTGCCGCGCACGTTCTCGCTCGCCATTTCGGAGAGATACAGCGGCGCGGTGTAGGAGGCAATCCCCACCGCCACGCCCAGCAGCACGCGGGAGAGCAGCAGCACTTCAACGTTAGTGGCAAACGCCGAACCAATGGACCCGGCAACAAACAGGACCGCCCCGACCATCAGGCTGTATTTACGCCCAAGGCGGAACGAAAGCCAGCCGTTAAACAGCGCACCGATGGCCGCGCCGAGCATCATGCTGCTCACCACCCACTCCTGCAGGCGGTTACTCAGCGTAAAGTGATCGGTAATAAACGGCAGCGCCCCGGCGATCACGCCGATATCCAGGCCGAACAACAAACCGGCCACGGCTGCCGCAATGGAGACAAACTGGTTCATGCGGCGGGTATCGCGCAGCGCGGCGGGCATCAGGGTAGAGTCATTTATAGATGTCATATTTTTCCTGCCTCAACAGCAAAATTCGTTAAATGAAATTACGAGATAGCGGGAAAAAGTGTCAGGGCGGAATTCGTGAAGATATGGATTATTTCGCTATGGCATAGCGATATGTGATGGACATTACAATTTCAACTAATGCTGGATAATCACCTGATATTACTAACTCCTTAATTTTTAAATAATAAAAGTGTGATGGCAGTCATCTATGATTTTTAAGTATGGATTTTTCGTGTTTATCAATATGGACTTTGACAAATTTTAAGCAAAAAAACCTCCGCCGAAGAGCAGAGGTATTTGTCATAAGTTAGGTTATCGCGCCAGCCAGCCGCCATCAACCGCGACGGTATAACCATTGATATAGTCCGATGCCGGGGAAGCCAGGAACACTACCGGCCCCATCAGATCGCTCGGCAGCCCCCAGCGGCCCGCCGGAATACGCTCCAGGATCGCCGCACTGCGTTCTTCGTCCGCGCGAAGCTGCTGGGTGTTGTTGGTGGCCATGTAGCCCGGCGCAATCGCGTTGACGTTGATGTTGTGCTGCGCCCATTCGTTCGCCAGCAGGCGGGTCACGCCCATCACCGCGCTTTTCGACGCGGTGTAAGACGGCACGCGGATGCCGCCCTGGAAGGAGAGCATCGACGCGATGTTAATGATCTTGCCGCCCTTGCCCTGCGCGATGAAGTGCTTCGCCGCCGCCTGGGACATAAAGAATACGCTCTTGATGTTCAGGTTCATGACATCGTCCCAGTCGGTCTCGCTGAAGTTAATCGCGTCTTCACGGCGGATCAGCCCCGCGTTGTTGACCAGAATGTCGATATGGCCAAATTCCGCCACCGCGCGATCCAGCAGCTCCGGAATAGCGTCGATTTTACGCAGGTCGGCGGTCAGGCTGAGAAAACGGCGGCCCAGAGAGGTTACGCGTTCGATGGTTTCCGTGGGCTCAACGATGTTAATCCCGACGATATCACAGCCCGCTTCCGCCAGGCCTAACGCCATCCCCTGGCCCAGTCCGGTGTCACACCCGGAAACCACGGCCACTTTACCCTGCAGAGAAAATGCATCCAGAATCATGTTTGTTCCTTACTCTTTCAGCGCCTGTCATCAACAGGCAGATGTATGCTTAACTGCCCGCGACTAGCGCAGATCCTTAACCGCGACGTGGTCCATGTCATCGAAGACCTGGTTTTCTCCAACCATCCCCCAGATGAAGGTATAGGCTTTCGTCCCCACGCCGGAGTGAATAGACCAGCTGGGTGAAATCACCGCCTGCTCGTTATGCATGACGATATGGCGAGTTTCCTGAGGCTGTCCCATCATGTGGAACACGCAGGCGTCTTCATCCATGTTGAAGTAGAAGTAGACTTCCATGCGGCGTTCGTGGGTATGGCACGGCATGGTGTTCCACAGGTTGCCCGGGGCCAGTTCGGTCAGACCCATGCTGAGCTGGCAGGTTTCCAGCACATCCGGCACGAAGTATTTATTGATGGTGCGGCGGTTGCTGGTGAGGTTGTCGCCCAGCGTCACGGGCGCAACGTCCGCGGGCGTTACTTTTTGGGTTGGATAAGCGGTGTGCGCCGGGGCGCAGTTGTAGTAAAACTTTGCGGGTTTACCGCCGTCGATGCTGGCAAAGACCACCTCTTTCGCCCCTTTGCCGACGTACAGCCCGTCGCGGTGGCCAATCTCGTAGCACTGGCCGTCCACGGTAATCGTGCCCGGCCCGCCAATATTAATCACGCCCAGTTCACGACGCTCCAGGAAGTAGCTTACGCCCAGCTGCTTGCCTACTTCACCGCCCACGGAGACGGTTTTAGCCACCGGCATAATGCCACCCACGATAATGCGGTCGATGTGGCTATAGACCATGGTGTATTTATCGGCTTCGAACACCTGCTCAATTAAAAACTCGCTGCGCAGTCCCTGAGTATCCAGCGTTTTGGCGTGCGCGCTGTGGATGCTTTGTCTGACGTCCACGGTAACCTCCAGATGTGGTCATGCCCGAAGGCAGAAATTAAACGAAACGACGTTTCGTTTTATGATGAGCACATACTAGCGGCATAAAATAGGGTTTTCAATTGTAATTAAAACAACGTTTCATTTTTTGTTTTTGTTTATAACAGAAATGACGCGCGGATCACGATTACTTCCCATGAAGAGAAGAACACGATAAAAAAAACCTCCCGAAGGAGGTTTTTTAAGGGAGGAGAAATTAGCGTTCGATGGCGAGCGCCACACCCTGTCCGCCGCCTATACAGAGGGTAGCGATCCCTTTGCGCGCGTTTCGCTTTTTCATTTCGTGGACCAGCGAAACCAGGATTCGGCAGCCGGACGCGCCGATGGGATGACCCAGCGCAATTGCACCGCCGTTCACGTTGACCCGCAGCGGATCCCACTCCAGCATTTTGCCGACCGAGATCGCCTGCGCGGCAAAGGCTTCGTTCACTTCAATCAGATCGACATCCGAAAGCTGCCACCCTGCGCGCTCCAGGCAGCGACGGGTAGCGTAGACCGGCGCAATCCCCATCAACGCAGGATCCACGCCCACGCTGGCAAACGCCTTAATGCGGGCCAGCACGGGGAGATCGAGCTCAAGGGCTTTACTTTCGCTCATCATCATCACGGCGGCGGCACCGTCGTTAATGGACGAGGCATTGCCTGCGGTGACCGAGCCCTGCGTTTCAAACGCGGGATTCAGTCTCGCCAGGCCTTCCGCGCTGGCATCCGTGCGCGGCTGTTCATCGGTATCGACGACGATCGCCTCGCCGTTCTGACGCTGCGTGCTGACCGGGACAATCTCGTCGCGAAAGCGACCGGAATCAATCGCGGCACGCGCTTTTTGCTGCGAACTGAGCGCATAGGCGTCCTGCAATTCGCGGCTAATGCCGTACTCGCGCGCCAGGTTTTCTGCCGTCACGCCCATATGATAGTCGTTGAACGCATCCCACAGCCCGTCATGCACAAGGCTGTCGAGCAGCTGGCTGTTACCCAGCTGCGCGCCGGTTCGGCTATCGGTGAGAACGTGCGGCGCGCGGCTCATGTTCTCTTGTCCGCCAGCTATAACCACATCCGCTTCACCGCACTGAATGGCCTGGGTGGCGAGATGCAGCGCTTTTAACCCTGAACCACAGACGTCGTTGATGGTAATGGCGGAGACGGTGTTGGGCAGCCCACCCTTCAGCGCCGCCTGACGCGCAGGGTTTTGCCCGGCACCGGCCGTGAGAACCTGCCCCAGGATCACCTCATCAACTTCATGGGCTGCGATCCCGCTACGTTCCACCAGCGCTTTAACGACCACGCTGCCCAGATCAACCGCCGAGTGACGCGCAAGCGCTCCCTGAAAACAGCCGATAGCCGTACGCAACGCACCCACTATTACGACATCTTTCATCACGACCTCTGTGTTAAATGACATGACGATAGTAGAGGATTGTTACTGGCAATTATCTTAATTGTTTAAAAATAGTGAGTTTAATCACAAGGATTAGCGTGCATCCTGCAGATACTGCCGCAGCCAGCTTCCGGCCACGCCGGGAGGGGATCGTTTATTCCACAGCAGATCGATGCCGATCGCCCGTGGCCAGCCGGGAACATTGAGCTGTACCAGCGACTTCGCGGCGGCGAATTCAGCCACCAGCGCGCACGGCAGCACGCACCAGCCGAACCCCTGGACGGCCATACTCAGCAGTAACAGGTAGTTCGGCGCTGACCAGACGGGCCCGCGCGCGATCTCAGCCTCGCGCTCAAGGAAGGTGCTGAGCCTCAGTTCCCGCCAGCCGTGCAGCTCGTCGCTCTGCACCTCGTGTTGTCCGGCGAGCGGATGCGTGGTCGCGGCATATATCGCCATTCGGGTCTGCATCGGCAGCCTGGTAGCGCCAATATCCGTAGGATAACCGTCTCGCGCTTCCGTCAGCCCCACCTGCGCGCGCTCCTTTTGCAGCAGATCGATCACGTCCTCTTCCTCGCCAATCAGGCATTCGAACTCCGTGTGGGGAAAGCGAGCGTCAAACTGCTTCATCAGATCTTCAAGCACGTCGGGGTTGAGGGTATCGGAGAGGACAAACGTCAGACGCGCCTCCGTTTGTGCCGTTAACGACACCGCCAGTTCATCCAGCCGCGTGCTGGCGGCGAGGATGGCCTGCACATAGCCCAGCACCTGTTCCCCCTGGACCGTTAACACCGGCTGGCGCGCCGAGCGGTCAAACAGTTCGAAACCCAGATCGGCTTCAAGATTGGCAATGGAGGTGCTGATCGTCGACTGGCTTTTACGCAGCCTGCGCGCGGCAGCAGAGAAAGAGCCTGCCGCAACGGTCTCAACAAACGCGGTAAGAGCTTCAGGTGAATAGCGCATAAACTATCTACTTTATCGATGGATACCATCTTTAATATATCAGCTTTAGCGATAAAAATAGGCTACATCAACGCCCATACCGGTGAATAAATGAGGTCTACACTATGCAACATCAGGATGCACTCCAACGTAAGCTGCCGGAGCGGATCTTTCATGCTGTCTGTTTCGAAGGGATTGCCACGGCAATTCTCGCCCCCACGGCGGCATGGCTGATGCAGCGCTCGGTGGTGGAGATGGGTGGGTTAACCATTATCCTGGCTACCACCGCCATGCTCTGGAACATTATCTATAACTTCGGTTTCGACCGTTTCTGGCCTGTCCAGCGCGTAAAACGTACGGCAAAAGTGCGCGCGCTGCACGCCCTGGGGTTCGAATGCGGGTTTATTGTAATCGGCGTGTCGATTGTCGCCGCCGTGCTGGGCGTGACCCTGCTTGAGGCATTCACGTTAGAAATTGGTTTCTTCCTGTTCTTCCTGCCATACACCATGTTCTATAACTGGGCATACGATAACCTGCGTGAGAAATTCCTTAAGCGTCGCCAGCAACGACGCGCTCTGGCAGGCTAAACCCCCGCTGGCCGGACGCCTGTTCCGGCCAAACTCCGTCGAAGCAACTGCGCTCTTCAGGCATAACTATGGTAAATTGCACGCCATTCTGATGGTTTGTTAGTTGAAACGTTGCTCTAATGTCGAAAATTTGGTCAAAAGATGAGACTCTCTGGAGTTTCGCTCTCTATGGCACGGCCGTGGGCGCAGGAACGCTGTTCTTGCCCATTCAGCTGGGCTCCGCAGGCGCTATTGTCCTGTTTATCACCGCCCTCGTGGCCTATCCGTTAACCTACTGGCCGCACCGGGCGCTGGCGCAATTTATTCTCTCGTCAAACACAAAAGGTAATGAAGGGATCACCGGCGCCGTCTCCCACTACTATGGTAAGAAGATTGGCAATCTGATCACCACGCTCTATTTCATCGCCTTTTTTGTGGTGGTGCAGATTTATGCGGTGGCCATTACCAACTCGTTAACCGAGCAGCTGGCAAAACACCTGACGGTGGACACCACCGTTCGCGTGCTGGTCAGCCTGGGGGTGGTGCTGGTATTGAATCTGATTTTCCTGATGGGACGGCATATCACGATAAAAGTGATGGGTTTCCTTGTGTTTCCGCTGATTGCCTATTTCCTGTTTGTCTCGATCTATCTCACCGGAGGCTGGCAGCCCTCGTTGCTCACCAGCCAGATGGCCTTCGATCGCCAAACGCTGCATCAGGTATGGATTTCAATTCCGGTGATGGTGTTTGCCTTTAGCCATACCCCGATTATCTCAACGTTTGCCGTTGACCGTCGCGAGAAGTTTGCCGACGGTGCCATGGATAAATGCAAGAAGATCATGAAGGTGGCGTACCTGATTATCTGCCTGAGCGTGCTGTTCTTTGTCTTCAGTTGCCTGCTCTCTATCCCACCGTCCTATATTATGGCCGCCAAAGAGCAGGGGGTGACGATTCTGTCAGCGCTGTCGATGATGCCGTCTTCCCCAGCCTGGCTCGGCATTTCCGGGATTATCGTGGCGATCGTAGCGATGTCGAAATCGTTCCTCGGCACCTATTTTGGGGTGATTGAAGGGGCGACGGAGATCGTGAAGTCGTCGCTAAATCAAGTGGGGATTAAAAAGAGCCGCGCCTTTAACCGCGCGATTTCCATTATGGGAGTGTCGTTAATCACCTTTGCGGTCTGCTGCATTAACCCGAACGCCATCTCGATGATTTACGCTATCAGCGGCCCGCTTATCGCCATGATCCTGTTTATCATGCCGACGCTGTCGACGTATCTGATCCCTTCCCTGAAACCGTACCGCTCAATTGGCAGCCTGCTGACGCTGGTCGTCGGCGTGCTGTGCGTGTCGGTGATGTTTGTTGGCTAGACGTACTCGTGCCCGGCGTGCTGCCGGGCGCGTTATTTAGGCCCGAATATCGTCATATTCCCGCGTCTTATCAAACTCATGCTTCGCAAACGGGCACAGCGGAATAATTTTGCGGTTCTCACCGCGCATCTTCTCCACCACTTTCGCCACCAGCTGTTTACCGACGCCCTGCCCTTTCAGGCTCTCATCCACATCAGTATGCTCGATAATGCTCAGGTGCTCGCCGGTCGGCACGAAGACAATCTCTGCGACCTGGTTGCCGTTCTCATCATTCACGTAAAACTTGTTATGGCCTTCCAGAATATCCATGGTTCCTCGCTTATTTTTGGCGATACTTCAGCGCACCGCTCGGGCAGGTATCAATCACGCGTACAACCGTTTCAACGTCCACTTCATCGGGAATGATCCACGGCTTACGTTTCAGATTAAACAGCTTTGCGCTCCCACGCACGCAGTTACCTGAGTGTTTGCAGATCCCGGTATTAAAGTAAACGTCAATTTTCTCGCCGGTATAGGCCCGGTACCCCTCATCCAGTAGTTCTTTATCCATGACATTGCCTCTGTAATTATTATCGTGCTGAATGAAGCATAGCCTTACGGGATCCTGATGGCTATAACGCCGAAAACGAAAAGCCAGGTCACAACTCTTTTCTCGCCAGATTGCGTCCGCTATTGGCACATGTCAGGCTCCGCAAATCTCTCACTTTCATAGGGCTAGCACAGGTTGAATGAAACGCAGACTCTCTTTTCAGGTAAAGCTGTTTTTAGCGCTGGTGTGCTTCTCCTGCCTGCTGTTAGTTCTGCTGGGAACGATCCTGTTTCATTTTATTGACCGACAGCTACACCACGATTTGGGCCAGCGCGCCCGGGTTCAGGCCAGTGAAATCGCCCTGATACCGGGTCTGGCGGAAATGGTGGCAGCCAGAGATATCCCCGGTATCGCCCGCTTAATACAGCCGCTGCGTGCCGAAAGCGATGCCAGCTATATTGTGATTGGCGATACCCGGGAACAGCACCTTTATCATTCGGAATCACCGGAGCGCATTAATTTACCGATGATTGGAGGGGATAATGCGGAGGTGTTAAAAGGCAAAACCATTATTTCCGTGCGTCAGGGCGGGATTGGGGTGTCGCTGCGCAGCAAAGCGCCAATCTTTAATGCGCAGCATCAGGTAATTGGCATCGTCTCGGTCGGCTATCTGACCTCGTATATCGCCAATATTAACGCCCGCATTCTCTGGCAGGCTGGACTGTACGGTATTGCCCTTCTGCTGTTGCTGTTTATTTTCTCCTGGCTGTTTACCCGCAATCTTAAAAAGCAGATGTTCCGCCTTGAGCCGAAAGATATCGCCCAGCTGGTTTTGCAGCAACGTGCGCTATTAGAAGCGATGTACGAGGGGGTATTTGCCATCAATGAAGAGAAGCAGCTGATTCTAATAAACCGGGCAGCCAGGGAGATGCTGGATATTCATCAAAGTGAGAAAGAACTTATCGGCAAACCGCTGGAAGTCGTTCTGCAGATGTCGCCGGGCTTTTTATCCCAGCGCTACGCCTCGGTAAGCGCTGGTCGCCACGACCAGATCGCAGTCCTTAACCAGCGAGAGGTGATCGTTAACCGCGTGGCGATTGAGGTCGACCCCGGCGTTGAAAGCGGCTGGGTATACAGCTTTCGCGACAAAAACGACATTAACACCCTCAGCAGCCAACTGAGCCAGATCAAGCGCTATGCGGACAACCTGCGCATTATGCGCCACGAGCAGCTGAACTGGACCGCGACGCTGGTGGGGCTGCTGCAGATGAAACACTATGACGAGGCGATCCGTTACATCCAGATGCAGTCAGAAGGCGCGCAGCGCGTGCTGGACTTCGTTTCGGCCCATTTTTCCTCTCCGGCCCTGTGCGGGCTGCTGTTAGGAAAATACGTCAGCGCACGCGAAAAAGGCGTTGAACTGCAGTTTGACCCGGCCTGCCAGCTCACCCGCATGCCCGGCACGCTCAACGAAACGGAGCTGATGTCCATTATTGGTAACCTGCTGGATAACGCGGTGGACGCGACCCTTAAGGCACCGGTCCCCGCGCCGGTGGAACTCTACATTTCTGACCGCAACCAGGAGTTGTTGATAGAGGTGGCAGACAAAGGCTGCGGTGTGGATGAGGCGGTGAAGCCACACATTTTCCGCCAGGGGTTCAGCAGCAAACCGGAAAGTGAAAACGACATTGTGGGTACCGAGCACGGTATTGGCCTGTTTCTGGTGGCAGGCTATATCAGGAAAGCGGGCGGCAGCATAGAAATCGCCGACAACACGCCGCAGGGCACCATTTTTTCTGTGTTTATTCCCAATGGACAACAGCATGACCCAACCACTTGACGTTGTGATCGTTGAAGATGAACCGCACCTGGCGGAACTGCATCGCGAGTATATCGAGCAGAATTTTCACTTGCGCGTGGTGGGCATCGCCGCGTCGATTGAGCAGGCATGCAGCCTGATTCGTCAGCATCAGCCGCGGCTTATCCTGCTGGACAACTACCTCCCGGACGGTAAAGGCGTGGAGCTCATCGATAACCCGCTGCTGAAAAGCTATGAATGCTCGGTGATCTTCATCACCGCCGCCAGCGATATGCAGACCTGCAGCCATGCCATGCGCAGCGGCGCGTTTGACTACCTGATCAAGCCCGTCTTTTTCCAGCGCCTGCACGCCTCGCTGGAGCGGTTTATGCGCTTCGTCCACACCGTGCAGCAGGTGAAAGTGGTCGACCAGCACGCGCTGGATCGTCTGTTTAATCTGCCTGCCGCGGAAGCCTCCATTACGCCGTCGACGAAGGGCATTGAACCCCAAACGCTGGAAAGGATTAAACGCCTGTTCGCCGAACATCCCGACAGCGCGATGTCGGTTGAAGAGGTGGTGGAAAACGTGGGGATCAGCAAAACCACGGGGCGTCGCTACCTGGAATACTGCGTGGAGAGCGGGTTAATCATCGTCGAAATGCTGTATGGCAATATTGGTCATCCACGGCGGCTATACCGCAAAGCCGACGATAAACCGTAATCCGAAACCGTTCGCAGGCAAACGTTCGCGGATTTTATGGTGTTAATTGCTGAAACGATGGTGACAGTCACACTTCGGAATCATTGCCCGCGCCTCCCTATTGTCGGAGGCGCGCTTTACGCTATGTTGACAATTAGTTCCTCAAATGTAACTAAAAGGTTAACTATAATGTCGAACACGTTCCGAATTTCTCTGCTTACCGCTACCGTACTGTTCTCTGCTTCTGCACTCTCTGCCCTGCCGCAGGGCTATCCTGCTGAGTATCAAAAAGTTGTCGATGCCGCCACCAAAGAGGGCAAGGTGGTGATTTACTCCACCACCGACACCAAAGCCGCCGGGCCGCTGATTGCGGGCTTCGAAAAAACCTACCCGGGCATCAAAGTTGAATACAACGACATGAACAGCACCGAGCTGTACAACCGTTTTATCAGCGAACAGGCCTCCGGTGGCGGTAGCGGCGACGTGGTCTGGAGCTCCTCAATGGACACCGGGCTGAAACTCGCCACCGACTACGCCATGGAGTACAAATCGCCGGAGCAAAGTCAGCTGCCGAAATGGGCAGTCTGGAAAGATAAGGCATACGGCACCACCTATGAGCCAGTGGTCTTTATCTACAACAAGCGCCTGATCCCGGCTGGCGACGTGCCGGATTCTCACGCTGCGCTGGCGAAGCTGATTGCCAGCCAGACGGACAAATTCAAGAGCAAAGTCACCACCTACGACATCGAAAAATCGGGTCTTGGCTTTATGCTTTCCGTGCAGGATCACAAGGCCGATCCAAACTACTTTAAAACCCTGGCCGACGTCGCCAAAGGCGGCTTAGCAGTGCAGTCATCAACGGGCACCATGATGGAGAGGGTTTCCTCCGGTGAAAACCTGATCGGCTTTAACATCCTCGGATCCTATGCTGAAGCCCGTGCGAAGAACGATCCTTCTCTCGGCATTTCGTACCCGAAAGATTACACGCTGGTGCTCTCGCGCGTGTCGTTCATCAGCCAGCAGGCGCAAAACAGCAATGCGGCAAAACTGTGGCTTGACTATGTGCTGTCTGAAAAAGGGCAAAGCATTCTGGCCAGTCAGGCGGATATTCCCTCCATCCGTAACGATATCGAAGGCAAAAATGATATTGACGGCCTGACCAAAATCCTCGGTAACGCGCTGAAGCCGATCCCGGTTGATGAAACGCTGCTGGAGTACCTGCAGCCGAAAAAACGCCTGGAGTACATCAAAGAGTGGCGTGCAGCCGCCGCCAAATAAGCGTTCGGGCGCGGCGCACGCCGTCGCGCTCCCTGTCGACTGAGTTCGTTTTATTGGGCTGCAACACCAGGGATACCCCATGAATACATTACGCAGAAAGTGGCAAAGCCTGCCGCGCGGCATCGTCGTGCTGATAACCGCTCTGGTTATCTACACGCCGCTGTCATTTATCGTGATACAGAGCTTCCTGTCCGCTCCGTTCTTTTCTCCGGCAAAAGAGTGGAGCCTTGAATCATTTGGCTTTATCTTCACCGACCCTGATTTCTATAAGGCCCTGAGAAGCGGCTTTATTCTCGCCTTCGGGCTGGTCATCATCGCCATTCCGCTGGGTGGCGTGCTGGCGTTTCTGATGGTTCGCACCGACCTGCCCGGCCGCCGCCTGATTGAACCGCTGATCCTGGTCCCCATTTTCGTATCGCCGATGGTGCTCGGCTTTGGCTATGTGGTGGCTGCCGGTCCCGTGGGCTTTCTGTCCCTGTGGGCGCAGGCGCTGATCGGCTTTGTGCCGTGGAACATCTACGATATGTCGAGCATCGTGGTCATTGCTGGCCTGACGCACGTGCCGCATGCCTATCTCTATATTTCATCCGCGCTGCGCAGCGTCGGCTCTGATGTGGAAGAAGCCGCGCGCATTGCGGGTGCCTCTCCGCTGCAGGTGATGACCTCCGTCAGCCTGCCGATGGTGCGCCCGTCGATCCTGTACGCCATCGTGCTGCTGTTCTTCCTCGGGCTGGAAGTATTTGGCCTGATGCTGGTGCTCGGCGATCCGGAAGGCAATATGGTGCTGGCAACCTACCTGTACCAGCTGACGAACAAGCTCGGCACACCGTCATATCACCTGATGGCGGCGGTTGCCGTAGTGCTGATCTGCATCACCATCCCGCTGGTGATGCTCCAGCGTCGTCTGATGCGCACCGCCAACCGCTTCGTCACTATGAAAGGGAAAGCCTCCCAGGCTCGCGCGTTACCGCTGGGCAAATGGCGCTGGGTTGCCGGGGCGGTGGTTGCCTTCTGGCTCACCGTCACCATCGGCGTGCCGCTGCTCGGCGTGGTGCTGCGCGCGTTTATCTCCAACTGGGGTGTGGGCGTTTCGCTGTGGGATGAGCTTTCGCTGAGCACTTTCCGCACCATCTGGGCACAGCCCAACCTGCTGCGCGCCATCGTCAACTCCATGGCAATTGGGGTGATTGGCGGCGCGCTGGCCGTGGCGTGCTACCTGTTCGTCGGGATTGCGATGCACCGTAAACCGGATAACACCACGCGCTTCCTGGACTACAGCGTGCTGGTGCCGCGCGCCGTGCCTGGCCTGCTTGCCGGTCTGGCGTTCCTGTGGGTGTTCCTGTTCCTGCCGATGTGGCTGGACAACTCGCTGAAATCCGGCTGGCTTTCCGGGTTCGCCTGGACCGACTGGATGCGCGAGAACGTCATCGTCTGGCTGCGTTCGCTGCGCAGCACCATTTTCAGCGTCTGGCTGGCCTATACCGTGGTGTGGATGGCTTACGGGCTGAGGCTTATCTCTTCCACGCTGCTGCAGGTGGGGCCAGAGCTTGAAGAAGCCGCGCGCAGCACCGGGGCGACGCGCGGGCAGATCACCCGCCATGTGACCATTCCCCTCTCCCGCTACGGTCTTATTGGTTCGTGGCTGCTGATGTTTCTGATCTTTGAGCGCGAATACTCAACGGGTGTGTATCTGCTTTCCCCCGGCACGGAGACCATCGGTTCAATGCTGGTTTCCCTCTGGGCCGCGGGTGCCATTGATATCGTGGCGGCGCTCTCTTTCATTAACATCCTGCTGGTCGTGGTAGGTCTGGGCATTGCCCTTCGTTTCGGAGTGAAAATACATGATTGAATTAGCGGTTGACGATCTGCACTTAACCTACGGCGACAATCCTGTTTTAAAAGGTGTCTCCATGAACCTGAAGCGCGGCGAAGTGGTCTCCTTGTTAGGCCCCTCCGGCAGTGGTAAAACCACCCTGCTGCGTGCCGTCGCGGGTCTGGAAAAACCGACGCAGGGGTCGATTGTCATTGGCAACAATAAAGTTTACGACGGCACGCCGCGCAGTGAGATCCCGGCAGAAGAGCGTAACCTGGGGCTGGTGTTCCAGTCCTATGCCCTGTGGCCGCACAAAACCGTGTTTGAGAACGTGGCCTATCCGCTCAAGCTGCGTAAAGTTCCGGCCAAAGAGATCCAGCAGCGCGTACAGGACGTACTGGACCAGCTGGGTCTGGGCCATCTTGGCAAACGTCACCCGCACCAGCTCTCCGGCGGGCAACAGCAGCGCGTGGCGATTGGCCGGGCGCTGGTGTACAACCCACCGGTGATTTTGCTGGACGAGCCACTTTCCAACCTCGACGCCAAGCTGCGCGAAGAGGCCCGCGTGTTCCTGCGCGAGCTGATTATCAAACTCGGGCTATCCGCGCTGATGGTGACGCACGACCAGAACGAAGCGATGTCCATATCCGACCGCATCCTGCTGCTTAACAACGGCAAAATTGAGCAACAGGGCACGCCGCAGGAGATGTACGGCTCGCCGAAAACGCTGTTTACCGCAGAGTTTATGGGCAGCAACAACCGCCTGCACGGCAAGGTCACCGAAGTGCGCGACGGCAGAGCGCGTATCGAAGGGAAAGGCTGGGTGCTGTGGGGCCTGGCGGGCGAAGGGGTACAGAGCGGTAATGACGCTACGGCGGTGATCCGGGTCGAGCGCGTGGCGGTGGTTGAGGGGCCAGGGGAAAATCAGCTTGAGCTGCCGCTGCTCACCAGCATGTATCTTGGCGACCGCTGGGAGTACCTGTTCCGCACGCCGGGAGATGATTTTGTCATTCGCGCATATGGGCATGAGGTTCGGGATCCGCAGCACTGCCATCTTTCGCTGCCGGAGAAGCATGTTTGGGTGTTCCCGAAAGGGTGAAAAGGCTGCAGGATGCGGCCTTTTTTGCTTTGACAGAGTGAGAGCATGCAACCTACGCCCTCAAATATTTAATTAATTATACCTTTCCGATGTCAACAACTTCTGCGCTTGCCCGGCTTACTGAGATTGCGGAATGCCCTAGGCTGCCGCAGATGGCGGCAGTGGCACGGCCGATCTCGCGCAGGAGTTCCGTGACGGCCATTACGTAATGGCGCCGCAGGCTACCCCTGCGGTTGGACTCCAGGGAAGCGGCCCCTAGCATGTCGGCGAGAATGCTAAGGAACGAGGCCATGGTCTGCCAACTACGGGCGGAGTTGAGGGAAAGCAGGTAGGCCCGAGCAGGATTAACCGGGCCTTTACCTCCGGGCAGCATCGGCATGAAATTCTCATTGGGCAGAATGACAGCTGGCGACAGGTTAAGCTCCGGAGCATCAGATATCAGGGGCATTCAGGGCCCCGTCCGGGGCGGAAGTCCTCCGGCGCGCTGCGTGAAATACCGAGGTAAGTGATACCGAAAAGCGTACCGCAGAGTGTCTACTTTTCAAAGGTACATTTTAATAAGTAGAGATTTATTATTATTTTTTAATAAGTTAAGATAAACTGAGTAAAGTTTCAGACGGTTAGAAGATGGCTAATATAAATTTAGAGGGAAATGAATAAAATTATGATTAGACCAATAGCTATACATGCAAAAAATTATAAGGCTTATAAAAAAATAGATTTAGATATCAGCAAAATGAATATCTTTATCGGAAAAAATAGTGCTGGCAAAAGTGCTCTTACGCGCTTAATTCCAATGATTTTGAAATCATTGAATTTAACTAATGGCAATGTATTAGATTTTTCTCCTTTAGACATAGATATCGCTGCAACATATCAAGATTTAGTTCACGGACATAAAGAATATACTAAACTTGAACTTGGTGCGACATTTGATTGTGAAGGGATAATTATAAATTTCATAACCGAATTAAGATATTCAACGGAATTAAGTCAGTTAGTGGTATCAAAATTTTCATGCTCTTATGATGAGGTTTGTTTTAATGCTGAAATGGACTTGGAGGAACTGGAATCAAATAATAACCTTAGATATTTTGTTGAAGACGAATTTACGTTATTAGATTTTGATGGGCTAATCCCTTCTGGTCATAACCTACCAGTGAAACATCTAAACACATTTGAACTCCTTGATAAAATAAAAAATTATAACTTTAATTTAAGTTACCTGGGACCTTTTCGATCTGAACTTAATCGGACATATACTTCTAAAATTATCAAGAATTATGACATTGGAG
>NZ_JADBQQ010000012.1:0-2246 GCF_014895985.1 Enterobacter cloacae complex sp. P2B | reverse complement strand
AGACAGAGGTCAAAATGCACCATATGTTTTTAATGATTTAGAGAAAAAATCTAATGGTTTGCTTGGCGAAAAAATAAAAAAATGGATGCAAATCAACTTTAATGGTAAATATTTTTCAATCAAATCCCTTGGGCAATCATTCTCTGTATATTGCATTAGTGAACATAATGAGTCAAATATAATAGATGAAGGGATGGGATTCGCACAAGTATTCCCATCAATAGTCAACAGAAATGTTCGTGATCTCAAGGGTATAGATGGCATCGAAATTATTGAGCAGCCTGAATTACATATCCACCCAGCTGCTTGTGGGATTGTTGCAGATTTATACCTTGAAGCCAAGGACTCAAATATAATATTGATTGAGACTCACTCAAAAGAATTTGTTTTAAGAGTTAGGCGCCGAATTGCAGAAGGAATAAATAACAAGGATGTAAATCTTGTTTATGTTGACTATGATATGGAAAATAGAACAGCATGTCTAAAACCGATTGAAATAAATAAAAATGGTTCAGTGAGTTGGTGGCCATCAGGAATATTTGAAGAGGATTTTGAAGAGGTTATTGCCATTAACAATGCAGGAGGAAATGATGAAAATCAAATGTGATCCTGCAATATTAGCTAATCCAGAAGATAAATTATTATTTTTTACAGGAATGCTTTCACATAGAGAGAACCATTCATTGGATGTTTCTAACATCCAAGATTTGATGAATAATAGCAACATTTCTAACACTGATAGGGAATATTTAAAGAGACTAGTTGTTGCATCAGGATATAAAAATTTTTCCTATGGAATAACAGTTACTGTGAGTAATGATAGAAATCATACCATTAAAGCATCACAGTTAAATGAAATTTTAAGCAGAAAGGCCGTTTTAATTTTAGAAAATGAATTTAGTGATGCCGCATTTATCGAAGTGGTAATAAAAAGTCAAGGCAAAGGATATTTACTTGAATCGAAAAACAAATCTTGGGAGATAAAGGGAGCAGGCGGTTGTGGTGAAATACCTAAACATATAAAAAATGAATCAGCGAAAATGAACGGTTTAAATCGAATTGTTGTAATTCATGATTCTGATCGTTTGAATCCAACTTGCAATATCAGTGAAGTTCAGCAAAAAATAATTGATACAGCTAAAGAACAAGGTGTGGTTTGTTGCACCTTGCAAAAAAGAGAAATAGAAAACTATATACCTGACTCTATTATTAGTTCTTTAGATCATGCACGAAAGACTATTATTCAAAAGTTTAATACCCTTTCAGTCGAACAAAAAGATTATTACGATTATAAGTTTGGATTTAAGAAAAGGGGAGGGCACTGGAAAAAAAATGATGATTTATTTAATGGATTGTATTCTGATCTAAAAGATGACGTTTATCAGGCTATAAAAAATGGCTTCGGTAAAGACATTGCTGAATTGGTTTATGCTGAAGATAAGATTTTAACAAAAGGTGACTTTGATACTCGTTGTGGTAAAATAAGCTCAGAATTTATTAACATTTGTCAGGCTATTGAGAGGGTTTTATGAGTGATAATAAAAGTGGAATACCATCAGTAAGCCCAGAAGTGATGTTTATCGATGATTTGGTCTTAAGCATCGAAAATGGGAAGATTGTTTTGCCTGAATTTCAAAGACCATATGTATGGAAAGAAAAAGATATTAAATATCTTTTTGATAGCATTTATAAAGGCTACCCAATCGGATCTATCCTCCTTTGGAATGGTGGCGGTAATGATATTCCCACTCCAAACTATGTTGGGGGAAGATCTGTAACTGTTTCTTCAGGGGAAAGATATTATATTGTTGACGGGCAGCAAAGACTCACAACACTATTTTGTTGTTTATCAGATGATATTGTAGATGAAAATGGTAAATGGGACCTTTATTTCAATCTTAAAGATAACGTCTTCACACACTCCTCTTCTAAAATTGACGATCCTCATTTAATAAGTATTAAGTCTTTGAGGAAGACCACGTCTTTCTTGAAGGAAGCTCGGCGCATAATTGAGTTAACTTCTGATGATTCACTGATTGAAAAGGCTGAGTCATTGGCGGATAAAATTAGAAAATACAAAATGGCTGTTATCAAACTCGATGGGGGCAGCCTTTCTGAAGTAGTTGAAGTATTTTCTCGATTAAATTCTATGGGTAAAAATATAGGCCAGCAAGATTTGGTGTATGCATTAACCTATGACGGTAATTCAGATAGTGGCATCAATAAGTTTATTGATGATGTAAAAC
>NZ_JADBQQ010000011.1:435116-436007 GCF_014895985.1 Enterobacter cloacae complex sp. P2B | reverse complement strand
GGTGGGTCCGTGGGGGTTGTCGAGATGTAAAGCACCGAACGGATATAAAACGGGTGATGTTGATCCACATGGTAATCTTTCTCCTGGTGTAAACAGGGCGTCGGGCCACACAAATAGTAAAAATGATGGGTTTGTACAAAGTCACCACCCAATACAAGATGCTTGGGCTAAGAAAAGAATTAACGGTTACCAGAGAAATACTGCACCTGCTACGTTACTTAAATCCGCATCAGGCAGTCCGCACGAAATATAAGTTCTGCTCAACGAACTCGTAGAGCTTTACCGGGAGGTTGGGATACAACGTTGAAACAAGAGTTTCATATCAGTTACAAAGAAATGATTGATGCAGGTTTTCCAAAGCAGCAGGCAAGGAAATCGATTAGTGACTCGTATAAATATTTTGACCAATTGAGAGAGTCTAATAATAGTAATATTTATTTTGATATATAACCTATTCATTAATAGGTAAGCCGATATGGAAAAACAGGATTTAATTGATCAGTTAAATGAAATTGAAAAACTCATACGCAGGTCTTTACCTTCTGAATATAAGCGCTTTATGATTGAGAACGTCAAGGACACTGATTCTTATGAAATTCAACGAGCAAATGGTGACCTGCTTTATGTATTCAATTGTTTTGATTTACTTGAAAGAAATAATACATATACAATTCAAGAGGTTGAGCCTGACGTTTTATTAATTGGTCAAGATGGTGATCTTGGGTACTTTTTGAATTTACGCAAAGGTACTGATGAGATTTATTCTTTAGATCTTGGAGCGTTAGGAAGCCTGGACATGGATAAAGAAAGTAATAGCATATTTATGCTATAATATTTTTATTTATTAAACGAATTAGTTCAGTATATTGGTAAAATCCACGCCAAAGCGTG
>NZ_JADBQQ010000011.1:391369-435043 GCF_014895985.1 Enterobacter cloacae complex sp. P2B | reverse complement strand
TTAAACAGGAAGTTCATCACGTCGCCATCTTTAACGATATAATCTTTCCCTTCCGCACGCATCTTGCCTGCTTCTTTCGCGCCTTGCTCACCCTTGTAAGTGATAAAGTCTTCAAACGCGATAGTCTGCGCACGAATAAAGCCTTTCTCGAAGTCAGTGTGTATTTTACCAGCCGCCTGAGGCGCAGTTGCACCTACAGGGATGGTCCACGCACGCACTTCCTTCACGCCAGCGGTGAAGTAGGTCTGCAGGTTCAGCAGCTCATAGCCCGCGCGGATCACGCGGTTCAGGCCCGGCTCTTCCAGACCCAGCTCGGCCATGAACTCTTCACGGTCGGCGTCGTCCAGCTCTGCGATATCGGATTCAACGGCAGCGCAAACCGCTACAACCACAGAACCTTCCGCCGCGGCGATTTCACGCACTTTGTCCAGGTACGGGTTGTTCTCGAAACCGTCTTCATTAACGTTGGCGATGTACATGGTTGGCTTCAGGGTCAAGAAGCTCAGGTATTTGATCGCCGCCTTGTCTTCGTCAGTCAGGTTTTTCAGCGCGCGCAGCATGCCCGCGTTTTCCAGCTGTGGCAGGCATTTTTCCAGCGCAGCCAGTTCCGCTTTCGCATCCTTATCGCCGCCTTTCGCTTTCTTCTGCACGCGGTGAATTGCACGTTCGCAGGTGTCGAGGTCAGAGAGCGCCAGCTCGGTGTTGATAACGTCGATATCGTCAGCCGGATCCACTTTGTTGTTAACGTGGATGATATTGTCGTTCTCGAAGCAGCGCACAACGTGGCCGATCGCTTCGGTTTCACGGATGTTGGTCAGGAACTGGTTACCCAGACCTTCGCCTTTGGAGGCACCCTTCACCAGGCCCGCGATGTCCACGAACTCCATGGTGGTGGGCAGAATGCGCTGCGGCTTCACGATTTCCGCAAGCTGGTCCAGACGCGGGTCCGGCATTGGCACCACGCCGGTGTTCGGTTCGATGGTACAGAACGGGAAGTTCGCCGCTTCGATACCCGCTTTGGTAAGCGCGTTAAACAGGGTGGATTTGCCCACGTTTGGCAGACCGACGATACCGCATTTGAATCCCATTTCTAAATCACCTTAATATCTTGATAATCAATCCGTTAACGATAACCGATTGATGAAAAGTAAATAACTACGCCTATTATACACGTAACCCGCATGACGCGCGGTAAAAAAGCCGTATCGGGCGGATTATTGCGCTTTGAAAGCGTGTAAGCGATTTGTCGCTTTGGTTAAGCCGTCTTGCAGCCAGATTTCAGTGCAGCGCGCCGCTTCGTCTACCGCCTCGTCAATCAGTTTTTGTTCGGAAACCGGGGGTTTACCGAGCACGAAACCGACAACTTTGTTTTTATCGCCCGGATGGCCAATTCCCACGCGCAAACGGTGGAAATTCGGGTTATTGCCCAACTTGCTGATGATGTCTTTAAGACCGTTGTGACCGCCGTGTCCGCCGCCCAGCTTGAATTTTGCTACGCCAGGCGGGAGATCCAGTTCATCGTGAGCCACCAGAATTTCATCCGGATTGATGCGATAAAAGGTTGCCATTGCCGCCACCGCTTTACCACTCAGGTTCATAAAGGTGGTGGGCACCAGCAGGCGAACATCCGCGCCAGCAAGGTTGATACGTGAGGTATAGCCGAAGAATTTTGGTTCTTCACGCAGGGGAGCACGTAACCGTTCGGCCAGCAGATCGACGTACCAGGCTCCGGCGTTGTGGCGGGTGGCCGCATACTCCGCGCCCGGGTTGGCGAGGCCGACAATCAGTTTAATCGTCACGATTCAATTCCTAATGGGTTCCAGATCTGGCGCGTAGTTTACTGTCTGGCGCGCCGCTTGACAAAATTCTGCGTTCGTCACAGCGAGAAGCAAATAATTACTTATCTGAACAATTAGAATTTCAAGTTGTTCAACATGTTATTTGTAAATTTTTGTCTGGGAGTTATCTGTAATTGTGATCATTCACGCAACTCATAAAAGGGGCGTTGTCTATACTTTACACACAAGGATTAGGGGCTTTTCCCCTGACAACCCAAAGTTCCGGAGGTGACACATGAAACGCAAAAACGCTTCGTTACTCGGTAACGTGCTGATGGGGTTGGGGCTCTTCGTGATGGTAGTCGGCGTAGGTTATTCCATTTTAAACCAGCTGCCGCAGCTTGATCTCCCACAATACTTCGCGCATGGCGCGGTATTGAGCATCTTCCTCGGTGCAGTATTGTGGCTCGCCGGGGCGCGCGTAAGCGGACATGAGGAAGTCTGCGATAAATACTGGTGGGTGCGCCACTACGACAAACGCTGTCGTCGCGACCAGCATAAGCACAGCTAGTGCATGATGAAGAACATCGAAACGACTCCATCCGGAGTCGTTTTTTTTTTTGCATAGCATATTGACCCTCACGTAACGTAAGGCTCCAGAGTGGTGGCACTGGCAAAGTAAAAAGGAGCAGTTATGTTGATTCAGGTGGGTGAGCTGGCGAAACGAGCCGGTATCACCGTGCGGACATTGCATCACTACGAGCAAACAGGGCTGTTGCTGCCTTCTGCCAGAAGCGCGGCAGGTTACCGGCTTTACAACCTGGCGGATGTACAGCGTCTGCACATGATCCAGGCGCTGGCAAAAGCGGGGCTGGAACTTGCCGAAATCAGGGATTTTCTGGAAAAGGAGTCGCTGTCGTTGACCGAGCTACTCGATGCGCAAATCACGCAGCTAGATAAACAGCTGCGCAGTATACACACGCTGCGCGACCGGCTGGTGGAGCTGCGTACCGGGCTTACCGACGATGCGACGCCGGATCTGGAGTCCTGGCTACAGACTCTGGAGTTAATGAATATGTACGATCGCTGGTTTAGCAAAGAAGAGTTACAGCAGTTGCCGTTTGCGGTACAGAAGGATGCGCTGGCGGCTATCTGGTCAGGGCTGGTGGCAGAGGCTAACGCGCTGCTGGAACAGGATATACCCGTTACTGACACGCGGGCGATGGATCTGGCGACGCGCTGGATGGAACGTCTTGAACAGGACACGGCGGGCAAGCCGGAGTTTCTCACCCGGCTGAACGAGATGCACAGCGTAGAGCCACAGATGCAGGCGCAGACCGGCATCACCCCGGAGATGACAGATTACATCACGCGCGCGTTTGCGGAATCTAAGCTCAGCATATGGGAGAAGTATCTCACTGCCGAAGAGATGGCCTTTACCCGGGCGCATTATTTTGACCGCATGATGGAGTGGCCGCCGCTGGTGGCGAAACTGCATCAGGCGCAGCGGGACAATATCGCTCCTGACTCGAAGGAGGCGCAAAAGCTGGCTGAAAACTGGCTGGCATTGTTCCAGTCCTACGCAGGCACCAACCCGGAGACCCAGCAAAAGTTTCGTACGGCTATGCAGCAGGAGCCGCATCTGATGAAAGGAACCTGGATGACGCCTGCCGTGCTTGCATGGCTCCAGCAGGCGATCGGGGTGATGATGCAGAGACGTTTCTCTGCATCAGGTAACTCACAGATCCGCTAACGCGGCTTCACGGTTAGGATAAAAGGCAAGGCGGCCAGGGATCGGCTGCACGCCCGCACGCGCCATGGTGCGCAGGGGCTGGAATTCCAAGTTGCTGACCCGCAGCTCGCAGCCTTCCGGCAGACGTTTCACAAAGCGCTGGAAGGCATCCAGACCGCCGGCATCCAGCACCGGGACGGCATCCCACTTCAGCACCACAACCCGTTTCCCCGCGATGCGGGACTCCAGATCGCTGAACAATCCTTCCGCCGCGGCAAAGAAGAGCGGGCCAATCACGCGCAGCACCAGCACATCCTCAGGCACCTCCACGTTAACCGGAGAGAGGCGCGTCATCTGCGCGATGCGGCGCATAAATAGCAGGGACGCGAGCACGATCCCGACGCTGATGGCGATAACCATATCGAACAGCACGGTCAGAGACATGCAGATTAGCATCACGATGATGTCGTCTTTCGGCGCGCGACGCAGCAGGTTCACCACCTTGTGCGCCTCGCTCATGTTCCAGGCCACCATCAGCAGCAGGGCGGCCATGGCGGAAAGCGGCAGCCAGGAGAGCAGTGGGGCAAGGATCAGCAGCGCCAGAATCACCAGCACGGAGTGGATAACCGCCGAAACGGGTGACGTTGCCCCCGCGCGCACGTTTGCCGCAGAACGGGCGATGGCTGCCGTGGCGGTAATCCCGCCAAAGAACGGTGCGATGAGGTTGCCTAAGCCCTGACCGACCAGTTCGCTGTTGGCTTTGTGCTTGGTGCCGGTCATGCCGTCGAGCACCACGGCGCAAAGCAGGGATTCAATCGCTCCCAGCATCGCCATAGAGAACGCGGCGGGCAGCAGGGCGCGAAGGGAATCCCAGCTCAGGGTGAAGCTCGAACCAGGCATGTCCCACGGCAGCACCAGCTGCGGCAGCAGCTGTGGAATGCCATTACCCTGCGAACCGTCCGCCAGAACATAGTGGAACTGCGAGCCGATAGTCGCGACATGACCGCCGAACATATTAACGATAGCCATCACCGCGCAGCCCAGCAGCAGGGCGGGCAGATGGCCCGGCAGGCGAATACCGAGACGAGGCCAGACGATCAGCGTCCCCAGGGTGACTATTCCGATGGCGGCGTCGCCCAGGTTGGCCGTTGGCAGCGCCATAAACAGCGCCCCCACTTTTTGTAAATAGTGCTCCGGGACGTGGGGCATCTGCAGACCGAGAAAATCTTTGATCTGCATGGTTCCGATGGTGATCCCAATCCCCGAGGTGAACCCCAGCGTCACGGAAAGGGGAATATATTCAATCAGGCGACCAAAACGGGCCAGACCGAACAGAATCAAAAAGACGCCGGACATCAGGGTGGCAACCAGCAGGCCTGCCAGACCAAACTGTTGTGAAACCGGGTAGAGGATCACCACAAAGGCGGCGGTCGGGCCGGAGACGCTGAAGCGCGAGCCGCCCGTCAGGGCAATAACAATCCCGGCAACGGCCGAGGTATACAGACCGTACTGTGGCGCAACGCCGCTGCCAATCGCCAGCGCCATCGCCAGCGGGATGGCAATAATTCCGACGGTGATCCCGGCAATCAGGTCACGGATAAAGCGTGACGAGGTGTACTTCTCTTTCCAGCAGGCGTCGATGAGGGCGCGAAAGGGCAGAACATGTGAGGAGGCTACGTTTTTCACAATTATCTATCATCCGTGTGCGCATCATCTGTCATATGAATGGCAGGTGAAGGAGGCATTAATCATACAAATAAAACCCAGAGACAAAAAAACCCGCCGCAGCGGGTTTTTTGGCCGTGTTCGATTAGTGTTCGAACATTGCAGAGATGGATTCTTCGTTGCTGATACGACGAATCGCTTCGGCCAGCATCCCGGACAGGGTCAGGGTACGCACGTTTGGCAGTGCCTTGATCTCGTCGCTCAGTGGGATGGTATCGCATACCACAACTTCGTCAATGACGGAGTTGCGCAGGTTGTTCACGGCATTACCGGAGAAGATCGGGTGGGTCGCGTAAGCGAACACGCGCTTGGCACCGCGCTCTTTCAGCGCTTCAGCGGCTTTACACAGCGTACCGCCGGTATCGATCATGTCGTCAACCAGCACGCAGTCGCGGCCAGCCACGTCACCGATGATGTGCATCACCTGAGAAACGTTAGCGCGCGGACGACGCTTGTCGATGATCGCCATGTCGGTATCGTTCAGCAGCTTAGCGATAGCACGGGCACGTACCACGCCGCCGATGTCCGGAGAAACCACAATTGGGTTGTCCAGGTTCAGCTGCAGCATGTCTTCCAGCAGGATTGGGCTGCCGAATACGTTATCAACCGGGACGTCGAAGAAGCCCTGGATCTGCTCTGCGTGCAGGTCAACGGTCAGTACGCGGTCAACGCCGACGCTGGACAGGAAGTCAGCGACAACTTTAGCGGTGATTGGCACACGCGCGGAACGGACGCGACGGTCCTGGCGGGCATAACCAAAGTAAGGGATAACAGCAGTGATACGGCCTGCGGAAGCGCGACGCAGAGCGTCGACCATAACAACCAGTTCCATCAGGTTGTCGTTTGTTGGAGCACAGGTGGACTGGATGATGAAAATATCACCACCGCGTACATTTTCGTTGATTTGTACGCTGACTTCGCCGTCGCTAAAGCGACCTACGGCGGCGTCGCCGAGGGAAGTGTACAGGCGGTTGGCAATACGTTGTGCTAGTTCCGGGGTGGCGTTACCAGCAAAAAGCTTCATATCAGGCACGAGAAGAACCTCAGGCATGCGTCCAGTGGTGGATAGCGTTCGCCGCAAACTGCGGGGCCTAAGCGAAGGCTATCCAGGCGGTGTATTAAAGAGCGCGATGCAACGTCTGGAACAGGGTGACGTTGTCACCGAAACTCAGTCTGCGCCAGAATGGCCTGCTGTAGGGGGGAGGTGTTCATCCCGCGTGCTACAAAACCATGCAGCCAATCCGGCGCTTGCTCAAGCACCTGACGGGCGGCGGATTCGGTGTCAAATTCAGCAAAGACACAGGCCCCTGTACCGGTCAGGCGCGACGGCGCGTATTCTAACAGCCAGGAAAGCACCGCATCAACCTCGCGAAAACGTTTTCTTGCGATATCCTCGCAATCGTTGCTGAATTCACAATTTAATAACGTTTCTATTGACCGTACCGGGGTATTTCTTTTCAGGTCAGGATCTTTAAAGATGACCGGGGTCGGAATACTCACGCCGGGGTGGGCAACCAGATACCATTTCTCCGGCGGGTTGACCGGGGAGAGGATCTCACCTACGCCCTCGGCAAAGGCCGCGTGGCCGCGAACAAACACAGGGACATCTGCGCCCAGCGTTAAGCCCAAACCAGCCAGTTCATCCGTCGACAGCCCGCAGCCCCAGAGGTGGTTCAGCGCAACCAGCACGGTGGCGGCGTTGGATGAGCCCCCGCCGAGACCGCCACCCATCGGCAGACGCTTCTCAATGCGGATATCCGCACCGCTTCCCGCCGGCAGACGGCCCGATTCCGCGGCGGCTTGCATCAGCAGGCGCGCGGCGCGGACGATCAGGTTGTCCTCATGCGCCACGCCGTCGACCGGCGTCAGCAGGCAAATCTGCCCATCCTGACGCGGCTCGATGGCAATCGTGTCGCCATAGTCAATGAACTGAAACAGCGTCTGCAGAGTGTGATAGCCGTCAGCACGCTGGCCGGTGATGTATAAAAACAGGTTCAGTTTTGCCGGAGAAGGCCAGTGGGTCATCATTTAACGATCCAGTTGTCCATTTTCAGCTTGATGCGCTGGCTGCCCTGGGTCAGCTCCATGTTTGATGGCAGCGACGGTTTACTCTTGCTGTCATAGGCGCTGTACACCACTTTCCAGGTTTTGCCGTTCTGGATGTAGTTGACCTGGCTCAGACGGTATTGATCGTCAAGCGTATAGTCGGTCGCTTCGCCCGGCAGGCCGAGGATCCACTGGCGCAGGCTGTTCAGCGGAATTGGCATCCCGGTCAGCTTGCCAATCATCTCTTCAGCATCGGTCGCCGTGTAGTGCTGGCCTTTGTTATCGGTGATCTGGGCTTCGCCCGGTTTGGCGATAAGCTCCAGCTCGGTGCTGCCCAGCGGGTTCAGCAGCAGCAGGCGATAGTTGTCCTGCCCCGTTTGCTGCCAGAAGAAGCGGGCATAAACCTTTTGTTCGTCAGAGAGATACGCGAAGGCGCCGCGCGTCTGGTACTGCTTCAAATTAAGGACGTCCTGCTGGTGCTGACGCCACTGCGGTGAATCAGGGCTTTTGCCCGGGCCTTTTGGTTGGGTGACAGTACAGGCGGTCAGAACCAGTGCTGCCAGCGGCAGCAGGCGAATCAGTCGGGTCATAATGAGGACAAATCCTTGAGATACGTTGCAGTTATAACTGTTAATGCTAGCGCCCCGCAGTGCTACCGTCTACGTTCAAATTATCTCAAAGCGTTGAGTAACCTATTACTCCGAAAGGAGGCGGTCTCTTTTATTGATCTCGCGCATCCTGTATGATGCGTCCTGCTAACCTTATTAACGCTGGTACTACTCCCGCTCAACATGACCCTATTAGCACTCGGCATTAACCACAAAACGGCCCCGGTTTCGCTGCGAGAACGCGTTACGTTTTCGCCGGATACGCTTGACCTGGCGCTGGACAGCCTGCTTGCACAGCCGATGGTGCAGGGTGGCGTGGTGCTTTCGACGTGCAACCGTACCGAGCTGTATTTGAGCGTGGAAGAGCAGGATAACCTGCACGACGCGCTGATCCGCTGGCTATGTGACTACCACAATCTCAACGAAGACGAGCTGCGCAACAGCCTTTACTGGCATCAGGATAACGATGCGGTCAGCCATCTGATGCGCGTCGCCAGTGGTCTGGATTCGCTGGTGCTTGGCGAGCCGCAGATCCTCGGCCAGGTAAAAAAAGCCTTCGCAGATTCCCAGAAAGGGCATCTCAAGGCCAGCGAGCTGGAGCGTATGTTCCAGAAGTCCTTCTCCGTGGCGAAGCGTGTGCGAACCGAAACCGACATTGGTGCCAGTGCGGTTTCTGTTGCTTTCGCGGCCTGTACCCTTGCACGGCAAATCTTTGAATCCCTGTCGACCGTCACCGTGATGCTGGTAGGCGCGGGCGAAACCATCGAGCTTGTGGCGCGCCATCTGCGCGAGCATAAAGTGAAAAAGATGATTATCGCGAACCGCACCCGCGAACGCGCGCAGGTGCTGGCGGACGAAGTGGGTGCCGAGGTGGTTGCGCTGAGCGATATTGATGAACGTCTGAAAGAGGCGGACATTATTATCAGCTCTACCGCCAGCCCGCTGCCGATCATCGGTAAAGGTATGGTGGAGCGTGCGCTGAAATCCCGCCGTAATCAGCCAATGCTGCTGGTGGATATCGCCGTTCCGCGCGATGTTGAGCCAGAGGTTGGCAAGCTGGCTAACGCCTATCTTTACAGCGTGGATGACCTGCAAAGCATTATTTCGCACAACCTCGCCCAGCGTAAAGCGGCGGCGGTGCAGGCGGAAACCATTGTTGAGCAGGAAACCAGCGAATTTATGGCCTGGCTGCGCGCGCAAAGCGTCAGCGAGACCATCCGCGAGTATCGCGGACAGGCGGAGCAGGTGCGTGATGACCTGACTGCCAAAGCGTTAGCGGCCCTGGAACAGGGCGGCGACGCGCAGGCGATTATGCAGGATCTGGCGTGGAAGCTGACCAACCGCCTGATCCATGCGCCAACCAAATCTCTTCAACAGGCTGCCCGTGACGGGGATGATGAACGCCTGACTATTCTGCGCAACAGCCTCGGGCTGGAATAGCGCCCTATACCCATTTTCTAAGACAAGGTGCACTTACGCCTATGAAGCCTTCTATCGTCGCTAAACTGGAAGCTCTGCACGAGCGCCATGAAGAAGTACAGGCGCTGCTCGGCGATGCCGGGACTATCGCAGACCAGGAACGTTTTCGCGCGCTTTCGCGTGAATATGCGCAGTTGAGTGATGTATCAAAATGCTTTACCGACTGGCGACAGGTTCAGGAAGATATTGAAACCGCGCAGATGATGCTCGACGATCCTGAGATGCGCGAGATGGCGCAGGAAGAGCTGCAGGATGCAAAAGCGCGTTCCGAAGAGATGGAGCAGCAGCTTCAGGTGCTGCTCCTGCCGAAAGATCCGGACGATGAACGTAACGCGTTTGTCGAAGTGCGCGCCGGTACCGGCGGTGACGAAGCGGCGCTGTTTGCCGGGGATCTGTTCCGCATGTACAGCCGCTACGCCGAATCGCGCCGCTGGCGCGTGGAGATCATGAGCGCCAACGAAGGCGAACATGGCGGCTACAAAGAGGTTATCGCCAAGATCAGCGGCGACGGCGTGTACGGACGTCTGAAGTTTGAATCCGGCGGTCACCGCGTGCAGCGCGTTCCGGCCACCGAATCTCAGGGCCGCATTCATACCTCCGCCTGTACGGTGGCGGTGATGCCGGAGCTGCCGGAAGCGGAACTGCCGGACATCAACCCGGCGGACCTGCGCATCGACACCTTCCGCTCCTCCGGGGCGGGCGGTCAGCACGTTAACACCACCGACTCCGCCATCCGTATTACCCACCTGCCAACCGGCATCGTGGTGGAGTGTCAGGACGAACGTTCGCAGCACAAAAACAAAGCCAAAGCGTTGTCCGTGCTGGGCGCGCGCATCCACGCGGCGGAAATGGCGAAGCGTCAGCAGGCGGAAGCCTCTACGCGTCGTAACCTGCTGGGCAGCGGCGATCGCAGCGACCGTAACCGCACCTACAACTTCCCTCAGGGGCGCGTAACCGACCACCGCATCAACCTGACCCTGTACCGTCTGGACGAGGTGATGGAAGGGAAGCTGGATATGCTGATTGAGCCTATCGTGCAGGAATACCAGGCCGACCAGCTGGCGGCGCTGTCCGAGCAGGAATAATGGATTTTCAGCGCTGGTTACGCGAGGCGGCCGGTGAGCTTTGCAAAAGCGAAAGCCCGAAGCGCGACGCCGAAATTTTGCTTGAGCATGTGACGGGTAAAGCCCGCACGTACCTGCTGGCATTCGGCGAAACTGAGCTGACCGCAGAGCAGGAAGCACGGCTCGCCGCGCTGCTTGCCCGCCGTAAAAACGGCGAGCCGGTGGCGCACCTTGTCGGTGAGCGCGAGTTCTGGTCGCTTCCGCTTTACGTCTCGGCGGCAACGCTGATCCCGCGTCCGGATACCGAGTGTCTGGTGGAGCAGGCGCTGGCACGTTTACCCGCAGCGGCCTGCCGCATTCTCGATCTCGGGACGGGAACAGGTGCTATCGCGCTGGCGCTGGCCAGCGAGCGGCCTGACTGCGATGTAACGGCAGTGGATGTGATGCCCGACGCGGTGGCGCTGGCGCTGCGTAACGTGGAACGTCTCGGGCTCAGCAACGTAACGGTGCTGCAAAGCAGCTGGTTTACCGCGCTGGAGAGCCGCTCATTTGCGATGATTGTCAGCAATCCTCCTTACATTGACGAACATGATCCGCACCTTGCGCAGGGGGATGTTCGCTTCGAACCGCTGACGGCGCTTGTGGCCGCCAACGCGGGATTAGCCGATCTTGATCAGATTGTGACAACGTCACGAGAGCATTTGCTTCCCGGCGGCTGGCTGCTCGTGGAGCATGGCTGGACGCAGGGAGAATCCGTGCGGGCACTGTTTACCCAGGCAGGCTACGCCGCTGTCGAAACCTGCCGCGACTACGGCGGCAACGAACGCCTGACGCTGGGGCAGTGGTCTTGAGTTCCGGGTATCTGCCATTTACTGATAAAGGCGTAAGGCTGACTGAAAGGCAGTTTGGCGTTATCATCTACATCGTTTTGAGTTTTATCGCGCCTGAGCGTCATTGTTCGCTCAGTCGTTACTGGGGTAAGTCATGAGGTCCTTAGCCGATTTCGAATTTAATAAAGTGCCGCTTTGCGATGGCATGATCCTGATTTCGGAGATGATACGCGACGATTTTACGTCGCAGTACGTCTACGATGAACTGGAGAATCTGGTCAGCCTGGCGCGTGAAGAGATCAATCAGGCGCGCCCGCAGGACTGGCAATTAGAGAAGCTTCTGGAGCTTTTCTACGGCGAATGGGGTTTCTGCGACACGCGTGGCGTGTATCGCCTGTCTGACGCATTATGGCTGGACCAGGTCTTAAAAAATCGTCAGGGCAGCGCCGTTGCGCTGGGCTCTATTTTGTTGTGGGTTGCGCACCGCCTGGATATTCCGCTGGTGCCGGTTATTTTCCCGACGCAGATGATCCTGCGTGCGGAGTGGCTGGACGGTGAGATGTGGCTCATTAATCCGTTTAACGGCGATACGCTGGACGAGCATACGCTGGACGTCTGGCTGAAAGGCAACATCAGCCCGGTGGCCGAGCTCTTTAACGAAGATCTCGACGAAGCCGACAACGCCGAAGTCATTCGCAAGCTGCTGGATACGTTGAAGTCAGCGCTGATGGAAGAGCGTCAGATGGAGCTGGCCTTGCGTGCCAGTGAAGTGCTGTTGCAGTTTAATCCGGAAGATCCGTACGAAATTCGCGACCGCGGGCTTATCTATGCCCAGCTCGACTGCGAGCACGTGGCGCTGAACGATCTGAGCTATTTCGTCGAGCAGTGCCCGGAAGATCCGATTAGCGAAATGATTCGCGCGCAGATCAACGCGATCTCGCACAAACAAATTACACTGCATTAATCTTAATTCCGATTCACACCTGAATAAGGCGATCCTATGAAACAAAAAGTGGTTAGCATTGGTGATATCAAGGTAGCAAACGACCTGCCGTTCGTGCTGTTTGGCGGTATGAACGTGCTGGAATCCCGCGATCTCGCCATGCGTATCTGCGAGCACTACGTGACCGTGACCCAGAAGCTGGGCATTCCGTACGTGTTTAAAGCCTCTTTTGACAAAGCCAACCGCTCCTCCATCAACTCTTACCGTGGCCCTGGCCTGGAAGAGGGGATGAAAATTTTCCAGGAGCTGAAGCAGACGTTTGGCGTGAAAGTGATCACCGACGTGCATGAGTCCTGGCAGGCGCAGCCTGTGGCAGACGTGGTAGACGTAATCCAGCTTCCGGCGTTCCTGGCGCGTCAGACCGACCTGGTTGCCGCGATGGCGAAAACCGGTGCCGTGATCAACGTGAAAAAACCGCAGTTCGTGAGCCCTGGCCAGATGGGTAACATCGTTGATAAGTTTATCGAAGGCGGTAACGACAAGATTATTCTGTGCGACCGTGGCGCTAACTTCGGTTACGACAACCTGGTTGTGGACATGCTGGGCTTCAGCGTGATGAAGAACGTCTCTAACCAGTCGCCGGTGATCTTTGACGTGACCCACGCGCTGCAGTGCCGCGACCCGTTTGGTGCAGCCTCTGGTGGCCGTCGTGCTCAGGTGACCGAGCTGGCGCGCGCCGGTATGGCGACCGGCCTGGCAGGTCTGTTCATTGAAGCGCACCCGGATCCGGCTAACGCGAAATGCGATGGCCCATCCGCGCTGCCTCTGGATAAGCTGGAGCCGTTCCTGAAGCAGATCAAAGCGATTGACGATCTGGTGAAAAGCTTCGACGAGCTGGATACCAGCAACTAATAAAAAAACCCGCTTCGGCGGGTTTTTTTATGGGACATATTGCCGGGTAAGCGCAGCGCCGCTGGGCAAAAAGACTACGCAAAGATCGTCATCAAATACGCTGCAAACAGTGCCATATGCGCCGCGCCGTTCAGGACATTGGTGCGGCCAGTGGAGAATGAAATCTGGCACAGCAGCAGCGAGGCCACCATCACAATCATCTCCGGCGCGCCCAGCGCAAACTGCAGCTCGTTACCGGTCATAAAGGCGATCAGCGTCACCACCGGTACGGTGAGTGAAATGGTCGCCAGCACGGAGCCGAAGAACAGATTCATCGCACGCTGCACCTGATTGTTCAGCACCGCCTTCAGCGCACCTAAACCCTCAGGGGACAGGATCAGCAGCGCCACCAGGAAACCGGTAAAGGCCACCGGCGCGTTCAGCTCGGTTAACAGCGTCTCCAGCGGGTTGGCGTTCATCTTGGTGACCGCGATAACCGCGATCAGATGCACGATCAGCCAAACCGTGTGCCACGCGCTGCTGTGGGCCGACGGTTTACCGTGGTGCGGATCATCGTCGTCGCTGTCGTCTTCATGCTCATACACAAACAGGCTCTGGTGCGTTTTGGTCTGAATGAGCAGGAACACGCCGTACATGGCGGCGGAAATCAGCGCGACCAGCAGCGACTGGCCGGTGGAGAAGTTTGCGCCCGGCAGCGCCATCGGGAAGACCAGCACGATAATTGCCAGCGGGAAGAGGGCGATCAGATACTGTTTAATGCCGAAAAGATTCATGTACTGGGTCGCAAATTTGCGTCCGCCCAGTAACAGAGAGAAGCCTACCAGGCCGCCCGTCACAATCATAATGATGGAGTAAAGCGTATCGCGCATCAGGGTCGGGGCGGCATCGCCGGTTGCCATCAACGCGGAAATCAGGCTGACTTCGAGAATAACGACGGAAAGGCTGAGAATTAAAGAGCCATAAGGCTCGCCCAGGCGGTGGGCTAATACGTCCGCATGGCGAACGACGCTAAACGCGCTGGTTAAAATGCCCACCAGGGCAAGAATATTGATACCAACCACCACTGGCAGTGACTGACTGCTTCCCCAGAAGAGCAGCACAGCCAGTGCCAGAACCGGGAAAATGAGAGACGTCTCCTTGTGGCGGGTCTTTACCGCCTCGTGTGTTGCTGTCATGTGCTTCTCCATCAATGCAGGTGCTTGTAATTATAGATAGATTTTAAGGGCAATAAATTAACAGAAATCTGTTAAATAACCTTTATTTTTTACTTAATTTTACCCTTTGTTATGGTTTTCTTGTTTAATGCCTATAATAAGATATTTCTTTTAAATATATGTTTAATAACAATGAATTATGAAATTCATCCGCTCATTGTTTATGACCGGCTGGCACACCGGCGTATCGTCGTCCACACTTAACTCTTTAGGCAAAAGAGAGGTTAGTGATGCCATATAAAACGAAACGCGAATTACCCGATAACGTGAAAAACGTCCTGCCCGAACACGCGCAGGATATCTACAAAGAAGCGTTTAACAGCGCATGGGATCAGTACAAAGATAAAGACGATCGGCGGGATGATGCCAGCCGGGAAGAGACAGCGCACAAGGTCGCGTGGGCCGCAGTAAAACATGACTATGAGAAAGGAGACGATGATAAATGGCATAAAAAGAAATAGCCGTGAAATTATTCGCTGCCTTCATTTTGACTTTTCAGGCGGTTGAACTGCCGTTGTATTGCAACTGGTCCGCTAATTGCTTATCGTAATTTGACTGCTGGCAAAATGACCAGCACAGAATGCCGGGAAGGCGAATTACAGATGTCGCAAGGAAGCATGCAGTGGCGGAGGTGTAAAGTGTTAACGCGTGATTTCTTAATGAAGGCAGATTGTAAGACGGCATTTGGTGCTATTGAGGAATCGCTTCTCTGGTCAGCTGAACAACGTGCGGCGTCGCTCGCTGCCACGCTTGCCTGCCGCCCGGATGATGGCCCGGTATGGATTTTTGGCTACGGTTCACTGATGTGGAACCCGGCTCTCGAATTTGTTGAATCGGCAACCGGCACGCTGCCCGGCTGGCATCGCGCATTTTGCCTGCGCCTGACGGCCGGACGCGGCAGCGCCTGTCAGCCAGGGCGCATGCTTGCACTAAAAGAGGGCGGACGCACCACGGGCGTCGCGTATCGCCTTCCGGATGCCACGCTCGAAGAGGAGCTGACGCTGCTCTGGAAGCGCGAGATGATCACCGGCTGCTATATGCCGAGCTGGTGCAAGCTGGAGCTCGACGACGGGCGCACCGTTAACGCGCTGGTGTTTATTATGGATCCGCGCCACCCGCTGTATGAAGCGGACACCCGCACGCAGGTGATTGCCCCGTTAATCGCCGCCGCCAGCGGGCCGCTGGGCACCAACGCGCAATATCTCTTCTCCCTCGATCAGGAGCTGACCCGCCTCGGCATGCAGGACGATTGTCTGAATGAGCTGGTGGTGAAAGTGAAGGCGCTGCTGGAAGGGAACCCGCTCAACAGCACGCTGCGACCGGGTTTTGCCTGAGAATACGCCCGGCGAGCCGGGCGTTTAAATTACGCTGCCACGTAGCTGACCGAATGCTCCAGCGACTGGCTGTGGCTGTCGATCAGCACATCCCACGTGCCGGTATACGGCACGGTAAGCCAGGCCTTGTCATCCTGCACGGTCAGAATATCCGCCTGGGATTGCTTCTGTGCTTTCGCACTCATCAGATGAATACGACAGCGCTCTGAGCAACGCACCACCACCGTATCCCCGCCAAACAGTTTCAAACTTGTTTTCACCAGTGCCATTTTCTACCCCGTCGATTTTGCCCATCCCGAGCGTGATGTTGTTCACAAAATACTCATTGCATAACACCAAAGCGGGGAGCGAGGGATGCTGATTTTGATCAAAAAATGGCATAACGATTAAACAAAAATGACAAAATTCCTGAAACCTTTCAGCGGACGCGCGTTTAACCTGTTTAACGCGCGCCTGAAGAAAATTAAATGCGGAAATGGCCGGCGGTTTCAGCAAGCTCGCCCGCCTGGCTTTGCAATGCGCTGGCGGCCGCGGCGGACTGCACCACCAGCTCAGCATTCTGCTGCACCATTCTGTCGAGATGGGTCACCGCGTGGTTGATCTCGTGAATGCCTTTCATCTGCTCGCTGGTGGCAATCGAGATCTCGCGCATGATGCCGGAGACGCTGCCGATGCTGGAGCGGATCTCATCCATGCTTTCCCCGGCCAGATGCACGTAGCGCGAGCCGGTGGCCACGCTGTCGGTGGTGGAGTCGATAAGCGATTTGATCTCTTTCGCCGCCTGGGCGCTGCGGCTGGCGAGGTTCCGCACTTCACCGGCAACCACGGCGAACCCGCGGCCCTGCTCACCGGCACGCGCCGCCTCGACGGAGGCGTTCAGCGCCAGAATGTTGGTCTGGAAGGCGATGCCGTCGATCACGCTGGTGATATCGCCAATCTTAGCGGACGCCACTTCGATAGACTGCATGGTGCTGATGGCCTGCGAAACCACTTCACCGCCGCGCGCTGCGGCCGCAGAGGCCTTGCTGGCCTGGTCGTTGGCTTCTGCTGCCGATTCATTTGACTGGGTGACGGAGGCGGTGATCTCTTCCACGGCGCTGGCGGTTTCGCGAAGGCTGGACGCCGCCTGCTCGGTACGTCCGGAGAGATCCTGGTTACCTGCCGCAATCTCCTGCGCGGCGTTTTTCACCGAGGCGCTGGCGTCGCGGAGCTGAACCATTACCACCGAGAGCTTATCGCTGAAGGCGTTAAACGCCTGCGCAATTTGCGCCACTTCGTCATCGCCGCTGTCCGGCAGGCGCTGGGACAGATCGTTAGTGCCGTTGGCAATGTTGTGCATCGCGTCACGAATGTCGGACAGGCGCTTCAGCAGGCGGGCAATCAGGACGTGAACAAGGGCGCCGCTCAGGAGTGCGAGGATCACCAGCGAAATCGCCGACGCTTTCAGCAGGGAACGCATGCCGGAGGTGGCATCGCTGCTGTCGAGGGCGACGACCAGGAGCCAGTTCGTGCCCGGCACGGCTGAAGCGATAAAGGTTTTATCCTTGTCATTCAGCGTTCCGTCGACCGGGTTACCGCTCTTCAGCGCCGCAAGGTCGATGCCTTTGATCGTCTCGGCAAACGGCTTCAGCGTCAGGGCCGGCTCGTTGGCGGCAATCACCGTGCCGTCGCTGTTCAGAAGCAACCCGCTGCTGGCCGGCGTGGGGTGGATCCCGCGCACGTTCGCCACCACGCTATCCATGGCGACATCACCCGCCACCACCGCTTTCAGAGCGCCATTCTCCTTCACCGGCACGGCAAACGTGACCACCAGCTTCCCGGTCCCGGCATCAACGTAGGGTGCCGTTACCACCGGGCCGTCCGTGCTCACCACCTGTTGATACCAGGGACGAACGGTGGGGTCATAATCCGCCGGGACGCCTGTCGGGTCTGAGAATTTCGCCGTCTTGCTGGCGTAGCCCACGTAAACGTTGGTGAAACCGCCCGCCAGGGCAAGCTGCTTAAACGCCGGAACCGGATCGTCAGCCAGCGCGATGCTCTGCGCGGAGGTAATCACCGTCATTTTGCTTTTGACCCAGTCGGCAATCGCCATGTTGTGGCTGGCGCTGGTGCTGGTCAGAATATCGCGCTGGGACTGCTGGTTATCCTGGCGCGTGACCTGGAAGTTAATGACGGTATTGAGAAGAAGGGCGACGACGAGGCAGCCTGTCGTCGCGGCGATAATGCGTGCGCGAATGGATCTGAACATAAGTGAAATACCTGCTGTGTTGTTTCCATGCCTATCGGCAACCCCGCAGGTAAACTTGATGCTGAAACCGCGTCCATAAGAAAATAATATTTTTACGGATTTATTATTAAAAAGTTAATACTTTATCCGCGGTCAGCGTCCATTCGGCCAGTTCAACCAGCGTACCGATTTCTACGCCCTCGATCAGCGGCAGCCCGGTAATGCCGCGCCCGTCGGTGCAGGTCTTACAGAGTTTTACCGGCACGTCCTGCGCGGTCAGGATCTCCAGCATCTGCTGAATGTTGTAGCCTTCCGCCGGTTTTTGACCCTTCAGCCCGGCGGTCACGGCATCGGACATTAAAAATATCCGCAATACCAGATCGCTCTCTTTTTCGCGTAGCGCGATCGCGAGGCGCAGACTGTTGAAAAGGGATTCGCTGCCGTAGGCCGCCCCGTTGGCGACGATCACAATCTTCTGCATGTTGACTCCTGTTCTTATAAAGGCACGAATATTGCTTAATTTCCCCGGAGTTTCGTTGTCCGGGAGAGTAAGCATGACATTAATGGCCGGCATTTCGCCAGGTGCAACCGAATGGCTCCAGCGCGCAAGGCGGATGCGCCGGGAGCAGCTCAGCAGGCTGGCGCAGCTGAACGTGCTGGTGCGCGGCATTAGCCAACTGGTGCATATGCTCCAGTGCGAGCGCGGCGCATCTAACGTCTGGCTCTGCTCACAGGGTAAGCTCTATGCGCCTGAATGCAAAGCCAGCCGGGCGCTGGTGGATGAAAACCTTGCTGCACTGAACGATAGTCTTGGAAAACAGTCCGCCTTTCCGGGAAGCGCCGTTTGCGAACGTATCGGCAATGCGCTGCTCACGCTGGAGACGCTTCCCGCGCTGCGCGACGGTGTAAATCGGCAAACGCTGACGGCTCCGCAGACAATGGAGCACTACTCCCGCATGCTGCGCCACCTGCTCAGTATCGTACCGCAGCTTAATGACAGCATTGACGACCCGCAAATCGCGGGCCGTTTCGTCGCGCTATATAGCCTGATGCAGGGGAAAGAGCTGGCGGGACAAGAGCGGGCCCTGGGGGCGATTGGCTTCACGCAGGGCTTTTTCGATGACGTGACCCGCCAGCGGCTGGTTGACCGCATTGACGGGCAGCAGGCCTGCTTTGAGATCTTTCTCTCCCACAGCCAGGCCGACGTGCAGACTTCGTTCTCCCTTAATTGTCAGCCCGATCGTGAGACGGAGCAGCTCCGGCGCGTGGCCTGTACTCGCCAGCCTGCCGCAGACAATGGCCATACCGCACTCGCCTGGTTTGCGCTGCAAACGGCGCGGCTGGAGCATCTGCGCGCGCTGGAGGAGACGATCATCGCCGATCTGATGGTCGCGGTGGATGAGCGTATTCAGCGCGACGAGGCATACCCGCTACCCGGGGATGAACAGGACGATCCGCTGGCGCACTACCCGGATAAACCGCTGCTGACCCTGGTTCGCCAGCAGGCACGAGAGATAGAGCAGCTTTCCCGCCAGCTCGCGTCGCTGCGCGATACGCTTGAGGAGCGCAAAACCATTGATAAAGCCAAAAGCGTGCTGATGACCCACCAGAACATGAGTGAAGAACAGGCCTGGACAACGCTGCGCAAAATGGCGATGGACAAGAACCAGCGCATGGTCGATATCGCCCGCGCGCTGCTTACGGTGAAGAGCGTCTGGCAGGTAACACCAAAGGAGTAGCTGCACAATCAGCGGGCATTTTATGCCTGATTGAGGTGCGTGAACGCGGTCAAAACCGGTTTTCGGCCCTGAAAGAGGGTCTTTAAACCTGGCACTGGCTTTGCATTATTTAATTAACCATTTTTGACGGTGCGCCAACGGCGGTGCATCAGTCTTCGGGATAAAGGCGTCCAGCGGTGCTTCGGCACGGCGGGCGCTTTTTTTTGGCTTTTTTTCGGGAGCGGTTATGGCGGATTTGTCGAGACGGCGATTTTTGCAGGCCAGCATGCTGGCGAGTGGCGCAGCGCTGTTACCGGGTGTTATGCAGGCTGCCTGGGCGGCTGGCTCAGATAAACCGGAACAGGAGACGGTGCGCGTCGGGTTTATCCCGTTGACCGACTGCGCGCCGGTGGTTATCGCAGCGTTAAAAGGCTTTGATAAAAAATACGGTATCACCATCGTTCCCACCAAAGAGGCGAGCTGGGCGGCGGTGCGCGACAAGCTGGTGGCGGGAGAACTGGACGCCGCACACATTCTTTACGGTCTGCTGTACGGGCTGGAGCTGGGCATCGCCGGCAAGCCGCAGCAGATGGCGAATCTGATGACGCTCAATCAGAACGGCCAGGCCATCACGCTTTCAAGCGATCTGGCGGAGAAGGGCGTTCGCGATCTCGACGGGCTGAAAACGCTGATCGGGCAGCAGGCGCCGGGAACCTACACCTTCGCGCACACCTTCCCGACCGGGACGCATGCCATGTGGCTTTACTACTGGCTGGCCAGCGCGGGCATTAACCCCTTTGACGACGTGCGCACGGTGGTGGTGCCGCCGCCGCAGATGGTGATGAACATGCGCATCGGCAACATGGTGGGCTTCTGCGTCGGCGAGCCGTGGAACGCGCGCGCGATTAACGACCGTATCGGCTTTACCGCCGCCACGTCGCAGTCCATCTGGGCCGATCATCCGGAAAAGATCCTCGGCACGCGTCGCGACTGGGTGGAGAAAAACCCGCACACCGCCCGGGCGCTGGTGAGCGCGGTGCTGGAGGCCGCGCGCTGGATCGAGGCGTCCCCGGAAAACAAACGCGAAACCGCGCAGATCCTCTCCCGCCGGGCGTGGCTCAACTGCAAAGAACAGTATCTCACCGGGCGCATGCTCGGCGAGTACGACAACGGCCTGGGCCAGCGCTGGCAGGACGCGCACCCGATCCGCTTCTTCAACGAGGGGGCTGTGAGCTACCCGTATCTCTCCGACGGCATGTGGTTCTTAACCCAGTTCCGCCGCTGGGGCTTGCTCAAAGCCGCGCCGGACTACGCGGGCATCGCGCAGCGCATCAACCAGACCTCGGTCTGGCAGGATGCCGCCACCGCCGTCGGCGGTATGTCCACGCCGTCATCACCGTACCGCAGCAGCACGCTGATGGACGGCACCGTCTGGAACGGCGCCGATCCGGAAGGGTACGCCAGCCGTTTCGCCATTCACCGTAAAGGGGCCTGATTATGCCGCATCTGCAAAACACGAAACCACAAGAGACGCCAGAGAGCGGGGAAGTGATTGTCCTGCCTCCGGTACAGGTTCGCCGCCGCCCGCCCGCGTTAGCGCGCCGGATGAACGACTTTTTCCAGCGCGTTATTCCGGCGCTGCTCGGCCTCGGGCTGCTGGTGGTGCTCTGGCAACTGGCGGCGATAAACAGCAAAGGCTTCCCGACGCCGCTCAGCACGCTTGATTCCGCCATTACCCTGTTTGCCGACCCGTTTTATCGCGACGGGCCTAACGATATGGGCATTGGCTGGAACGTGCTTGCTTCACTGCAGCGCGTCGCCATCGGTTTTGGCCTGGCAGCGCTGGCGGGTATTCCGCTGGGCTTTTTGATTGGCCGTTTCACCTTTTTCTCGCGCATGTTCAACCCGCTGATTGCGCTTCTGCGCCCGGTCAGCCCGCTGGCCTGGCTGCCCATCGGCCTGCTGCTGTTCCAGAAAGCGGAGCCCGCGTCGAGCTGGACCATTTTCATCTGCTCTATCTGGCCGATGGTGATCAACACCGCCGAAGGCGTGCGCCGCATTCCGCAGGACTACCTCAACGTCGCCCGCGTATTGCAGCTTTCCGAGTGGACGATCATGCGCCGCATACTCTTCCCGGCTGTGCTACCCGCTGTGCTGACCGGGGTGCGCCTCTCCATCGGCATCGCCTGGCTGGTGATTGTCGCCGCCGAGATGCTCACCGGGGGGCTGGGTATCGGCTTCTGGATCTGGAACGAGTGGAACAACCTCAACGTCGAAAACATTCTGATCGCCATCGTCATCATCGGCGTGGTCGGGTTGCTGCTGGAGCAGGGGCTGATGCTGATCGCCCGTCGCTTTAGCTGGCAGGAAAAATAAGGAGCGAACATGAAACCATTAATTCAGGTCCAGGCCGTGAGCCAGCGTTTTTCCACCGCCAGCGGCGAGTTTCTGGCGCTGCAGAACGTCTCTTTTGATATCCACGAGGGCGAAACCGTGAGTCTTATCGGCCACTCCGGCTGCGGCAAGTCGACGCTGCTTAACCTTATCGCCGGGATCGCACTGCCGACGGAAGGCGGGCTGATTTGCGACAACCGCGAAATCGCCGGGCCGGGGCCCGAGCGCGCGGTGGTGTTCCAGAACCATTCGCTGCTGCCGTGGCTGACCTGCTTCGACAACGTGGCGCTGGCAGTGGATCAGGTGTTCCGTCACACCATGAGCAAGGCCGAGCGCAAAGAGTGGATCGAGCACAACCTCGACCGCGTGCAGATGGGCCACGCGTTGCACAAGCGTCCGGGGGAGATCTCCGGCGGCATGAAGCAGCGCGTCGGGATTGCCCGCGCGCTGGCGATGAAGCCGAAAGTATTGCTGATGGATGAGCCGTTCGGCGCGCTGGATGCGCTGACGCGCGCCCATCTGCAGGACTCGGTGATGCAGATCCAGCAGGCGCTGAACACCACCATCGTGCTCATTACCCACGACGTGGACGAGGCGGTGCTGCTCTCCGATCGCGTGCTGATGATGACCAACGGCCCGGCGGCCACCGTCGGGGAGATCCTGCGCGTTGACCTGCCGCGCCCGCGCAACCGGGTGCAGCTGGCGGAAGACAGCCGCTATCACCACATGCGCCAGCAGATCCTCCATTTCCTCTACGAAAAACAGCCGAAAGCGGCGTAACGAGGGGGCGTTGATGCGACTGGTCATTATCGGGAATGGCATGGCGGCAACCCGGCTGATTGCTTCGCTCACCGGGCGAGCTTCCGGTCGGTTCGCTATCACCGTCATCGGTGACGAGCCGGAGCATGCCTATAACCGCATCCAGCTTTCGCCGGTGCTGGGAGGGGAAAAAACGGCTGCGGGCATCTGCCTTCAGGATGACCAATGGTACCAGGAGCGCGGCGTGACGGTGCTGCGGGGCGAAAAGGCACTCGCCGTGAACGTGGACGCACGGGAAGTGCAAACCACCGCCCGCACGCTGGGCTGGGATGCGCTGGTCTTTGCCACCGGGTCAACGCCGTTTGTGCCGCCGATTCCTGGGGGCGATGCGCCGCACGTCTTCACGTTCCGTACCCTGGAGGATACCCGCGCCATTCAGGCGATAGCCGGTCCGGCGGTGGTGCTGGGGGGCGGCGTGCTCGGCGTAGAGACGGCGGCAGCGCTGGCTCGTTCAGGTGACAACGTCACGCTCGTTCATCGCGGCCCGTGGCTGATGGAGCAGCAGCTGGACCAGCAGGCGGGCGTACTGCTTGAAGAGGCGCTGGCGGCGCGGGGCGTGCGCTCTGAACTCGCCTCCGGCATCGCGGCGATTAACGGGAATAGCGTGACGTTGCTCAACGGACGCCGCGTCGCCGCCGCGCGCGTGGTGCTGGCGACCGGCGTGCAGCCCAACGTCGCGCTTGCGCAGGCCAGCGGTGTTCGCTGCGCGCGCGGCATCGTGGTGGATAGCCAGATGCGGACCTCCGCACCGGACGTCTACGCCATTGGCGAGTGCTGCGAAATTGACGGCCAGACCTTTGGCCTGGTCGCCCCCTGTATGACGCAGGCGGATATTCTCGCCGCGCGGCTGGCGGGCGACACAGCCGCGCCGTTTGCCCTCACCGACAATGGCGTGCGCCTCAAGGTGACGGGCGTGGAGCTGTTCAGCCTCGGGCGCGCGGCGGCGCAGGCGGGCGATGTGGTCTGGAGCTCCTGGGATCCGCTAACCCGTCACTATCGTCGGTTACTGATCCATCAGGGTGCGCTGGCTGGCGTGCTGCTGATGGGCGACTGCCGCAGCGCGGCAACATTTACCGATTTACTGGCAACGGCTGCGCCCGCACGCGCGGACTGGCTGTTCGATCGTTTCACTACGCAACCGCAGGTTGCAGGACAGAACGCTATGACAAAACCTACTCTGGTGGTGGTTGGACACGGTATGGTCGGCCATCATTTTCTCGAAGACTGCGTTAACCGCAATCTGCATCAGCAGTATCAGATCGTTGTCTTTGGTGAGGAGCGCTATGCCGCCTATGACCGCGTGCATCTGTCGGAATACTTTGGCGGCCGAAGCGCGGCGTCGCTCTCGCTGGTGGAGGGGGAGTTCTTTTCCGATAACGGCATTGAGCTGCGCCTCTCGCAGCAGATCGTCGCTATCGATCGCGACGCGCGCGTGGTGCGTACCCCCAGCGGGCATGAGACCCACTGGGACAAGCTGGTGCTGGCGACCGGCTCATACCCGTTCGTACCGCCGGTACCGGGCAACGATCTGCCGGGCTGCTTTGTCTACCGCACCCTTGACGACCTGGACAACATAGCGGCCCACGCGGCGGGCTCGCGTCGTGGCGTGGTGATTGGCGGCGGCCTGCTCGGGCTGGAGGCGGCGAATGCCCTCAAGCAACTCGGGCTGGAAACGCACGTGGTGGAGTTTGCGCCCAATCTGATGGCGGTGCAGCTTGATAATGACGGCGCGGCGATGCTGCGCAGGAAAATCGAGGCGCTGGGCGTTGGCGTTCACACCAGTAAAGCCACCACGGAAATTGCTGCGACGGACGACGGGCTGGTGCTGCGCTTCGCCGACGGTGAACAGCTGGAAACGGACATGGTGGTCTTCTCTGCCGGTATTCGTCCTCAGGACGCGCTGGCGCGCAGCAGCGGGCTGGCTATTGGCGAGCGCGGCGGGATCTGCATTGATGACGCCTGCCGGACCTCCGATTCGAATGTGTTTGCCATCGGTGAATGCGCCCTGTGGGAGGGGAAAATCTTTGGCCTGGTGGCGCCCGGCTACCAGATGGCGCGCGTGGCCGCCGCCGTGCTCGCGGGCGAAGATAAAACCTTCACCGGGGCAGATATGAGCACTAAGCTCAAGCTGCTCGGCGTGGACGTGGCGTCGTTTGGCGATGCTCACGGGCGCACGCCGGGGGCGCTAAGCTACCAGTGGACGCACGGCCCGCAGCAAATCTACAAGAAAATCGTGGTCAGCCACGACGGCCAAACGCTGCTCGGCGGCGTGCTGGTGGGCGATGCCAGCGAATACGCCACGCTGGTGCAGATGATGCTTAACGGCATCAGCCTGCCGAAAGAGCCGGAAACGCTGATACTACCTGCGTTGTCAGGCAGCGCGCCAAAAGCGCTGGGCGTGGCGGCGCTGCCGGAAAGCGCGCAGATCTGTTCGTGTCATAACGTCAGCAAAGGCGATATCTGCCGGGCGGTGAGCGCGGGCGCAGCGGATATCGGCGCCGTTAAGCAGTGCACCAAAGCGGCGACCGGCTGCGGGGGCTGCAGCGCGCTGGTGAAGCAGGTGATGGAGTTCCAGCTTGCCGAGCAGGGCGTGGAGGTGAAAAAGGACATCTGCGAACACTTCCCGTACTCGCGCCAGGAAATTTATCACCTGGTGCGCGTCAACCATATCCGAACCTTCGACCAGCTTATCAGCCGCTACGGTCAGGGGCACGGGTGCGAGATCTGTAAGCCGCTGGTGGGGTCAGTGCTGGCCTCCTGCTGGAATGAGTATCTGCTCAAACCGGCGCATCTGCCATTGCAGGACACCAACGACCGCTACTTCGCCAATATTCAGAAGGACGGGACGTATTCCATCGTGCCGCGCATGCCCGCAGGAGAAGTGACCGCCGACGGGCTGATCGCCATCGGCCAGATTGCGAAACGCTACGGCCTGTACAGCAAAATCACCGGCGGGCAGCGTATCGACCTGTTTGGCGCCACCCTGGAACAGCTGCCGGAAATCTGGCAGGCGCTGGTGGAGGCCGGGTTTGAAACCGGGCACGCTTACGGGAAATCCCTGCGCACGGTGAAATCCTGCGTCGGGTCGACCTGGTGCCGCTACGGCGTGCAGGACTCCACTGGTCTCGCGGTCAGACTGGAGCACCGCTACAAGGGCCTGCGCGCCCCGCATAAAATCAAAATGGCCGTTTCCGGCTGCACCCGCGAGTGTGCGGAGGCGCAGAGCAAGGACGTGGGGGTGATTGCCACGGACAAAGGCTGGAACCTCTATCTGTGCGGCAACGGCGGGATGAAGCCTCGCCATGCAGATCTCTTCGCCAGCGATCTGGATGACGAAACGCTGATCCGCACCGTAGACCGTTTCCTGATGTTCTACATCCGCACGGCGGATCGCCTGCAGCGCACCAGCACCTGGATGGACAACCTGGAGGGCGGCCTCGACTATCTGCGTGAGGTGATCCTCAACGACAGTCTCGGCATCGCCCACGAGCTGGAGCAGGAGATGGCCCGGGTAGTCGAGACGTACCAGTGCGAATGGCAAACCACGCTCAACGATCCTGACCGCCTGGCGCTGTTCCGCACCGCGGTGAACGTCGCGCCGTCGGACGAAAGCAAGCGCTGGCAGGAAATCTGCGGCATTGACGATATCCCGGAGCAGGCGGGCATTGGCGCGCGTCTTGGCCGTAAACCGATCGCGCTGTTCCGCTTTGGCACGTCCGTTTATGCCCTGGACGACCTGGAGCCGGGCAGCAGTGCGAACGTGCTGTCACGCGGCATCCTCGGCGATGCGGCGGGCGAACCGATGGTTATTTCTCCGCTCTACAAGCAGCGCATTCGCCTGCGCGACGGCTGTCAGGTGGAGAACGGCGAACCCGCAGTGCGCGCCTGGCCGGTCAAAATTGAAAATGGCAAGGTGTGGGTCGGCAACGAAGAGCTGGTGATGCGCGCGGAGGCCTCATGACGGAAACCAGGACAACGTGCCCCTACTGCGGGGTCGGCTGCGGCGTGATCGCCAGCGTGGAGGATGGAGCGGTCAGCGTTCGGGGGGACGACACCCACCCTGCAAACTTTGGCCGCCTGTGCGTGAAAGGATCGGCCCTGGGGGAGACAACGGGCTTGCAGGGGCGATTGCTGTACCCCGTTGTCGATGGACTTGAGGTGGACTGGTCCCAGGCGCTGAACGCGGCGGGCGAGCGACTGCGGGAGATCATCGACACATGGGGGCCACGGGCGGTGGCGTTTTACGCCTCCGGCCAGCTGTTAACCGAGGACTACTATGCCGCCAACAAGCTGATGAAAGGGTTTATCGGCGCGGCGAACATCGATACCAACTCCCGGCTCTGCATGTCCTCGGCGGTGGTGGGCTACAGGCGCGCCTTTGGCGAAGACGTGGTGCCGTGCAGCTACGAGGATGTGGAAAACAGCGATCTGGTGGTGCTGGCCGGCTCGAACGCGGCCTGGACGCATCCGGTGCTCTATCAGCGCCTGGTGCAGGCAAAGCACAACAACCCGCAGATGAAGGTGGTGGTGATTGACCCGCGTAAAACCGCTACCTGCGATATTGCCGACCTGCATCTGGCGCTTAAACCCGGCAGCGACGCCGGGCTGTTTGTGGGGTTGCTCAATCTGATCCAGGGCACTGATGAGTGGCCGATTGCCCGCGTGGCGGCGTTTTGCGACCTTCCGGCAGAGGATATTGGTACCTTTTACGACTGGTTTGTTACCGTGCCTCGCGCCATTACGCTCTACACCATGGGGATCAACCAGTCCTCCAGCGGCAGCGACAAGTGCAGCGCCATCATTAACGTGCATCTTGCCAGCGGGAAGTTCAACCGTCCGGGCTGCGGCCCATTTTCGCTGACCGGACAGCCAAACGCCATGGGCGGCCGGGAAGTGGGCGGGCTGGCGAACCAGCTGGCGGCGCATATGAGCTTCGAGCCGGACGATCTTTCGCGGGTGGCGCGTTTCTGGGGAACGGAACGGCTGGCGCAGACGCCGGGGCTGATGGCGGTGGAACTGTTTGACGCCATCGCCCGCGGCGAGGTGAAGGCGGTGTGGATCATGGGCACCAATCCTGCCGTATCGCTGCCGGACAGCCACGCGGTGTGTCAGGCGCTGGCGGCCTGTCCGCTGGTGATTGTCTCTGAGGTGATGAAAGATACCGACACCAGCCGCTTCGCCCATATCCGTTTTCCGGCGCTGGGCTGGGGGGAGAAGGACGGCACGGTGACCAATTCCGAGCGGCGCATTTCGCGCCAGCGCGCGTTTCTGCCCGCGCCGGGTGAGGCGAAGCCGGACTGGTGGATCGTGGCTCAGATTGCAAAACGGCTGGGCTACGGCGAGGCCTTTGCCTGGCAACATCCGCAGGAGATTTTTTGCGAACATGCGGCGCTGACGGCGTTTGAAAATGACGGTGCGCGGGCGTTGAACCTTCAGGAACTGGCGGGGTTAACCCGTGAAGCGTGGGAGACGCTTGAGCCGTACCAGTGGCCGACGGGGAATTTACCGCGCCGAAACGTAGTGCCTGTCGATCCGCTGCCGCACGGCGCGACGGCTACCGCGCTATACCCGGCGATCCTCAACACTGGCCGTATCCGCGACCAGTGGCACACCATGACCCGTACGGGATACGTGCCCCGGCTGATGCAGCATATCGCGGAGCCGTTTGTTGAGGTCTGCGCCGCAGACGCCATTCGGTTTTCACTGTGCGACGGCCAGCTGGCGCGGATCGGCTCGCCGCGCGGCGTGATGGTGGCCAGAGTAACAATCAACGACGGAATACGGGAAGGCGAAGCGTTTGCTCCTATGCACTGGAACGCTGAGTTTGCCCGCCAGGGAAAGGTTAACGCGCTGGTGGAAGTGCGCATCGATCCGGCTTCCGGGCAGCCGGAGAGTAAGCAAACCGCCGTCAGAATCATGCCCTGGCAGCCCGCCTGGCAGGGGGAGCTCTATGCCCGGGAATGGCCGGAAATCCCCTCTTCGGTTCACTGGTGGCGTAAAGCCTCGCGAATGACGATAGCGGGTGAAAAGCCGCTGCTGTCGTGGGTGATGGACTATGCCAGCGGCCGGGGCTGGCAGTTGCAGATTGCGCAAACCGGGGAACGCAGCAGCGTACTGGCCTGGCATAACGGCCATCTGATGCTGGGTTTCTGGGAAGGCACCGCCTTGCCCGATCTGGCGCACCCGGTGATAGAAGCCGCTTTTCAGTCGCCACCCTCGACACCCGCTGAGCGCCATGCGCTGCTGAACGGGCAGGGCGTGGGGAAGGTTACAGATCCGGGGCGCATCATCTGCAGCTGTTTCAGCGTTGGAGAAAACGCGATACGGGAGGCGATTGCTGGAGGGTGCGGTTCCGTTACCGCGCTGGGGGCGACGCTACGGTGCGGCACGAACTGCGGTTCGTGCGTGCCTGAGCTCAAAACAATGTTTCAGGAAATTCCGGAAAATTCCCCGTAAAGCTGCAAAGAGAGAGAAATCACGTTAAGGTACCTGGTGTTCTTACGTAAGCACCGGGTAATTCTTACGACATTGATGACTGTTTCTCCCCCTTTCCGAACGCTGGTTTTACTCTCCCTCGTTACAGCCGGAGCCGTTCACGGTGCGCCGAATTCCTTTATCCAGCAGGCACAAAATCCCTTTGATAATAACGGGGATAATCTCCCCGATCTCGGTATGGCAGCCCCGACCGGGGAGGGGGAAAAGCATCTCGCCGAAATGGCGAAAGCCTTTGGTGAAGCCAGTATGACCGACAACGGCCTGACTACGGGCGAGCAGGCGCGGCAGTTTGCCTTTGGTCAGGTGCGTGACGCGGTGAGCGGCGAGGTGAACCAGCAGATTGAATCCTGGCTGTCACCCTGGGGGAATGCCAGCGTCAATTTGCTGGTGGATAACGACGGGAAATTCAACGGCAGCAGCGGGAGCTGGTTTATCCCCTGGAACGATAACAACCGTTACCTGAGCTGGAGCCAGCTCGGCCTGACGCAGCAAACGGATGGCCTGGTCAGTAACGCCGGAATCGGCCAGCGCTGGGTGGCCGGAAAATGGCTGCTGGGCTACAACACCTTTTACGATAACCTGCTGGATGAGAACCTGCAGCGTGCCGGGCTGGGCGCGGAGGTATGGGGAGAAAATCTGCGCCTGTCGGCTAACTATTATCAGCCTTTTGCCGGCTGGCGCGACAGCTCTGACGTCCAGGAGCAGCGCATGGCGCGGGGATATGACGTGACCGCCAAAGCCTGGCTGCCGTGGTTTCATCACCTGAACACCAGCGTCAGCTTTGAGCAATATTTTGGCGACAACGTTGACCTCTTCAACAGCGGAACCGGGTATCACAACCCGGTGGCGGTCAATCTCGGGCTTAACTATACCCCCGTGCCGCTGGTGACGCTGACCGCAGGGCATAAGCAGGGCGAAAGCGGAGAGAGCCAGAATAACCTCGGGCTGAAGCTCAACTATCGCTTCGGCGTGCCGCTGGTTAAGCAGCTCTCCGCCGGAGAGGTCGCGGCCACGCGATCCCTGCGCGGAAGCCGCTATGACTCGCCGGAGCGTAACAGCCTGCCGGTGATGGAGTTCCGCCAGCGTAAAACGCTCTCCGTCTGGCTGGCAACCCCGCCGTGGGATCTCAAAGGGGGCGAAACCGTCATGCTGAAGCTGCAGGTTCGCAGCACTCACGGTATTCGTCAGATCCACTGGCAGGGTGATACCCAGGCTTTGAGCCTGACGTCCCCGGGGAAAAGTGACAGCACCGACGGCTGGAGCGTGATCATGCCTGCCTGGAATGACGCTGAAGGGGCGACAAACCGCTGGCATCTCTCGGCGGTGGTGGAAGATGCGAAGGGCCAGCGCGTCTCGTCCAATGAGATCACGCTCGCTGTGGTGCAGCCGCTGGTCGCATTACCTGACGACGACCCGCGCTGGAAGCTGCTGCCGGATGAGTAATGCCTAAAAAATACGTTCCTGATGGACCCACACCGCGGCTTCAACGCGGGATTTTAGCTTCATTTTCTTGAGCATATGCTTCACGTGCACTTTAACCGTGCTTTCGGTGATATCCAGGCGGCGGGCGATCATTTTGTTCGGCAGGCCCTGGGCAATCAGCTTCAGAATATCGCGTTCGCGCGGCGTTAACTGGCTGACGTCGCGGTCAGAGGTGGCGCGGTTCGCCCGCAGGCTGGCGGCCAGCACCGGCGTCAGGGCCTCGCTCAGCACCATCTCGCCTGCGGCGGCCTGCTGCAGCGCCTTCAGCAGGTCTTCTGGCTCCATATCCTTCAGCAGATAGCCATCCGCGCCGCGCTTCAGCGCCGTGACCACATCCTCTTCGTGGTTGGAGACGCTAAAGACCACCACGCGACCGGAAAGGGATTTCTCGCGCAGCTTGTCGAGGGTTTCCAGACCGTTCATGCCGGGCATGTTGAGATCGAGCAGGATCAGATCCGGATCGAGGGATTCGGCCAGCTCAATACCCTGTTCACCGTTGCTGGCTTCGCCAACCACGGTAATGTCGGGTGCCATGCTGACCAGCTGTTTTACGCCAGTACGCAGCATCGGATGGTCGTCGATCAACAGGATGGATGCCGGTTCCTGATTAGTCATGGGTTTCTCCTTGAGCAGTTGTAAGCGGTTTTTCGGGAATAAAGGTGACCACAACTTCCGTACCACCCGTCTCTCTCCGTCGAACCTGGCAATCACCGCGCAGGCTTTGGGCGCGGTCTCGCATAATGATTAAACCATAGTGGTTAGTGCGTTCGGCATTTTCCGGCACGCCGCGACCGTTGTCATGAACCGTCAGCCTGACCTGTTTAGCGTGCTGGCTGACGGTAACCGTAACCGCCGTCGCTTCAGCGTGTTTGAGCACGTTGCTCAGCGCTTCGCGGGCGATCTGCAGCAGATGAATCGCCTGATGGGAAGGGACAAACCGCGGCGGCAGCTGGTAATCCAGCTTCACCGGGAAGCCGAGCCGGGCGCTAAATTCCTGGCAGCTGGATTCCAGCGCCGGGCGCAGCCCCGGCTCGGTCAGCTGCAGGCGGAAGGTGGTCAGCAGCTCGCGCAGCTGTACCCAGGAGGTGTTCAGCTCGTTGCGGATCTGGCTCAGCAGCTGTTTGTTGCTTTCCGGCATTTCCGCGTCCTGCATCTGCAGGCAGCTCACCTGCATTTTCATACAGGAGAGCGACTGGGCGATAGAGTCGTGGAGCTCGCGGGCGATGGTCGCGCGCTCTTCCATGACGATCAACTGCTGCTGTTTTTCCTGGTGCCTGTCGAGCGCCAGCGTGGCCGTTAACTGTTCAACCAGGGTGTCCACCAGCTGCTGCTGGTCGTGGCTCAGATGACGTCCGGCTGGCAGGGTGGCCAGCAGAATACCGTACTGGGTGTGGCTGTCCGTCAGCCGCCACTTCAGGGTAGTGCCGCCAGAAGCCTGCAGCGGCAGGCCGCGCGGGCACAGGTGACAGCCTTTATCATCGCAGGACATGTCGGACTGACAGGTAAACTCCTGATGATTATCTTCATCTTCCACATCGTAAACCCGCAGCTCCAGGTCATGCAGCAGGGTCAGATTTTGCAGGCCGTTCAGCACCGGCGAAAGGCGTTCACATAGCGGCACCTGCATGTGCAGCCGACGGTTGGCTTGCCACAGGAAGGAGAGGATCTCATTTTTCTGCTCCAGCCCGGCGGTTTTTTCCTGCACGCGTTGTTCCAGCACCGCGTAGCTTTCGGAGAGCTCCGCCGACATGGTGTTCAGCGCCTGGCCGAGCATGGCCATCTCGTTGCGGCCGCTGATGTGCGTGCGCTGGGTAAAATCTCTGTTCGTTACGGCGCGCGCCATCGCCAGCAGCTGTTTCCAGGGATTCAGCAGCCGCGCCCGGAGCCAGATAATGGTGAAGATCAGCAGCAGGCCCATAAACAGCGCCATGGCACGGTGTACCATTACCACCCGGTCGATGCGTAATTCGGTGGTTTGGTCGAAAGAGGAGACCAGCGCGTCAATGCGGGAGACGAAACCCGCTACGTCCTGCGCAACGGTTTCGGTGCTGCGCGCCTGTTTCAGACCGGGTTCCAGCTGGGTGTGCCAGTAGCCCTGCAGGGCTTTAAGCTGGGACTGCTGGCCGGCGCGGATGGCGGCGTTTTCCAGTTCGGGGCTGAAGGCCGTGCGCTCCATTTCATCAATTAAGGGCCGATCGTCCTGCGTCAGGGGGACCGACGCCAGCAGACGATAACTCTGCATGCGTAGAGAACCTGCCTCGTTGATGGCATGTGCATTACCCTGTACCCCTTGTACCAGCCAGCCGGAAATCGCCATGCCGGCCACGCCAAGGGCGGTAGACAGCAAAACAATCAGGGCTAGCTGATTGACGAGAGTCAGCGGTGATAAACATCTTTTTAACATAGAGTTGCCGGGCTCCTGACGTGGCCTGCTTGCAGGAATGGCGCTATTCTGGTGCATACCCTGGAGTATACCCATACCAATAAAGGATTACCCCTAAATTGCCAACGGAGTATAGGTGAAGAAGCGGTGGTAGCAAGGAACCTTCAGTGCAGTGAAAAACCACGTCTTTTTTACCGAATTATCCTACTCACTAAGGATAACCCCTTTTTTTGCGCCGCAAATCCCCGCACTTTTCCTTTGATTTATATCAACTTACCGCCGCCCTAAAACCCTAATGTTTGCAGCATCATTCGAGAATCAGAGGTGTCTATGAGTCACTCATCCGCTCCCGAAAGGGAAAATGGTGCCGTTATTACAGACTGGCGTCCAGAGGATCCGGCGTTCTGGCAACAGCGCGGCCATCGTGTAGCAAGCCGGAATCTGTGGATTTCCGTTCCGTGTCTGCTTTTAGCGTTTTGCGTATGGATGTTGTTTAGCGCGGTCGCGGTAAACCTGCCGAAAGTAGGGTTTACGTTCACGACCGATCAGCTGTTTATGCTTACCGCATTGCCGTCGCTATCTGGCGCGCTGCTGCGTGTCCCTTACGCGTTTATGGTCCCGGTATTCGGTGGCCGTCGCTGGACGGCGTTCAGTACGGGCATCATGATCGTCCCTTGCGTGTGGCTAGGCTTCGCGGTGCAGGATACCTCCACGCCGTTCAGCGTGTTCGTGATTATCTCCCTGCTGTGCGGTTTCGCCGGGGCTAACTTCGCCTCCAGCATGGCGAACATCAGCTTCTTCTTCCCGAAAGCGAAGCAGGGCGGCGCGCTGGGTATTAACGGCGGTCTGGGCAACATGGGCGTAAGCGTGATGCAGCTGATTGCGCCGCTGGCGATCTCTGTTTCTATTTTTGCCGCCTTCGGTGGCGGCGGCGTTGAGCAGGCGGATGGTTCTTCCCTCTACCTGCAGAACGCGGCCTGGATTTGGGTTCCGTTCCTGGTGGTCTTCACCCTGGCTGCGTGGTTCTTTATGAACGATCTGAGCGCGTCGAAAGCATCCCTGAGCGAGCAGCTTCCGGTGCTGAAGCGTGGACACCTCTGGGTGATGGCGCTGCTGTATCTGGCTACCTTCGGTTCGTTTATCGGCTTCTCAGCGGGCTTTGCCATGCTGTCGAAAACCCAGTTCCCGGACGTGCAGATCCTGCAATTCGCCTTCTTCGGTCCGTTCATTGGCGCACTGGCGCGTTCGCTGGGCGGCATGATCTCCGACCGTCTGGGCGGGACTCGCGTTACGCTGGTGAACTTTATTGTGATGGCAGTCTTCTGCGCGCTGCTGTTCCTTACGCTGCCTTCTGACGGGCAGGGCGGTAACTTCTTTGCCTTCTTCGGCGTGTTTATGGTGCTGTTCCTGACGGCCGGGTTGGGGAGTGCTTCTACCTTCCAGATGATCTCCGTGATCTTCCGCAAGCTGACGATGGATCGCGTGAAAGCGCAGGGCGGAAGCGAAGAGCAGGCCATGCGTGAAGCGGCGACGGATACGGCTGCGGCCCTGGGCTTTATCTCGGCTATTGGCGCAATTGGCGGCTTCTTTATTCCGAAAGCGTTCGGCATCTCGCTTGACCTGACCGGCTCTCCGGCTGGCGCCATGAAAGTCTTCCTCGTCTTCTATATCGCCTGCGTCGTGATTACGTGGCTGGTATATGGCCGTAATACCAAGAAAAATAAGTAAGTGTGATTATCCGTTAACGCGGCCTTCGGGCCGCGTTTTTTTTCGACTGAATAATAGTTACAACATACTGAAAGCTTTTACAGCAGTCATCTGCGGGTAACACCGTGATCGCCATCGCTTTACAGGGATGTCTACCCCTTAATACCTGAGATGTTAAATTTTGCCGGGGTTATTGTACGATGAATAATAAATATCTTTATAAATCATTTATTTATCAGTTTTAAAAATATACCGCTTTGGTGGTATTTGGTCTAACCCCTCCTTTTACAGTCCCTCTTCGTCTTGATCGTTATCAATTCTCCCCCTCTTTCAGGGCGTTACCTTCGCTGCAAATCAGCAATGTCGATTTAGAGAGCCACAGGCTCCATACAGGAGATACCCGATGAGCAAATTTTTGGACCGGTTTCGCTACTTCAAACAGAAGGGTGAAACTTTTGCCGATGGGCACGGCCAGGTTCTGGATACCAACCGGGACTGGGAAGACGGTTACCGCCAGCGCTGGCAGCATGACAAAGTCGTCCGGTCTACCCACGGCGTAAACTGCACTGGCTCATGTAGCTGGAAGATTTTCGTTAAAAACGGTCTGGTGACCTGGGAAATGCAGCAGACCGACTATCCGCGCACCCGTCCGGATATGCCGAACCATGAACCGCGCGGCTGCCCGCGTGGGGCCAGCTACTCCTGGTATCTCTACAGCGCCAACCGTCTGAAATATCCGCTGATGCGTAAACGCCTGATGAAAATGTGGCGTGAAGCGAAAGTGCAGCACAGCGACCCGGTTGATGCGTGGGCCTCTATCATTGAAGATGCCGACAAAGCGAAAAGCTTCAAGCAGGCGCGCGGTCGCGGTGGTTTCGTTCGTTCTTCCTGGAAAGAGGTGAACGAGCTGATTGCCGCCTCTAACGTCTATACCGTAAAAACCTACGGTCCTGACCGCGTGGCGGGCTTCTCGCCAATCCCGGCGATGTCGATGGTCTCTTACGCTTCCGGCGCGCGCTACCTGTCGCTTATCGGCGGGACCTGCCTGAGCTTCTACGACTGGTACTGTGACCTGCCGCCTGCGTCACCGCAGACCTGGGGTGAGCAGACCGACGTGCCGGAATCCGCCGACTGGTACAACTCCAGCTACATTATCGCCTGGGGCTCTAACGTGCCGCAGACCCGTACCCCGGACGCGCACTTCTTTACCGAAGTCCGCTACAAAGGGACCAAAACCGTTGCGGTCACCCCGGACTACGCGGAAATCGCCAAGCTGTGCGACCTGTGGCTGGCACCGAAACAGGGTACCGATGCCGCGATGGCGATGGCGATGGGCCACGTCATGCTGCGCGAATTCCACCTCGACAAACCGAGCCAGTACTTCACCGACTACGTGCGTCGCTACACCGACATGCCGATGCTGGTGATGCTGGAAGAGCGTGAGGGCTACTATGCCGCGGGCCGCACGCTGCGCGCCGCCGATCTGGTGGACGCGCTGGGCCAGGAAAACAACCCTGAGTGGAAAACCGTTGCCTATAACAGCAACGGCGAGCTGGTGGCGCCAAACGGCTCTATCGGCTTCCGCTGGGGCGAGAAGGGCAAGTGGAACCTTGAGCAGCGCAACGGCACCACCGGTGAAGAGACGGAGCTGCGCCTCAGCATGCTGGGCAGCCAGGACGAGATCGCCGAGGTTGGCTTCCCGTACTTTGGCGGTGAAGGTTCCGAGCACTTCAACAAGGTTGAACTGAAAAACGTGCTGATGCACAAGCTGCCGGTTAAGCGCCTGCAGCTGGCCGACGGTTCTACCGCGCTGGTCACCACCGTCTATGACCTGACCATGGCGAACTACGGCCTGGAGCGCGGTCTGAACGACGAAAACTGCGCAACCAGTTATGACGACGTGAAGGCCTATACCCCGGCCTGGGCGGAGCAGATCACCGGCGTACCGCGCGCGCAGATCGTTCGTATCGCCCGCGAGTTTGCGGAAAACGCCGACAAGACCCACGGTCGCTCGATGATCATCGTGGGTGCCGGTCTGAACCACTGGTATCACCTCGATATGAACTATCGCGGCCTGATCAACATGCTGATCTTCTGCGGCTGCGTCGGGCAGAGCGGCGGCGGCTGGGCGCACTACGTGGGCCAGGAAAAACTGCGTCCGCAGACCGGCTGGCAGCCGCTGGCGTTTGCCCTTGACTGGCAGCGTCCGGCACGTCACATGAACAGCACCTCCTACTTCTATAACCACTCCAGCCAGTGGCGCTACGAGACGGTTACCGCGCAGGAACTGCTGTCGCCGATGGCGGATAAAACCCGCTACAGCGGCCACCTGATTGATTTCAACGTGCGCGCTGAACGCATGGGCTGGCTGCCGTCTGCGCCGCAGCTGGGCACTAACCCGCTGCGCATTGCACAAGAGGCGAAGCAGGCGGGAATGTCGCCGGTGGATTACACCGTGAAATCGCTCAAGGAAGGCTCCATCCGCTTCGCGGCAGAACAGCCTGAGAACGGCAAAAACCATCCGCGCAACCTGTTCATCTGGCGCTCCAACCTGCTGGGCTCGTCCGGTAAAGGCCACGAGTACATGCTGAAATACCTGCTGGGCACCGAGAACGGTATTCAGGGTAAAGACCTCGGCAAGCAGGGCGGCGTGAAGCCAGAAGAAGTGGAATGGAAAGACAACGGTCTGGACGGCAAGCTGGATCTGGTGGTGACGCTGGACTTCCGTCTGTCCAGCACCTGCCTGTACTCCGATATCGTGCTGCCAACCGCCACCTGGTACGAAAAAGACGACATGAATACCTCGGACATGCATCCGTTTATTCATCCTCTGTCTGCCGCCGTTGACCCGGCGTGGGAATCGAAAAGCGACTGGGATATTTACAAAGACATCGCGAAGAAATTCTCCGAAGTCTGCGTAGGTCACCTGGGCAAAGAGACCGACGTGGTGACGCTGCCAATCCAGCACGACTCCGCTGCCGAACTGGCGCAGCCGCTTGACGTGAAGGACTGGAAAAAAGGCGAATGCGACCTGATCCCGGGCGTGACCGCGCCGCACATCATTCCGGTTGAACGTGATTACCCGGCAACCTACGAGCGCTTTACCTCCATCGGCCCGCTGATGGAGAAAATCGGTAACGGCGGCAAAGGCATCGCCTGGAACACCCAGAGCGAAATGGACCTGCTGCGCAAGCTCAATTACACCAAAGCAGACGGCCCGGCCAAAGGCCAGCCAATGCTCAACACGGCGATTGATGCGGCGGAGATGATCCTGACCCTGGCACCGGAAACCAACGGCCACGTGGCGGTGAAAGCGTGGGCGGCCCTGAGTGAATTTACCGGTCGCGACCACACGCATCTGGCGAAGAATAAAGAGGAAGAGAAAATCCGCTTCCGCGATATTCAGGCCCAGCCGCGAAAAATTATCTCCAGCCCGACCTGGTCTGGTCTGGAAGATGAGCATGTGTCCTATAACGCTGGTTATACCAACGTTCACGAGCTGATCCCATGGCGCACGCTTTCCGGCCGTCAGTCACTGTATCAGGACCACCAGTGGATGCGCGACTTCGGTGAAAGCCTGCTGGTGTACCGTCCGCCAATCGACACCCGCTCCGTGAAAGCGGTAATGGGCGCGAAATCGAACGGTAACCCTGAGAAGGCGCTGAACTTCCTGACGCCGCACCAGAAGTGGGGTATCCACTCCACCTACAGCGACAACCTGCTGATGCTTACCCTGTCGCGCGGTGGTCCGATTGTCTGGATGAGCGAAGCGGACGCCAAAGATCTGGGTATCGAAGATAACGACTGGATTGAAGTGTTCAACAGCAACGGCGCCCTGACGGCGCGTGCGGTGGTGAGCCAGCGCGTACCGGCCGGGATGACCATGATGTATCACGCGCAGGAACGTATCGTGAACCTGCCGGGTTCAGAGATCACCGAGCAGCGCGGCGGTATTCACAACTCCGTGACCCGTATTACGCCGAAGCCGACCCACATGATCGGTGGCTATGCGCAGCTGGCCTACGGCTTTAACTACTACGGCACCGTAGGATCGAACCGCGATGAGTTCGTAGTGGTGCGTAAGATGAAGAATATTAACTGGTTAGACGGCGAAGGTAATGACCAGGTACAGGAGAGCGTAAAATGAAAATTCGTTCACAAGTCGGCATGGTGCTGAATCTGGATAAGTGCATCGGCTGCCACACCTGTTCAGTGACCTGTAAAAACGTCTGGACCAGCCGCGAAGGTATGGAGTACGCCTGGTTCAATAACGTGGAAAGCAAGCCGGGCACCGGCTTCCCGACCGACTGGGAAAACCAGGAGAAGTGGAAGGGCGGCTGGATCCGTAAAATCAACGGCAAGCTGCAGCCGCGCATGGGTAACCGCGCAATGCTGCTGGGTAAAATCTTCGCTAACCCGCACCTGCCGGGCATTGAGGACTATTACGAGCCGTTTGATTACGACTACCAGAACCTGCACAACGCGCCGGAAAGCAAACACCAGCCGATCGCCCGTCCTCGCTCGCTGATCACTGGTCAGCGCATGGACAAAATTACCAGCGGTCCAAACTGGGAAGAAATTCTGGGCGGCGAGTTCGAAAAGCGCGCCAAAGACCAGAACTTCGAGAACATGCAGAAGGCGATGTACGGCCAGTTCGAAAACACCTTTATGATGTATCTGCCGCGCCTGTGCGAACATTGCCTGAACCCGGCGTGCGTCGCGACCTGCCCGAGCGGTGCCATCTACAAGCGTGAAGAAGACGGCATCGTACTGATCGACCAGGACAAGTGCCGCGGCTGGCGCATGTGCATCACCGGCTGTCCGTACAAAAAAATCTACTTCAACTGGAAGAGCGGTAAGTCTGAGAAGTGCATCTTCTGCTATCCGCGTATCGAAGCCGGTATGCCGACCGTCTGCTCCGAGAGCTGCGTAGGTCGTATTCGTTACCTCGGCGTGCTGCTGTACGACGCGGACGCGATTGAGAATGCCGCAAGCACCGAGAATGAGAAAGATCTCTATCAGCGTCAGTTGGACGTCTTCCTCGATCCGAACGATCCGAAGGTGATTGAGCAGGCGCTGAAAGACGGCATTCCACAGAGCGTGATTGACGCCGCGCAGCAGTCGCCGGTGTACAAAATGGCGATGGACTGGAAGCTGGCTCTGCCGCTGCACCCGGAATACCGCACCCTGCCGATGGTCTGGTACGTGCCGCCGCTGTCTCCGATTCAGTCTGCGGCGGACGCGGGCGAGCTGGGCAGCAACGGTATTCTGCCGGACGTGGAAAGCCTGCGTATCCCGGTTCAGTATCTGGCAAACCTGCTGACAGCAGGGGATACCCAGCCGGTACTGCTGGCGCTGAAACGTATGCTGGCGATGCGCCACTTCAAACGTGCGGAAACCGTTGACGGCGTGAACGATACCCGCGCGCTGGAAGAGGTCGGCCTGACCGAAGCGCAGGCCCAGGAGATGTACCGCTATCTGGCAATCGCTAACTACGAAGATCGTTTCGTGGTGCCAAGCAGCCACCGCGAGCTGGCGCGCGAGGCCTTCCCGGAGAAAAGCGGGTGTGGCTTTACCTTTGGCGACGGTTGCCACGGGTCAGACAGTAAATTCAACCTGTTCAACAGCCGCCGCATCGACGCCATGGATGTGACCAGCAAAACGGAGCCGCACCAATGATTGAACTCGTCATTGTTTCGCGTCTGCTCGAGTACCCTGATGCTGCGCTTGCGCAGCATCAACAGGAACTCTTTGATGCACTCGCGTCATCTGAAAACTTGGATAAAGAGGATGCCCAGCGGCTTGGCGTTTTCCTCCGCGATCTGCTGGCGCGCGATCTGCTCGACGCGCAGGCGGACTACAGCCAGCTGTTTGACCGTGGTCGTGCGACGTCTCTGCTGCTGTTTGAGCACGTTCACGGTGAATCCCGCGACCGCGGTCAGGCGATGGTGGACCTGATGGCCCAGTACGAGCAGCACGGCCTGCAGCTCGACAGCCGCGAGCTGCCGGACCACCTGCCGCTGTACCTGGAGTATCTGGCGCAGCTGCCGAAAGAAGAGGCGCTGGGTGGTCTGCAGGATATCGCCCCGATTCTTGCGCTGCTCGGCGCGCGTCTACAGCAGCGTGAGAGCCGCTATGCCGTACTGTTCGATCTGCTGGTGAAGCTGGCGAACGCCTCTGTAGACAGTGAAAAAGTGGCGGAGAAAATCGCGGATGAAGCCCGGGATGATACCCCGCAAGCGCTGGATGCGGTCTGGGAAGAAGAGCAGGTGAAATTCTTTGCTGACCAGAACTGCGGCGAGTCTGAAATCTCCGCTCACCAGCGTCGTTTTGCCGGCGCGGTTGCCCCGCAATATTTGAATATCTCTAACGGAGGACGGCACTAATGCACTTCCTGAATATGTTCTTCTTTGACATTTACCCGTATATCGCGGGCACCGTATTCCTGGTGGGAAGCTGGCTGCGCTATGACTACGGCCAGTACACCTGGCGTGCTGCCTCCAGCCAGATGTTGGATCGCAAAGGGATGCACGTCGCGTCTAACCTGTTCCACATCGGTATTTTGGGGATTTTTGCCGGTCACTTCCTTGGGATGCTGACGCCGCACTGGATGTACGAAGCGTGGCTGCCGATTGAAGTGAAGCAGAAGATGGCGATGATCGCCGGTGGTGCCTGCGGTGTGATGACTCTGGTGGGTGGCCTGCTGCTGCTGAAACGTCGTCTGTTCAGCCCGCGCGTGCGTGCCACCACCACTGCAGCGGACATCCTGATCCTCTCCCTGCTGATGGTGCAGTGCGCGCTGGGTCTGCTGACTATTCCATTCTCTGCGCAGCATATGGACGGCAGTGAAATGATGAAGCTGGTGGGGTGGGCGCAGTCCGTCGTGACCTTCCACGGCGGAGCGTCCGAGCACCTGGACGGCGTGGCGTTTATCTTCCGCGTTCACCTTGTGCTGGGGATGACGCTGTTTGTGCTGTTCCCGTTCTCCCGTCTGGTGCATATCTGGAGCGCGCCGGTGGAGTACCTGACGCGCAAATACCAGATTGTGCGTGCCCGTCGCTAATTCAGCGTCTTGATACCAACCCCGCAATCGCGGGGTTTTTTTTCGCCCCAGCCCAGGTTGTTGCCCGCTGCAGCAAACAGGATCAGCGCGCCGCCCGCCAGCTGCGTCAGGTTCAGCGAGTGCCCGAACACCAGGTTATCGACAACGATCGCCACCACCGGATAGATAAACGACAGTGAGCCGGTAATGGGGGTAGGTAGCTTCTGAATCGCGCTGTAGAGCAGCTGGTACATAATGCCGGTATGGACGATGCCGAGCGTCAGCAGGATCGGCCAGGGAAAATCACCGGAAAATGACGGCCAGCTGGCAAACGGCAGAAGCATCACGACGCCCGTCAGCACCTGAATAAAGGCAATATGCTGCGGTGCGATAGTTTTCAGTTTGCGCGCAATGATTGCCGTCAGCGCGTAGAAGAAGGCCGCGGCCATTGCCAGACCGATACCCGCCAGCCATTCAGTGTCGTGGGTACCGGTCAGCTCGCTGGAGAGCAGTATCACCACGCCGCCGAAGGCGAGGAACAGCCAGCCCCATTTCACCACGCTGACGCGCTCGCCTAAAAACATCCCCATCAGGACCAGCATAAACGGCTGAGTGTTATAGACCACGGTCGAAAGACCAATAGAGATCCGCTCATAGGCTGCGAAGAGCAGCAGCCAGTTCACCACTAATGCCACACCGCCGAGAATCGCCAGCAGCAGCGTGGTGCGGGTGAGGGGGCTAAAGGGCTTTTGACTTACCCGGATAAAAATGAAAAGCGCTATTGCCCCAATAAGGCAGCGCCAGAACACCACTTCCGTCACCGGCAGACCGCTGAGCAAAACAAACGCGCCGATAGAGCCGGAAATTAACATCGCCAGACTCATCTGCCAGACGCCTTTATGTAAATCACGCATTATTCACCTCCTGATTAATAACGCTATTGTCGGAAATCGCTGTTGGGTTTTACAGGGGTGAGATAAGGTTGAAGGTGTTAACTGCTTTTTTAAATTAGGTGAAACGAGTGGAATACCTTATTGATGATATCGATCGGCAAATTTTAGCCTGCCTGGTTGAGGATGCGCGCATGTCGTTGAAGGTGCTCAGCGGCCGTATCGGCCTGACCTCACCCAGCACGGCAGAGCGTCTGAAGCGGCTGGAAGAGCGCGGTGTGATTCAGGGCTATGGCGCACGGGTGAATCTCGCGGCGCTGGGGTATACGCTGCAGGCGCTGGTACGGGTGCGGCCTTTGCCGGGGCTGTTGCATAAGGTGGATAAATACATACAGGCGATGCCGGAGTGTATTGAGAGCGACAAGGTGACCGGGGAAGACTGCTTTGTGATTAGGCTGGTGGTGCGATCGATAGAACAACTGGATGCGCTGCTGGACGGGCTGGCGGAACATGCCCAATGTAATACGTCGATTGTGAAAAGTTCGCCGGTGAAGCGTCGTTTGCCGCCAATGTAGTCGTCTGTCGCCGGGTGGCGGCTGCGCCTTACCAGGCCTACGAAGGCGGACTCGGTTCGATTTTGTTCGGGTTTTTTGAAGTGATGGTGGTGGGGGAAGGATTACTCGGCGCGTTGCGCCTCGCCCTTCGGGTCGTTGCCTGCGGCAACGCTTTCTCGCTGCGCTCGAATCGAACCTTAGTCGAAGCTTCTCATCCTTCCCCTTGCGGAAATACATAATGCACGGTGCGAGCAGAATGTTAAGTGTCATTTGAAAGTGATGGTGGTGGGGGAAGGAT
>NZ_JADBQQ010000011.1:0-391234 GCF_014895985.1 Enterobacter cloacae complex sp. P2B | reverse complement strand
GCCGCTCGGGAACCCCACCACGGGGTAATGCGTTTTTACTGGCCTGCTTCCTGCTGGAAGCGGGGCGCATCATATCAAATGAGACGCCCCTGTAAAGCATTCCTTTAGGGAAAAGAAGCTGTTTGCCTGCTTTTTATCCGTAAAGGCGCAAAGCTAATCAATTCATTTTCCGAAAGATTAAAGAATGATGGTTCTGTTACCGTAGACAAAGACACGCTGCGCCAGCACCTGATACAGGGCACGACTCAACACGTTCTTCTCAACGTCACGTCCGGCGCGCATCATATCTTCTGCGGTGTAGGTGTGATCCACGTGAATCACGTCCTGCATGATGATTGGACCTTCGTCCAGATTGTCATTCACGTAGTGCGCGGTTGCGCCGATGATCTTCACGCCGCGCTCGTACGCCTGGTGATAAGGCCGCGCGCCAATAAAGGCCGGCAGGAACGAGTGGTGAATGTTGATAATCTTGTTCGGGAAGCGGGCGACGAAGGAAGGCGTCAGCACGCGCATATATTTCGCCAGCACCACGTAGTCCGGGTTATGCGCTTCAATGGCAGCAGCCATCAGGTTGTCGTGCTCTTCACGGGTATGGCCTTCATGGCTCACCAGCTCAAACGGAATATCAAAACGCTCAACCAGCGTGCGCAGGGTTTCGTGGTTGCCAATAACAGCGGCAATTTCTACGTCCAGGCCGCCGTAATTGGCCTTCATCAACAGATCGCCCAGGCAGTGAGCTTCTTTCGTCACCAGAATCACAATGCGACGACGGCCCGCAGGATTCAGCTCACGCACGGAACCGTCCGGCAGCGCGCTGTCCAGATCGGCCAGCAGGGTGGTGTCGTTGAAAATGCCTTCCAGTTCGGTACGCATGAAGAAGCGACCGGTACGGTGGTCAACGAACTCGTTGTTCTGCACGATATTCAGTTCATGCTTGTAGCAAATATTGGTGATTCGTGCGATCAGCCCTTTTTGATCGGGACAGATAGTGCGCAGAACTTTACGTTGTAATGATTGCATCGCCGGGAAATCCTGTTTGTATTTGCGAAGTCTGGGTTGTCAGGCGTTACTGCCCGCAACACTTTTTGAATTTTTTTCCTGAACCACAAGGGCAGGTATCGTTACGACCAAACTGTGGGCGCGTACCGTCAATATAATACCACTGCCCGCTTTCCTTTAAGAACCGGGAACGCTCGATAATGGCGCCAGGCCTGGCGTTCTCGGTAAAACGGGCAACAAAGCTGACAAAGCCTTCGTCGTGGTGGCTACCGGGTGAAGATTCAAACACGGTAAGCCCAAGCCAGTGGGTGTTGGCGAACCCGGCTTCGATCTCCTGTCGGAAATCGGCGGCGTGGCAGGACGGGTGCCAGGTTTTTATCAGGTAGTCTGCGTCTTTGATCACAAAAGCAGTATACCGTGAACGCATGAGGTGTGACGGATCCGGTGCAACCTGATTGCCAGAAAGATATCGCTGGCAACATAGGCTATACTCCAGAGCGCTACCACAGGGGCAGAGTTGAGACACGATTCTCTTCCTGGAACAAAAAATAAGGGCGTAAAACGCCTCGGGTAGCACTATGTTAACTGAGCAGTTGCGTTGACGCTATGTCAGGAATCCAGGGGAAGTAAAACAGGGCTAATGAGAAAGGTTAAAATTGGACTGGCGCTGGGATCAGGTGCAGCCCGGGGATGGTCTCATATCGGCGTGATTAATGCCTTAAACAAGATGGGCGTTGACGTCGATATCGTAGCAGGATGTTCAATCGGATCGCTTGTCGGCTCCGCCTACGCGTGCGGCAAGCTTCCGGATCTCGAAACCTGGGTGCGCTCCTTCAGCTATTGGGACGTGCTGCGTCTGATGGATCTCTCCTGGCAGCGCGGTGGGCTGTTGCGCGGTGAACGCGTCTTTAACCAGTTCCGCCGGGTGATGCCTCTCGAAGACTTTACTGACTGCCGGATGCCTTTCGGCGCCGTCGCAACCAATCTCAGCACAGGCCGTGAACTCTGGCTGACCGAAGGGGATATTCACCTTGCGGTGCGTGCTTCATGCAGTATTCCTGGGCTTATGGCGCCCGTGCCCCATAACGGTTACTGGCTTGTCGATGGTGGCGTCGTGAACCCGGTTCCCATCTCTCTGACGCGCGCCATGGGGGCGGACATCGTCATCGCCGTTGATTTGCAGCACGACGCTCATCTGATGCAGCAAGACCTTATGCCGGTCAATCTGCAGAGCGAAGATGCCGACATCGAAAAGCTTGCCTGGCATGAACGCCTGCGCGGAAGAATTGGTCGCCTGGCCGCACGACGCTCGGTTGCCGCACCGACGGCCATGGAGATCATGACCACCTCAATTCAGGTTCTTGAGAATCGCCTTAAACGTAACCGTATGGCTGGCGATCCTCCGGATATTCTTATTCAGCCTTACTGTCCGCAAATCTCTACCCTTGATTTCCATCGGGCTGAGGCCGCCATCGCAGCGGGCTCGCTAGCCGTCGAAAAGAAAATAGACGAGTTGCTGCCGTTTGTGCGAACAGCACGTTAAGCACCTTTTTTTGACTACTTCAGCAAAATCTGACAGGCGATAGTGCCGATAGCATGCCACTATTTAGTAACTGTCAGCCAGGGGAGGAACCATGACGCAGCCATTGGCCGGAAAACACATTTTGATTGTTGAAGACGAGCCCGTTTTCCGATCGCTACTGGATTCGTGGTTATCCTCGCTGGGAGCAAACACTTTACTGGCTGAAGATGGTGTCGACGCGCTGGAAAAAATGACCGGTATTACGCCCGATCTGATGATTTGCGACATCGCGATGCCGCGAATGAATGGGCTGAAACTGGTTGAACATCTGCGCAACGAGGGGGACCAGATGCCCATTCTGGTGATCTCCGCGACAGAAAATATGGCGGATATTGCCAAAGCATTACGTCTTGGCGTTCAGGATATTCTGCTGAAACCCGTCAAAGATCTGAACCGGTTACGTGAGACGGTATTAGCGTGCCTTTATCCAAATATGTTTAATTCCCGCGTTGAGGAAGAGGAACGCCTTTTTCAGGACTGGGACGCGCTGGTGAGTAATCCGCCAGCGGCGGCGAAATTGTTGCAAGAACTTCAGCCTCCCGTTCAGCAAACTATTTCCCACTGCCGCGTAAACTATCGCCAGCTGGTGGCGGCCGATCAGCCTGGGCTGGTGCTGGATATTGCACCTCTGTCTGATTCCGACCTCGCATTTTATTCTCTGGACGTAACCCGTGCAGGGGATAATGGCGTATTAGCTGCATTGTTACTTCGCGCGCTCTTTAATGGATTATTGCAGGAACAGTTATCACATCAGGGACAACGGCTCCCTGAGTTAGGCAGTTTACTCAAACAGGTAAACCAGCTTTTTCGTCAGGCCAATTTACCCGGACAGTTCCCGCTGCTGGTTGGTTATTACCATAGCGGTTTAAAGAATCTTATCCTCGTTTCTGCAGGTCTCAACGCGTCACTGAATACCGGGGAACACCATATTCAGGTGAGTAACGGGGTGCCGCTTGGAACACTGGGAACGGCGTATCTAAATCAAATTAGCCATCGCTGTTCTTCCTGGCAGTGCCAAATTTGGGGTGCCGGGGGAAGGCTTCGCTTAATGTTGTCCACGGAATAAGCAATTGGATCTTAATTTTAAGATTGCTTTACCTGTGTTTTCTCGGGAGTGCTACTATCGCTGCCCAGATTCATGCGTATTTGTCCTAATTCATCGGCAACGCGTTCTTTTCAGACCCGGACTGCGGGGCGAGGCTGATATACTCAACGCGTTATTTATTGCATAAAAGTTCAAAACTTGAACAGCTCAGGAGAATTTGAATGGCTGCCCTAAATTCGAAAGTCAGAAAGGCCGTCATCCCGGTAGCGGGATTGGGGACCAGGATGTTACCAGCAACTAAGGCGATTCCTAAAGAGATGCTGCCTCTGGTTGATAAGCCATTAATCCAGTATGTCGTTAATGAGTGTATCGCGGCCGGCATTACTGAAATTGTGCTGGTTACGCATTCATCTAAAAACTCTATCGAAAACCACTTCGATACAAGTTTTGAACTCGAAGCCATGCTGGAAAAACGCGTTAAGCGTCAGCTGTTAGAAGAAGTTCAGTCTATTTGCCCTCCGCACGTTACCATTATGCAGGTTCGTCAGGGGCTGGCTAAAGGTCTGGGCCACGCGGTTATGTGTGCACACCCGGTTGTGGGTGATGAGCCCGTCGCGGTTATTCTGCCTGACGTGATTCTGGATGAATACGAATCCGATCTCTCTCAGGACAACCTGGCTGAGATGATCCACCGCTTTGACGAAACGGGCTGCAGCCAGATTATGGTTGAGCCAGTTGAAGACGTGACCGCTTACGGTGTGGTTGACTGCAAGGGCGTGAACCTTGAGCCAGGCGAAAGCGTGCCAATGGTTGGTGTCGTAGAGAAGCCTAAAGCCGACGTAGCGCCGTCTAATCTGGCAGTGGTGGGTCGCTATGTCCTGAGTGCTGAAATCTGGCCTCTGCTGGCGAAAACGCCTCCAGGAGCAGGGGATGAAATCCAGCTGACGGATGCCATTGATATGCTGATCGAGAAAGAGACCGTTGAGGCTTACCACATGAAAGGTAAGAGCCATGACTGCGGTAATAAGCTCGGTTATATGCAGGCGTTCGTTGAATACGGCATTCGCCATAATACGCTGGGTGAAGAATTTAAAGGCTGGCTCAAAGAGAGTATGGGTATTAAGAAATAATCCAGGCGTAAATCTATGAAACCGGTGTGGCCCTGCCCACCGGTTTTTTTATGCCCATAAAACGCCATGATCAGCCTGTTTGTAAGCGAAACTAAATAGTCGAATAACGCTTTATGACGGAGTGTAAGAGGATGTTAGTGATAAATTGCGGGCAAAAAAAATCCCACCAGAGGCGGGATTTTTCTGAATTCGGCTTGATTAATCCTTGATCAGGAAGTCATCCAGCTGTTTACCTTGCTCATCCATAGCTTTCTTGATTACAGCAGGAGTACGGCCCTGGCCGGTCCAGGTTTTAGTTTCGCCGTTCTCATCTACATAGCTATATTTAGCAGGACGGGCAGCGCGTTTTGCTTTGGTACCGGTTTTTGCAGCAGCAATGCTGTTCAGCAATTCATTTGGATCGATACCATCAGCAATCAGCATTTCACGATATTGCTGCAGTTTACGCGTACGCTCTTCGATTTCAGCAGCAGCAGCGCTTTCTTCTTCGCGACGTTCATTAACTACAACTTCTAATTTTTCCAGCATTTCTTCGAGCGTTTCAAGGGTACATTCTCTTGCCTGCGCACGAAGAGTACGGATGTTGTTCAGAATTTTAAGTGCTTCGCTCATTGTAGTAATCTCAAACTTATAATGGGGGGTGGTTTGTTGACCTAATAATAGAGCCATAAATTCAGATGTGCAATAGCCAGGAATGTAAGGAATTCAAAAAATACTAAATAAAGCCGCTATTATTAATTACGCTAACTTAAATTTCCTCTTTGGCAGTCTCGCTTGTTATCACGATAACCTGCTTAACCCCGCCGCTTGCATCTTTTTTTTGTGACATTTGCCGCAGGAATTATAGTTTCGGCGGATAAATATCAGCCTTTTGTATTAGTTCCAGGCGACGATGTTAAGGCAGGAATAGTTAATAAATAGTGAATTTTAATGAACGTAGATTCCACAATAAAAAGAAGTGTTATGTTTGGCTAATCATATAACCTGTTCACCAGCATGACCGCCATTACTCTCTGTTTTAGCGGATTATTTTTGCGAAAAGAGGGTGTTTTACACCTTTCAGCACGGCATCGTTTGTGCGGAGTGTCGCTGATGACCAGACAAAATATGGTACAATGAATCATCGGGAATATTACACATTGATTAGGGTTTTACGGCCAATGGCACAACTTTATTTCTACTATTCGGCAATGAATGCCGGGAAATCCACCGCACTGCTGCAATCCTCATACAATTACCAGGAACGAGGAATGCGTACCGTTGTTTATACCGCTGAAATCGACGATCGCTTCGGTGCAGGGAAGGTGAGTTCCAGAATAGGCCTCTCTTCGCCAGCCAGGCTGTTTAACCCGCAAACTGACCTGCTGGAGGATATCCGCGCTGCGCATGCGTCAGAGCCCATTCACTGCGTGCTGGTTGATGAGAGCCAGTTCCTGACGCGTGAACAGGTGCACGCGCTCTCTGAAGTGGTTGATGAGCTCGATATCCCCGTTCTGTGCTACGGGCTGCGTACGGACTTCCGCGGGGAGCTGTTTGCCGGAAGCCAGTATTTGCTTGCCTGGTCAGATAAGCTGGTTGAACTAAAAACTATCTGTTTCTGCGGACGCAAGGCCAGCATGGTGCTTCGTCTCGACCAGGCTGGAAAACCTTATGCGGACGGTGAGCAGGTGGTGATTGGTGGCAATGAACGCTATGTGTCGGTCTGCCGTAAGCATTATAAGGAAGCGTTGTCCGTAGGCTCGCTGACGGCGATCCAGCACGACAACAGAAAATAATATCTGCCGTTATTCAGACATAAAAAAAACCCGCCATACAGGCGGGTTTTTTCCTCAGACTGTCAATTAAGCGCTTTTCTTCGCTTTCTTGTCAGCTTTAATGATCGGAGCTTCTGCTTTCACAGCAGCAACGTCACCTTCTTTGAACTCACGACCGTAGTAGGTATCCAGCAGAATCTGTTTCAGCTCGGAGATCAGTGGGTAGCGCGGGTTAGCACCAGTACACTGGTCATCGAAGGCATCTTCAGACAGCTTGTCTACGTGAGCGAGGAAGTCAGCTTCCTGAACGCCTGCTTCACGGATAGATTTAGGAATACCCAGTTCAGCTTTCAGGCTTTCCAGCCATGCCAGCAGTTTCTCAATCTTCGCAGCAGTACGGTCGCCCGGTGCGCTCAGACCAAGGTGGTCAGCGATTTCAGCATAACGACGGCGCGCTTGCGGACGGTCATACTGGCTGAACGCAGTCTGCTTGGTTGGGTTGTCGTTGGCGTTATAGCGGATAACGTTGCTGATCAACAGGGCGTTCGCCAGACCGTGAGGAATGTGGAACTGTGAACCCAGCTTGTGCGCCATAGAGTGGCAAACACCCAGGAAGGCGTTCGCAAACGCGATACCGGCGATGGTTGCTGCACTGTGGACACGTTCACGTGCTACAGGGTTTTTAGAACCTTCGTTGTAGGACGCTGGCAGGTTTTCTTTCAGCAGTTTCAGAGCCTGCAGAGCCTGACCGTCAGAGAACTCAGACGCCAGTACAGAAACGTAGGCTTCCAGCGCGTGAGTCACGGCATCCAGACCACCGAACGCACACAGAGACTTCGGCATTTCCATTACCAGGTTGGCATCAACGATAGCCATATCTGGCGTCAGCGCGTAGTCAGCCAGCGGGTATTTCTGACCTGTTGCGTCATCTGTTACTACCGCGAATGGCGTCACTTCTGAGCCGGTACCGGAAGTAGTGGTGACGGCGATCATTTTCGCTTTCACGCCCATTTTCGGGAACTTGTAGATACGTTTACGGATGTCCATAAAGCGCAGCGCCAGCTCTTCGAAGTGGGTTTCCGGATGTTCGTACATAACCCACATGATTTTCGCGGCGTCCATTGGGGAACCACCACCCAGTGCGATAATCACATCTGGTTTGAAGGAGTTCGCCAGTTCAGCACCCTTGCGTACAACGCTCAGGGTTGGGTCAGCTTCAACTTCGAAGAACACTTCAGTTTCGACGCCAGCCGCTTTCAGCACAGAGGTAATCTGGTCAGCGTAGCCGTTGTTGAACAGGAAACGGTCAGTCACGATGAGCGCACGTTTGTGGCCATCAGTAATCACTTCATCCAGCGCGATTGGCAGAGAGCCACGGCGGAAGTAGATAGATTTCGGAAGTTTGTGCCACAACATGTTTTCAGCTCGCTTAGCAACGGTTTTCTTGTTGATCAGGTGTTTTGGACCAACGTTTTCAGAGATGGAGTTACCACCCCAGGAACCACAACCCAGAGTCAGGGAAGGTGCGAGTTTGAAGTTATACAGGTCACCGATACCACCCTGAGAAGCAGGGGTGTTAATCAGGATACGGGCAGTTTTCATCATCTGACCGAAGTGGGCAACACGCTCTGGCTGGTTATCCTGGTCGGTGTACAGACATGAGGTATGACCGATACCGCCCATGGCAACCAGCTTCTCAGCTTTTTCTACCGCGTCTTCGAAATCTTTCGCACGGTACATAGCAAGCGTAGGAGACAGTTTTTCGTGAGCAAACGGCTCGCTTTCGTCGACAACTTTAACTTCACCGATCAGGATCTTGGTGGTCGCCGGAACGGTAAAGCCTGCGAGTTCAGCGATTTTATAGGCTGGCTGACCTACGATAGCAGCGTTCAGCGCGCCATTTTTCAGGATAATGTCCTGAACCGCTTTCAGCTCTTTGCCCTGCAGCAGGTAGCCGCCGTGGCTGGCGAAACGCTCGCGTACTGCGTCGTACACGGAATCAACAACAACTACAGACTGTTCAGATGCACAGATAACGCCGTTATCGAAGGTTTTAGACATCAGCACAGACGCAACAGCACGTTTGATGTCAGCGGTTTCATCGATAACAACGGGGGTGTTACCTGCGCCTACACCGATTGCTGGTTTACCGGAGCTGTATGCTGCTTTAACCATACCAGGACCACCGGTCGCCAGAATCAGGTTAATGTCCGGGTGATGCATCAGCGCGTTAGACAGTTCAACAGAAGGTTGGTCGATCCAGCCAATCAGATCTTTTGGTGCGCCCGCAGCAATTGCTGCCTGCAGAACGATGTCGGCTGCTTTATTTGTTGCGTCTTTCGCACGTGGATGTGGAGAGAAGATGATTGCGTTACGGGTCTTCAGGCTGATCAGCGATTTGAAGATAGCCGTTGAAGTAGGGTTAGTCGTTGGAACAATACCGCAAATGATGCCGATAGGTTCGGCGATGGTGATCGTCCCGAAGGTGTCGTCTTCAGACAGAACGCCACAGGTTTTCTCATCTTTATAGGCGTTGTAGATATACTCAGAAGCAAAGTGGTTTTTGATCACTTTATCTTCAACGATACCCATGCCAGATTCGGCAACGGCCATTTTAGCGAGAGGGATTCGAGCATCTGCAGCAGCCAGAGCGGCCGCGCGGAAGATTTTATCAACCTGTTCTTGGGTGAAATTGGCATATTCACGCTGGGCTTTTTTAACGCGCTCGACGAGGGCGTTCAGTTCAGCGATATTAGTAACAGCCATAATGCTCTCCTGATAATGTTTAAACTCTTTTAGTAAACCAGCGCTCGATACGTCAGACAGTATAGACAGTGCCAATACGACTTGCGTTACATAAAGTAAAACAAAGGGTTACTTTATGCTCCAGTACACTAATTTACTAAAAGAGCCTTACCTTAGCATCATCCCTTATTGTCAGGTGACCTCCCTGGGGGCGTAATCAAGATTACTCACTTCTGAGTACGGAAATCATGATCTGCGTCAATTTTCCACCAAGCTGATACCTTTCAGCAGGGTTATTTAATGGATATATTTCCACTGTTAATTAATTAAGTAACTATTGGAAGTGACGCTATCATTGTCTCAACATATGTTTAACATTCTGAAATGCTAACGTTTTGGCACAGATTTCTGGTGAAGTATGCTAATAAAAAGCGTATCTTCAGCGCGATTTTTCCTAACAATGTAACTGTCCCGGGCATGCGCAAAAGCGGAGCAAAACGTGATCCAAACGCTCTTTGATTTTCCAACGTATTTCAAATTTTTTATTGGTCTGTTTGCCCTGGTCAACCCGGTGGGGATCATTCCTGTCTTCATTAGTATGACCAGTTACCAGACGGCGGCGGCCCGGAACAAAACCAATCTTACCGCTAACCTGTCTGTGGCGATCATTTTGCTCACCTCGCTTTTCCTGGGTGATGCCATTCTCCAGCTCTTTGGCATCTCGATTGACTCCTTCCGCATTGCGGGCGGGATCCTGGTGGTGACCATTGCCATGTCCATGATCAGCGGTAAGCTGGGTGAGGATAAGCAGAACAAGCAGGAAAAGTCAGAAACCGCCATCCGTGAAAGTATCGGCGTGGTTCCGTTGGCATTGCCCCTCATGGCCGGGCCGGGTGCCATCAGTTCAACCATTGTCTGGGGCACGCGTTACCATAGCCTCATGCATTTGATTGGTTTTTCTGTCGCGATTGCCGTTTTCGCGCTCTGTTGCTGGGGCGTATTCCGTATGGCGCCGTTGCTGGTACGCCTGCTGGGGCAGACCGGCATCAACGTTATTACGCGTATCATGGGGCTGCTGTTAATGGCACTCGGGATCGAATTCATTGTCACGGGTATTAAAAGCATTTTCCCCGGCTTGTTACATTGATATTTCATACGAAAGAACGGCGCTTCGGCGCCGTTTTTTTTGTATCAATATCAGCAAATCATATAAATAAAGTTGAAAAGCTTACCTGTCATAATAAATTCTACTAATAATGTTCATCTCATATATTTCATAGAGTTATGAATTCATCTCAAGCCTGCCTGCACAGAAAATCTTCGAACACACTGTTATTTTACTCACACGATAGTCTTGGGCTTGCTGCGGGATAACCGAAATGATATTAGTAATTTCAACATTTCGTTAGATGAATGTGCTAAATAATAATCAATTGTTAAATTTTCGTGCAAAACTACGCGATGAGAATGCAGCGACGCGCCTGAAGAGAAAATCTTCCATATTAGTTTGAATTTAAAGTGTTTTTTAGGGTGCTCAACGTATGGAAGGGCTGGGCAGGACGATACGACCTGGGCCGTAAAAGAGAATTGCTTAACAAATTTGCAAAATGTATTGGCGCGTGTTTACGCCATTTGATACTTTCCGGCCTACTATTTTGCAGCCTAAAACAAGTAGATGAGAATTATTTTCATATAATCCTCTTCTCAGATATCCAGCACAGGTCTCAAACAGGGGAGGCCTGGCAAGAATCGACGCAAGACGGCCATACGAGCGGTCAGTAATAAAAAAGTCGGTGATAGCAAGCAGTAAAAAAAGAACCTGACAGCAGCAAAAAAAACTCCTGCGCTGTACAGGCCCCAACAGGGGATTAGACAGCTGGCGAAAGCCAGTAATTATAATGAGTGGAGTACCAACACAATGTCCATCATCACAAAAAAAAATCTGGTAGCGGCGGGGATTTTAACTGCGCTAATCGCGGGAAACGCTGCAATGGCTGCGGACGTTCCTGCAGGTGTTCAACTGGCGGAAAAACAGACGCTGGTGCGTAACAACGGTGCGGAAGTGCAGTCTCTCGATCCGCATAAAATTGAAGGCGTTCCTGAGTCAAACGTTAACCGCGACCTGTTCGAAGGTCTGCTGGTGACTGACGTAGACGGCCACCCGGCACCGGGTGTGGCAGAAAAGTGGGAAAATAAAGATTTCAAAGTCTGGACCTTCCATCTGCGTAAAGATGCCAAATGGTCCGACGGTACACCGGTTACCGCCGAAGATTTCGTGTATAGCTGGCAGCGCCTGGCGAATCCAAATACCGCCTCTCCATATGCGAGCTATCTGCAGTATGGTCACATCGCCAATATCGATGACATCATCGCCGGTAAAAAGCCGGTCACCGACCTGGGCGTGAAGGCGATCGATGCTAATACCTTTGAAGTGACGTTGAGCGAACCTGTTCCGTACTTCTATAAGCTGCTCGTTCACCCATCCGTCTCGCCGGTACCAAAATCCGCCGTGGAAAAATTTGGTGAAAAATGGACGCAGCCTGCCAATATCGTGACCAACGGCGCCTATAAGCTGAAAGACTGGGTGGTCAACGAACGTATGGTGCTGGAGCGTAACCCGCAGTACTGGGATAATGCGAAGACCGTGATTAATCAGGTCACCTACCTGCCAATCTCTTCCGAAGTGACCGACGTTAACCGCTACCGCAGCGGTGAAATCGACATGACCTATAACAACATGCCGATTGAACTGTTCCAGAAGCTGAAGAAAGAGATCCCGAAAGAAGTTCACGTCGATCCATATCTGTGCACCTATTATTACGAAATCAACAACCAGAAAGCACCATTCACCGACGTGCGCGTTCGTACCGCGCTGAAGCTGGCACTGGATCGCGATATCATCGTGAACAAAGTGAAAAACCAGGGCGATCTGCCGGCGTACAGCTACACGCCTCCGTATACCGATGGGATGAAACTGGTTGAGCCTGAGTGGTTCAAATGGTCGCAGGAAAAACGTAACGAAGAAGCGAAAAAACTGCTGGCTGAAGCAGGATACACCGCAGACAAGCCGCTGACGTTCAACCTGCTGTATAACACATCAGATCTGCATAAAAAACTGGCGATTGCCGTCGCGTCTATCTGGAAGAAAAACCTGGGCGTGAACGTTAAGCTGGAAAACCAGGAGTGGAAAACCTTCCTCGATACGCGTCATCAGGGGACCTTCGACGTGGCGCGTGCGGGCTGGTGTGCGGACTATAACGAACCGACATCATTCCTGAACACCATGCTCAGCGACAGTTCAAACAACACGGCGCACTATAAGAGCCCGGCGTTTGACAAGATCATCGCTGAAACCCTGAAAGTTTCTGACGATGCGCAGCGCGCAGAGCTGTACGCGAAATCAGAAGAACAGCTCGATAAAGACTCTGCAATTGTACCGGTTTACTACTACGTTAACGCCCGTCTGGTGAAACCGTGGGTAGGGGGTTATACCGGTAAAGACCCGTTGGATAATATTTCCGTTAAGAATCTTTATATTATCAAGCATTAATGGCAATACGTGGGGCGAGCCTGGCTTGCCCCACTGTGTCTACTTTGTAACATTCATCAGGCACACGCCAGAAGGTACGGGCAATGTTGAAATTTATCCTGCGTCGCTGTTTAGAAGCGATACCAACGTTATTTATTCTAATTACGATTTCCTTCTTTATGATGCGTCTCGCGCCGGGAAGTCCATTTACCGGTGAACGTACGTTGCCGCCAGAAGTCATGGCCAACATCGAAGCGAAGTATCACTTAAACGATCCCATCACCACCCAATACTTCAATTATCTGAAGCAGCTGGCGCACGGTGATTTTGGACCGTCATTTAAATATAAAGACTATTCCGTTAACGATCTGGTGGCCTCCAGCTTCCCGGTCTCGGCAAAACTGGGTGCTGCTGCATTCATTTTGGCCGTCGTTCTCGGGGTCACCGCAGGCGTTATCGCCGCGCTCAGACAAAATACCAAATGGGATTATGCCGTAATGGGGGTGGCAATGACTGGGGTAGTCATACCCAGCTTCGTTGTCGCGCCATTGCTGGTGATGATATTTGCCATCACGCTGAAATGGCTGCCCGGGGGCGGCTGGAACGGCGGGGCATTGAAGTTCATGATTTTGCCGATGGTGGCATTATCGCTGGCGTACATCGCCAGTATCGCGCGTATTACCCGTGGTTCTATGATCGAAGTGCTGCACTCTAACTTCATCCGCACCGCGCGCGCGAAAGGGCTGCCGATGCGCCGGATCATCTTCCGCCACGCGCTCAAGCCGGCGCTGCTGCCTGTGCTCTCCTATATGGGACCGGCATTCGTCGGCATCATTACGGGTTCAATGGTTATCGAAACAATTTACGGCCTGCCGGGTATTGGTCAACTGTTCGTAAACGGGGCACTTAACCGTGACTATTCGCTCGTTCTGAGCCTCACGATCCTCGTGGGCGCACTTACCATTCTCTTTAACGCCGTTGTCGATGTGCTTTATGCCGTTATCGACCCGAAAATTCGTTACTAACGCTGGAGCACGCCATGATGTTGAGTAAGAAAAACAGCGAGGCGCTGGAAAACTTCAGTGAAAAACTGGAAGTAGAAGGTCGTAGCCTCTGGCAGGACGCGCGCCGTCGCTTTATGCATAACCGTGCGGCGGTCGCCAGCCTGGTTGTGCTGGTGATCATCGCGCTGTTTGTCACCCTGGCGCCAATGCTGTCGCAATTTACCTATTTCGATACGGACTGGGGCATGATGTCCAGCGCGCCTGATATGGAGTCCGGCCACTATTTCGGTACCGATTCATCCGGCCGTGATTTGCTGGTGCGCGTGGCGATTGGTGGCCGTATTTCTCTGATGGTCGGTATCGCCGCCGCGCTGGTGGCGGTGATCGTGGGGACGCTTTACGGCGCGCTTTCCGGCTACCTTGGCGGCAAAGTAGACTCGGTGATGATGCGTCTCCTGGAAATCCTGAACTCCTTCCCGTTTATGTTCTTCGTGATTTTGCTGGTGACCTTCTTCGGCCAGAACATCCTGTTGATCTTCGTGGCCATCGGGATGGTTTCCTGGCTGGATATGGCGCGTATCGTGCGCGGCCAGACGCTGAGCCTCAAACGCAAAGAGTTTATCGAAGCGGCGCAGGTAGGCGGGGTATCAACCAGTAATATCGTGGTTCGTCATATCGTGCCTAACGTGCTGGGCGTGGTGGTGGTCTATGCCTCACTGCTGGTGCCAAGCATGATTCTGTTTGAATCCTTCCTCAGCTTCCTGGGGCTGGGCACGCAGGAGCCACTGAGCAGCTGGGGTGCGCTGCTGAGCGACGGCGCAAACTCGATGGAAGTTTCACCTTGGCTGCTGCTTTATCCGGCGGGTTTCCTGGTCGTTACCCTGTTTTGTTTTAACTTTATCGGCGATGGCCTGCGTGATGCCCTCGACCCGAAAGACCGTTAAGGAGCGCCGTCATGACAATTATTGAAACGGCCACCGCGCCACAGGCGCAGCAGCAGAGCAATCTTCTGCTGGATGTTAAAGACCTCCGCGTGACCTTTAAAACCCCGGACGGCGATGTTACTGCGGTCAACGATCTCAACTTTAACCTGAGCAAAGGGGAAACGCTGGGGATCGTGGGTGAATCCGGCTCCGGAAAATCCCAGACGGCATTTGCATTAATGGGCCTGCTAGCCGCTAACGGCGTGATTGGCGGTTCGGCGAAATTCAACGGTCGCGAAATTCTTAACCTGCCGGAGCTCGAGCTGAACAAGCTTCGCGCCGAACAGATCTCAATGATTTTCCAGGATCCGATGACCTCCCTGAACCCGTATATGCGCGTCGGTGAGCAGCTGATGGAAGTCCTGATGCTGCACAAAGGTCTGGGCAAAGCGGAAGCTTTTGAGGAATCCGTTAAAATGCTGGATGCGGTAAAAATGCCGGAAGCGCGCAAGCGCATGCGCATGTTCCCGCACGAGTTCTCTGGCGGTATGCGTCAGCGCGTGATGATTGCCATGGCGCTGCTGTGCCGGCCAAAACTGCTGATTGCCGATGAACCGACTACCGCGCTGGACGTCACCGTGCAGGCGCAAATCATGACCCTGCTGAACGAGCTTAAGCGTGAGTTCAACACGGCGATTATCATGATCACCCACGATCTGGGCGTGGTTGCCGGTATCTGTGACAAAGTGCTGGTGATGTACGCCGGGCGCACCATGGAATACGGCAAAGCGCGCGACGTGTTCTATCAGCCAGCCCATCCGTACTCGATTGGCCTGCTGAACGCGGTGCCGCGTCTTGATGCGGAAGGGGAGTCCCTGCTCACCATTCCGGGCAACCCGCCAAACCTGCTGCGACTGCCGAAAGGCTGTCCGTTCCAGCCGCGCTGCCCGCACGCGATGGAAATCTGTAACAGCGCGCCGCCGCTGGAAGAATTTGCCCCAGGCCGTCTGCGCGCCTGCTTTAAGCCGCAGGAGGAGCTGGTATGAACGCAGTAGATGAAAAACGCAACGTGCTGCTCGAAATCGCCGACCTCAAGGTGCATTTCGACATCAAAGACGGCAAGCAGTGGTTCTGGCAGCCGCCGAAGACCCTGAAAGCGGTAGATGGCGTCACCTTGCGTCTGTACGAGGGGGAAACCCTGGGCGTGGTGGGCGAATCCGGCTGCGGTAAATCCACCTTTGCGCGTGCAATTATCGGTCTGGTGAAAGCCACCGGCGGCAAAGTGGCCTGGCTGGGTAAAGATCTGCTGGGCATGAAGCCTGACGAGTGGCGCGACGTGCGCAGCGATATCCAGATGATTTTCCAGGATCCGCTGGCGTCATTAAACCCGCGTATGACCATCGGTGAGATTATCGCCGAACCGCTGCGCACCTATCATCCAAAGATGCCGCGTCAGGAAGTCCGCGACCGCGTGAAGGCGATGATGCTGAAAGTCGGGCTGTTGCCTAACCTCATCAACCGCTATCCGCACGAGTTCTCCGGCGGTCAGTGTCAGCGTATTGGTATTGCGCGCGCCCTGATCCTCGAACCGAAGCTAATTATCTGTGATGAGCCGGTTTCCGCGCTGGACGTCTCCATTCAGGCGCAGGTGGTTAACCTGCTGCAGAAGCTGCAGCGCGAAATGGGGCTGTCGCTGATCTTCATTGCGCACGACCTGGCGGTGGTAAAACACATCTCCGACCGCGTGCTGGTGATGTACCTGGGCCATGCCGTGGAACTGGGAACCTATGACGAGGTGTACCATAATCCGCTGCATCCTTATACCAAAGCGCTGATGTCGGCGGTGCCGATCCCCGATCCGGATCTGGAAAAGAATAAAACGATTCAGCTTCTGGAAGGGGAATTGCCGTCGCCGATCAATCCGCCGTCGGGCTGCGTGTTCCGCACGCGATGCCCGATGGCCGGGCCGGAATGCGCGAAAACGCGACCGGTGCTGGAGGGCAGTTTCCGACATGCGGTTTCCTGCCTGAAAGTAGACCCGCTATAATCGCAAGGGCTGACATGATGTCAGCCCTTATTTTTTTGCGAGGTTACCGTGTCGCGTTTATTCACTTCAGCCCGTCGGCAGCTCTATCATCTTTTATTCGATCCTGAAACGGTATCGGGACGCCGTTTTGAAGGTCTTTGTGCGCTGTTTGCGCTATTGAGCGTAGTGGTCATCTTTATTGAATCGGGTGTGGGGACGCAATATCACCTGACATTTGAGGAATGGCATGCGTTTGTCTGGCTGGAACTTATTATTACCCTGGTCTTTACCGCTGAGTATTTTCTGCGTGTTGTTTGCTGGCCCAACCCGGCAAAGTACGTCTTTAGCTTCTGGGGCTTTATTGATTTAGCGACGATCCTGCCGCTCTATGTGATGTGGCTGTGGCCGGAGATCAGCCTCAACTATGTTTTCGCCTGGCGAGCGATGCGCGTTATTCGGGTCTTGCGTATCCTGAAGTTACTGCGCTTTATGCCGTCGCTGCGCGTATTCTGGAGTGCGATCGTCAGCGCACGCCATCAGCTTATTCTGTTCTATTCGTTTATTGCCATCGTCATGATTGTTTTTGGCGCGCTGATGTATTTGATTGAAGGGCCGAAATATGGCTTCACGACGCTCAACGCGTCCGTCTACTGGGCGATAGTGACCGTTACGACCGTGGGGTATGGCGATATCACGCCCCATACGCCGCTGGGGCGGATTGTGGCATCCGTGCTGATTCTGATTGGGTATTCGGTAATTGCCATTCCGACGGGGCTTATTACCACGCACATGAGCAGCGCGTTCCAGAACCATAAACAGCGGCGCAAATGTCCGAACTGCCACCAGGTCGATCATGAATACAGCGCGCGGTTTTGCAACCGCTGCGGAAGCGCGTTAGCGGATTAAATAAAAAAGGCTGCTATCGCAGCCTTTTTTATTATTCGCGCCAGAGTATGTGGCACAGCTTGTGGTCTTTCTCTCGACACAGCAGGACGCGCGCAAAAATGTCGTTAATTTCACCGCCGTCTTCATCAGCCAGCCCAATAACCACTTCGGCAAAGAAGTCAGGGTTCAGGTCGAAATCTACATGTTCGGCCCAGTCCTCTGAAGGGTCGAACAATTCGGCACCGCCGCGCTCTTCGAACTGCAGATTAAAGAGGATCACGTCTGCGGGATCGAGGTTATCAACCGCCAGTTCGAGAAAAATGTCATAGGCCTGCTCGAGCGTTTCGTCTTCGGTCAGGCGATTGTTCAGATCCATTTCCATGATGACTACCTGTTTAACATCGTTGGGCACGTTTTACAGCAACGGACTAAAGAAGTAAAACAGTCGTTCAGCTATTCGCTGCCATAACGGACGTTTTACCCACAGCCTGGCATCCAGCAGCCGCGAACGGGAGATATAGTCATCCTGAACCGCCGCCAGGTCACCGCCAAAGCCGGCGTCATCAATCACCAGGGTGATTTCAAAGTTTAGCCACAGGCTGCGCATATCAAGGTTAACCGTGCCCACCAGGCTTAATTCGCCGTCGACCAGCACGCTCTTGGTGTGCAGGAGCCCGCCTTCAAACTGGTAAATTTTCACCCCGGCGGCAAGCAGTTCGCTAAAGAAGGCACGGCTGGCCCAGCCCACCAGAAGGGAATCATTTTTGCGTGGCAGAATGATACTGACATCGACGCCGCGCTGCGCTGCGGTACAAATCGCGTGCAGCAGATCATCGCTGGGGACAAAGTAGGGCGTCGTCATGATCAGATATTCACGCGCGGAGTAGGTTGCCGTCAGCAGCGCCTGGTGAATCAAATCCTCCGGGAAGCCCGGTCCGGAGGCGATAGTATGAATTGTATGACCGCTGGCCTCTTCAAACGGCATAATATTGCCATCCGGCGGTGGCGGCAGGATACGCTTGCCGGTTTCTATCTCCCAGTCGCAGGAGTAAACGATGCCCATCGAGGTGGCAATCGGCCCCTCCATTCGCGCCATCAGATCCACCCATTGCCCGACGCCGGAGTCCTGTTTAAAGAAGCGCGGGTCAACCATGTTCATACTGCCGGTGTAGGCAATATAGTTATCGATCATGATCATTTTACGGTGCTGGCGAAGGTCCATCCGGCGCAGAAACACGCGCAGGAGATTCACCTTCAGCGCCTCAACCACCTCGATACCGGCGTTACGCATCATGCCCGCCCAGGGGCTACGGAAGAATGCCACGCTGCCCGCGGAGTCCAGCATCAGACGGCAGTGGATCCCCCTGCGTGCGGCCGCCATCAGGGATTCAGCGACCTGGTCAGCCATGCCGCCGGGCTGCCAGATATAAAACACCATCTCAATATTATGGCGAGCCAGCTGAATATCGCGGATTAACGCCTGCATGACATCATCGGACGACGTCAGAAGCTGGAGCTGATTGCCCTTAACGCCGCCAATCCCCTGGCGACGCTCGCAGAGCTTAAACAGCGAGGAGGCGACGCTGCTGTTCTCCTCGGCAAAGATATGCTTACAGGCTTTGAGATCGTTAAGCCACTTCGCGGTGGAAGGCCACATTGCGCGCGCCCGCTCGGCACGGCGTTTACCAAGATGAAGCTCACCGAAAGAGAGATAGGCAATAATTCCCACCAGTGGGAGGATATAAATGATCAGAAGCCAGGCCATGGCAGAGGGTACGGCTCTGCGCTTCATCAGGATGCGTAACGTCACACCCGCGATTAACAGCCAGTATCCCAGAATGACCAGCCAACTCACCACGGTGTAGAAGGTTGTCATAGATAAAAAAATCCTTTTGAAAGCGTATTGTTATGAGTGTACGCATCAGGATTCATCTGGCAAATAAAAACGCCAGGTAAAAGCGCTGGTTTGCTGTCGGGTTGGGTTTATAATGGCGGCTCTGTTTGAGAAAGAGTTGTAGACATGAAGCGCAGTAGAACAGAAGTAGGGCGCTGGCGTATGTTGCGACAGGTGAGTCGTCGCAAGGCTCGTTGGCTGGAAGCACAATCCCGCCGCAATATGCGTATCCACGCCATCAGAAAATGTGGATTGACCCGGCACCGCAATGCGTTGCTGTTCGCAGTCCAGGATATCTGAAACCCATGAGGGCACCGCAAGGTGCCCGCTGATTATATTGTGTCTTATTTTGCGAATATCGTTATTGCGGCGATATTCCGGTTATTTTTAGCAAAAGGAGGGAGAGGTGTTTGCGGAGTTTGGTGTACTGAATTTCTGGACGTATGTTGTTGGCGCATTTTTTATCGTGCTGGTTCCCGGGCCAAACACCCTGTTTGTGCTGAAAACGGGGATCGGTCACGGTGTGAAAAAAGGGTATCTTGCCGCGACCGGCGTGTTTATTGGTGATGCGGTATTGATGTTCCTGGCCTGGGCGGGTGTTGCGGCATTGATCCAGACGACCCCCGTACTCTTTAATATCGTGCGCTATCTCGGGGCTTTCTATCTGCTGTGGTTGGGCGGAAAAATGCTCTGGTCGGTGATCACACGTCAGAATAACGCTCAAGAAAGCGGAACCGAGCCTGCCAGCACGATCTTGAAACGCTCCCTCGTCCTGAGCCTGACCAATCCAAAAGCGATTCTGTTCTACGTTTCGTTCTTTGTGCAGTTTATCGACGTGAATGCGCAAAATACCGGGACCTCTTTCCTGATCCTCGCTACCACGCTTGAGCTGATTAGCTTTATGTACATGAGCTTTCTGATCTTCTCTGGGGCGTTTGTTACGCGTTATCTGAAAACCAAAAAGAAGCTGGCAAAGCTGGGGAACGGGCTGATAGGGCTGCTGTTTGTCGGGTTTGCAGCGCGGTTAGCGTCACTGCATTGATGTGAAGAAAGGCTCCTGCGGGAGCCTTTTTACCTCAGAACACTTTCTTATACGGTCGCACCGTCACTTTTGCATACACACCCGCCGCAACGTATGGGTCTGCGTCAGCCCAGGCCTGCGCCGCTTCAAGAGACTCAAACTCAGCAATAACCGTGGAGCCAGAAAAACCGGCGGCTCCCGGGTCATTGCTGTCAACAGCAGGCATTGGACCCGCGGTCAGCAAACGGCCTTCGTCCTGGAGCAGCTGCAGGCGAGCCAGATGGGCAGGGCGAACAGAGAGACGTTTTTCGAGGGAATCAGCGATATCTTCAGAGTAAATCACGTAAAGCACGGTGAAGCTCCTTAAGCGTTATAAAGTGTCAGTTACGTTATGTGAAAGGGCAATTGACTGCAATGTAAAGATAAAAACAACATTAATACCCCGATCTGGATGCCCTTTTTTTGACCACTCCTGCGCTTAAATTGCGCCAGAACAAAGTGTCTTATTGAATATGATTGCTATTTGCATTTAAAATCAGGGTCCGGTTTTTTAACGTTGATGATTATGACTTCGATGACCCTTGATTTACCTCGCCGCTTTCCCTGGCCGACGCTGTTGTCCGTCGTGATTCACGGTGCCGTCGTGGCGGGTTTGCTCTACACCTCGGTTCATCAGGTTATTGAAATGCCCGCACCTGCCCAGCCGATCTCGGTAACCATGGTCTCGCCAGCGGATCTCGAACCGCCGCAGGTTGCGCCACCACCGCCACAGCCGGTTGCTGAGCCTGAACCGGAACCCGAGCCTGTACCGGAGCCACCGAAGGAGGCACCGGTGGTGATCCACAAACCTGAACCGAAGCCAAAACCTAAGCCGAAGCCAAAGCCGGTGAAGAAGGTCGAGGAGCGTCCTAAACGTGAAGAACGCCCGGTTGAACCGCGCGCGACCCAGCCGGTCGAGAATGCAGCGCCTTCGCGTCCGGTCATGAATAACAGCGCACCGGCGGCGAAGCCGACGGTTGCCGCACCAGCGGGCCCACGTGCGTTGAGCCGTAATCAGCCTCAGTATCCGGCGCGGGCTCAGGCCTTGCGTATTGAAGGTCGCGTACGGGTGAAATTTGACGTCACTGCGGATGGCCGCGTGGATAACGTGGAAATCCTGTCTGCGCAACCTTCTAATATGTTTGAGCGCGAAGTGAAGTCGGCGATGCGCAGATGGCGCTACGAACCCGGTAAACCGGGAAGCGGACTGATCGTGAACATTGTTTTCCGCCTGAACGGCGGGGCGCAGATGGAATAAAAAAAGCCTCCGAAAGGAGGCTTTTTTTTGCCTGCCATTCAGGCTGGCGGAAGCTGACGAGGTTTACCCTCGCTATCGACAGCGACATAAATAAACAGCGCTTCAGTTGCTTTATAGCGCTGTCCAATCGGTTCAGAAGAGACTTTCTTCACCCAGACTTCAATGTTGATGGAGATGGATGTATTGCCGCGCTTTACGCAGCGGGCGTAACAGCAAACCACATCACCTACCGCAACCGGGCGCAGGAAGGTCATTCCATCCACCCGCACGGTCACCACGCGTCCGTGAGCAATCTCTTTTGCCAGAATTGCGCCGCCCATATCCATCTGCGACATCAGCCAGCCGCCAAAAATATCGCCATTGGCATTGGTGTCAGCGGGCATTGCCAGTGTGCGTAAAACCAGTTCGCCCTGAGGGGCGTTATTTGTTGTCATTGTTTTAACTCATAACGGAAGACTTCAGGCGGGATGCTACTATGATTTCACAGCGGAGAGAATAGACCAGAACGCCTGTCGAACACGTTCTGGTCAGTCAGCAATCAGTGCTTGTCGTCCTGCGGCATGTGGCGATAGATATAAATGCCGCTTAGCAGGGTGAATATCAGCGTCAGGGCCGTCAGGCCGAAGACCTTGAAGTTGACCCAGATATTCTGTGGCAGCCAGAAAGCGATATAGATATTGGCAAGACCGCAAAGGATAAAGAACACGGCCCAGGCGATATTCAGGCGCGACCAGACTTCCTGAGGCAGCGTCAGCTCTTTGCCGAGCATGCGCTGGATCAGCGGCTTTTTCATCACCCACTGGCTGATGAGCAGCGCACCCGCAAACAGCGCGTAGATCACCGTAACTTTCCACTTGATAAATTCATCATTGTGGAAGAAGAGGGTTAGCCCACCGAATACGGCGACCAGGACGAACGTTACCAGCGCCATTTTCTCAACTTTACGGTAGCGAACCCAGCTGTAGATCAGCACAACCGCTGTCGCAATAATCAGCGCTGTGGTGGCAGCATAAATGTCATACAGTTTGTAAAACGCGAAAAAGACCACCAGCGGTAAAAAATCAAGAAACTGCTTCATTCTGTGATTCCATCTTCTTTGTTGAGCCGGGCCCTGTCATGCACCCGGCATCAGGGTTACTGACGAATTAACATATACAGGCGGAACAGATAGACAAGCAGCACCGCTGAAATCAGGTTGCTCAGTGTATTCGCGACCACCGCGCCAACGTTCGGGGTTAATACCGCAAAATTCGGTGCAAACAGGAGCAGGAGCGTTTTTGCCAGCAGCCAGGCAATGACTGCGGGAGCCACCAGACGCATATTAGCCCATGCGAGTCGGATGCTGCTGCGCATCGCGGTAAAAATTCCCATTTTATCCTGCACGATCATTACTGGGGCAAAAGCGAGCACAATAGCCAGTAACACGCCCGGCACCACAACCAGCATAATTCCCATCTGCACCAGCATGGTGGTTAAAAAGATCAGGATAAACAGCTTAGGTAAGACCGGCGCGCTGGCGCCAATCGCCCGCAAGGCGCTGACCCGGTGGCCCGCCGACACCAGTTGGATCATCAGCAAAACGCCGCCCGCCAGAATGGCGTTACCAATCAGGCCAGAAAACGTGGATGCGGCAGACGCCCGGAGCAGAATTTGTTGCTGCTCTGGCGTCATGTTTTGCACCAGTTCAAATAGCCCAACGCTTCCTGCAAGATGGTCGCCCTGGCTCAGGCTGGCAATCTGTTCTTCACTCGGTGAGAACGCATGACCCAGCACCACAGTGATAAAGGCGCAAAGCAACGCGATCAGTAAAAAGGTAATGAACTGATTGCGGAAAAAATTTCCCGTGTCACGGTAGACAGACTTCGCCGTGATAGACATGCACTCTCCTTGCGTATTGCAGGTGTTAATTAGCCGGCAATTGTACACCGGATGAACCTGCTGTGGCAGCATCAAGGCTTGTATGGAAAAGCATATCTTTGTAAAGCGGCGGTAATCCAAAGCGCGCGCGGGCGCGATTACAGGCTTCGTTGACCTGCCCATCTTCCCCCGACATGGCAAATTCCCGGCACGGGCTGGGGCGATCCTCATAGATCGCGCACCGGGTCGAAACCCCGGGCTCACCCTGCAGCGCGTCACAGCGGGCCTGCTTTTGATTGGTGCCGCGCATGCAGCGCAGAAAGGGGGTTAACGGCTCAGTAAGATGAACCGGAACGGTACCGCCGCCATCGCTGGCTTCAGCCCAATAGAAAGAGACTCGAAAATACGCACAACAGGCTCCGCACGTCATGCACGGGTTAACTTCACTCATAGCACACCTGCAAAAAAGAACGCATCAAATCAACTTGTGAGAGCGATAAATTATCCAGCCGACAGAGGAAGAGCAAGAGGGGGAAAAGAGAAAATTTTGTAACTGTGAAATGCCAAAAATTGACATAGAAACAACTTATTGCTTTTCAAAGCGCCACAAAAAATTAACCCAGATCAATGAATGTTAACTTACTGGTTTTAATGTGATCTGTGGCAGATCACTTATTACTCTTTTGTGAGTATATTCTCATCCGCGATTAAAACCACAACGATGGAGCGGATATGAAAAAATTAGCGGTGGCAGCCCTTGTATTAAGCAGTCTCTCTGGCGGCGCGTATGCGCATGAAGCAGGCGAATTCTTTATTCGTGCCGGTTCGGCTACGGTTCGCCCAACTGAAGGATCGGATAACGTGTTGGGTATGGGCGGTTTTAACGTCAGTAACAACACCCAGTTAGGTTTAACATTCACCTGGATGGCGACGGATAACGTTGGTGTTGAGCTTTTGGCGGCAACCCCGTTCCGTCACCGTGTCGGTCTTGGTGCGACCGGTGATATCGCCACGGTTCACCATTTACCGCCAACGCTGATGGCGCAATGGTACTTTGGCGATGCCAGCAGCAAGGTGCGTCCATATATTGGCGCGGGTGTGAACTACACCACCTTCTTCGATGAGAAATTCAACGATACCGGCAAAGAAGCAGGACTCTCAGATCTCAGCCTGAAAGACTCGTGGGGTATGGCTGGGCAGGTTGGTCTGGACTATCTGATTAACCGCGACTGGCTGATCAACGCCTCGGTCTGGTATATGGATATTGATACGGACGTACGCTTCAAGGCGGGCGGCGAGCAGCAAAGCATCAATACGCGTCTGGATCCGTGGGTGTTCATGTTCTCTGCGGGTTATCGTTTCTGATCCCCGTCAAACTGGCCACAGGGTGGCCAGTTTGCTTTGCTCGCTTCAAAACGACGGATAAACCGGCCGCTCGTCAAGCTTTACGCAGTGCCTCAGGATCTTTTCCCCATCATATAAATAGCTGAAAGCGTCGCTGGACAGGGAATGGAAGAGAATATCACCGTTGGCAAACGGGATAATTTCGGTATCACCCACACGTTTATGACCCGCGCCGGTTTCAAAATGACCGCGCCATCGTTCCTGAGTATGGTCATAGACGTGCAGAATAACGTCGACAAGTCCTCTTTCCGGGCAATTAAGTCGCAGGAAGGTCGAAGAAAAATTCAGGGACAGCGCGTGGAAGGGAATCAATAAGGCGAAAACCAGTAAAGCTCGTAAATACATCAAACCGCGAAAACCTCCTTCAAAAGGGAAATGAGATTTTACTTAAGTCAAAAATCGCGTTTTTGCCGTGGATCAACATGACTTATAATTCAATACGATAAAGGCCCCTTGCGAGGCCCTTAGCGATCATTTTTGAATCAGATAGCGAATGGTTGGGCCATCCTGCTGGATATCCAGCACCGTATAACCGTGGTTTTTTGCATCCAGCGGAATGTTGTTGATGGATTGCGGACAATCGCTCACCACCTCCAGAATTTCACCTTTTTCCAGCTGCGGCAGTGCCTCAAGCGTGGCAACCGCCGGATACGGGCAGGGTTCACCGACCATATCCAGACGATAGTCGGGGACGATCTCTTTCATGCAGCGTTCTCCTGCGTTTCAGTTTTGACGACGGCACGGCGGAAGAAGCGTTTCTCCTGTGCGACAACCAGTAAAAAAGCGACCAGCAGCAGGGCATAAGTCACCAGCAGGCCGCCGAGAGGGCCGAAAGCGCTCAGCAGGTTAACCTTGTCCCAGTTTGTGGCAAGCACCGGGGACACGTCGTCCCAGAAGTATGCGAGGAGTGTGGATCCAAGGACATTCCCAAGCCCGACCCACCAGTAGTGCACCTGTCCCTCAACCGCGCGGTACATCCAGCCGGTTTCACACCCGCCCGCCAGCACAATCCCGAAGCCAAACAGCAGACCGCCAATCACCGCGTTCGGGCCAGCCCACATGATCTTCGGTTCAACACCGAGCTGAACATAGCTGAAGATGCCGATAGCGCTCACCGCCATGCCGGCAATGATTGCCTTCGCCATCATCGTCCTTCCGGTGATCCACATATCGCGAAACGCAGAGGTAAAGCAGATCTGCGCGCGTTCGATCAGCAGGCCAAAGCCGACGCCGAACAACATCGCCAGGCCAAGCTTCGGCTGATTCATCGCCGTGCAAATGGCCCATGCGATCATAGCAAAAAAGACCAGCATACCCAGGCGGAAACGGCGCTTTGCCTGCTCCGGTTTTTGGGTTAGCGGGGACGCCGCGCTGACTTTTGTCATTTTCACCGGAATGCGGAACAGCGGCAGAAGGGTGAATTTTGCTCCGAAGTAAGAGCCAATCGCCGTGGCCACGGCAAAAAACCAGGCATGAAGGGAGAACTGCGGAATCCCCGTAAAGAACGCGGCCAGATTACAGCCCATCGCCAGGCGGGCGCCAAACCCGGCAATCATACCCCCGACTACCGCCTGCATGATGCGAACGCGGCTTTTGGGCATGCGCAGCTTAACGTTGTTTGCCCACAGCGCCGCAGCGAAACAGCCGCCGAACATGCCGATAATCATCATTCCGTCGATGCGGGTAAGCGGGGTGCCGTCCAGGTGAATAAGTTTGAAGTATCCCCACTCTTCGGTGTGCACGCCTGCGAGCTGCAGCAGTTGCCCACCCCAGCGGGTGAATTCACCGGTGACGGCCCAGAAGGTGCCGGTAATGCCGAAATAATAAGTAGAGAGAATGCCTGCCGCGATGACGGCCGGAACAGGTGACCAGAACTTAACCAGGTAAGTCTGTTTGAAGGATTGCCATGACATGAATAAGCCTCTGAACTCAGAAGGATTAGTGCTAAAAAGAGTCCAGATCATACGCTTACGCGAAAGTTTGAAAAGCTATTCACACCGAAAATATCGACGGGATCAATTTTGACGTAATCCTTTGGAGAGGATGGAGAAGGAGGAGTAACCGTCTGGCAGGGTTGCCAGACGGTGGAGGGATTATGCTTTACGCGTCGCTGCTTTCATTGCGGTCACGAACGCTTTCAATTCGCTCAGCATCTGCTCGGGCTTGTCCACGTTCTTTTCGATGATCTTCACAATCGCAGAGCCGGAAATGGCACCCGCTGCCTTCGCCTCAATTGCCGCGGTGACCTGATCCGGAGAGGAGATCCCGAAGCCCTGCAGCGGCGGCGCGGCATGGTACTCGGCCAGCTTTTCCACCAGATGATGCAGCGGCAGGGCCGCTTTATTCTCGGCGCCAGTCACGCCCGCGCGGGAAAGCAGATAGGTATACCCGCGTCCGTAAGAGGCTATCTGGCGCAGCAGTTCATCGTCCGCGTTAGGCGGGCAGATGAAAATAGGGGCGACATTGTGACGCATCGCAGCCTGGCGGAACGGCGCGGACTCTTCCACGGGCACGTCTGCTACCAGGACCGAGTCGACACCCACGCGCGCGCATTCTGTATAGAACTCGTCAACACCACGGTTGAACACCAGGTTGGCGTACATCAGCAGACCAATCGGAATGGTCGGGTGCTTCTGGCGGATCGCCGCCAGCATTTCAAAGCACTGGGTTGGGGTCACGCCTGCCGCAAAGGCGCGCAGGGTGGCGTTCTGGATGGTCGGGCCATCCGCCAGCGGATCGGAGAACGGAATACCCAGCTCCAACGCGTCGGCGCCGGCTTCAATCAGGGCGTCGATAATCTTCAGAGACTGCTCAGGGCCGGGGTCGCCCAGCGTAACGAAGGGGACGAACGCGCCTTCCTGGCGGGATTTCAGTTCAGCAAATACGTTATCGTAGCGTTCCATCAGATTTCCCCTCGTGCTTTCAAAATATCGTGAACGGTGAAGATATCTTTGTCACCGCGACCGGAAAGGTTCACCACCAGCAGTTGCTCTTTTTCCGGGTTCTCTTTCATCATTTTCAGCGCGTGCGCCAGCGCGTGAGAAGACTCCAGCGCCGGGATGATCCCTTCGCTGCGGCACAGCGTTTTGAAGGCTTCCAGCGCTTCGTCATCGGTAATGGAGACATAGTCCGCGCGCCCCGTGCTGTTCAGGAACGCGTGCTGTGGCCCAACGGACGGGAAGTCCAGTCCGGCAGAAATTGAGTAAGACTCTTCAATCTGCCCTTCATCGGTCTGCATCATCGGGGCTTTCATGCCGAAGTAGATCCCCACGCGGCCATGCTTCAGCGGCGCGCCGTGCTCGCCGGTTTCAATCCCATGACCGGCAGGCTCGACGCCAATCAGCCCCACGCGGGTTTCGTCGATAAAATCGGCAAACATGCCGATGGCGTTAGACCCGCCGCCGACGCAGGCAATGACTGCATCCGGCAGACGACCCTCTTTTTCAAGGATCTGCGCTTTGGTCTCTTCACCAATCATGCGCTGGAATTCGCGCACGATGGTCGGGAACGGGTGAGGACCTGCCGCGGTGCCGAGCATATAGTGCGCGGTTTCGTAGCTGCCGGACCAGTCGCGCAGCGCTTCGTTACAGGCATCTTTCAGCGTCGCAGAACCGCTGTGCACCGGGATCACTTCCGCACCCATCAGGCGCATACGGAACACGTTCGGCGACTGACGCTCAACGTCTTTAGCACCCATATAGATGCGGCACTTCAGGCCGAGCAGGGCGCTGGCGAGCGCAGAAGCCACGCCGTGCTGGCCTGCGCCAGTTTCGGCGATGATTTCGGTTTTACCCATACGCTTCGCGAGCAGCGCCTGGCCCAGCACCTGGTTAGTTTTATGCGCGCCGCCGTGCAGCAGGTCTTCACGCTTAAGATACAGCGTGGTTTTGGTGCCTTCGGTCAGGTTGCGGCATTTGGTCAGCGCGGTTGGACGCCCGGCGTAGTTTTTCAGCAGGTCGGTAAACTCCGCCTGAAACGCCGGATCTTTCTGCGCGCTCACGAACGCTTCTTCCAGCTGGCGCAGCGCGGGCATCAGGATTTGCGGAACGTACATCCCGCCGAATTCACCAAAATACGGGTTAAGTAATGTCGTCATCTTCTCTTCCTTAATATGCACGCAGAGTTTTAAACACCGAGGCCAGCTTGCTGGCATCTTTGATACCCGGTTGCGACTCTACGCCTGAATTGAAATCGAGGCCTGCGCAGCCGGTTTTCGCGGCTTCCACACAGTTATCCGGGCTTAGTCCGCCCGCCAGCAGGACGTTGTCCAGCTTTTCGCCGTTCAGCAGCGACCAGTCAAAACGTTGTCCGGTGCCGCCCTGGCCGTTGTCGAGCACGTATTTGTCAACGTGGTGAAGATTACGTGCGGGCAGGGTGGTGCCCACGCTTTGTGCTTTCCAGATTTGAACCTGCGGTGCCAGCGCGTCGCGCAGGGCATTGATATACGCCTGATCTTCATCGCCATGAAGCTGAACGGCACTCAGGGATAACGCGTCGGCTTTTGCCACAACGTCCGCGACATCCGCATTGCGGAACACGCCAACATAGCTCAGCGGGGCCGCCGCGATTACCTTGCGGGCCTGTTCCTCATTGACTGCTCGAGGAGAGGTGTCGACGAAGATTAAACCGCCATATATTGCTCCTGCCTCATACGCGGCCAGCGCATCCTGTTCGCGGGTCAGGCCGCAGACTTTGTTTTCACCCAGCAGCACGCGACGCACCGCCGCATTGAGGTCGTCATGTTCCATCATGGCGGAGCCAATCAGGAAACCGTTGGCGAAGTGGCTCAGCTCGCGCACCTGGGCGTAGCTGTTAATGCCGGACTCGCTGATCACCGTGACGCCCGCACCCAGACGTGGCGCCAGCTGGCGGGTGCGGTTCAGGTCAATCGACAAGTCGCGAAGATCGCGGTTGTTGATGCCGACCACTTTGGCTTCCAGCGCGATGGCGCGCTCAAGCTCTTCTTCGTTACTCACTTCGGTCAGCACGCCCATTTTCAGGCTGTGCGCCACGGCAGCAAGCTGCCGATACTGTTCGTCGTCCAGTACCGAGAGCATCAGCAGGCAGGCATCGGCCTGGTAGAAACGTGCCAGCCAGATCTGATACGGGTCGATAATAAAGTCTTTGCACAGGATCGGCTGCGGTGCGATGCCGCTGACGATCGGCAGAAAATCGAAGCTGCCCTGGAAATATTTCTCATCCGTCAGCACGGAGATTGCCGACGCATGATGCTTATAAATACCGGCGATACGCGCCGGGTCGAAATCGTCACGAATAACACCTTTTGAGGGAGAGGCCTTTTTGCACTCCAGAATAAAGGCGGTACGTGCACCCTGCAGGGCGTCATAGAAACGACGGCTGCTTGGGACGACGTCATTCTGGAAACTGGCAAGCGGCTGCTCTGCTTTGCGTGCTTCCACCCAGATGGCCTTATCGGCAACGATTTTCGCTAAAACGGTCTGCATTCTTTACCCTCTTGCCGCAAGTGCGGTAACGCGATCGTAAGCTGCACCGGAGCGCAGTACATCCAGAACTTTTTGAGCATTGGCCTTCAGGTCTTCCTCACCGTGCAAACGCATCAGCATGGCGACGTTGGCAGCCACGGCGGCCTCATGAGCGGCCTCACCTTTACCTTGTAGTAAGCGCGTCAGAATGTCACGGTTTTCTTCCGGCGTACCGCCTGCCAGCGCTTCCTGATGGTACGGCGTTAAGCCGAAATCAGATGCCTCAAGCTGATAGCTGAGTACTTCACCATCGTTAAGCTCGGCCACCAGCGTCGGCGCATGCAGCGAAACTTCATCCATTCCGCCGCTGTGCACCACGGCGGCGCGTTTGTAACCCAGCACGCGCAGCGTCTCGGCAATCGGCAGGACCAGCTCAGGGCTGTAAACGCCAATTAATGCCAGCGGCGGATGGGCCGGGTTGATCAGCGGGCCGAGCACGTTAAACAGCGTGCGGGTTTTAAGCTGCTGGCGAACCGGCATCGCGTGGCGGAAACCGGTGTGATATTTCGGCGCAAACAGGAAGCAAACGCCCAAATCGTCCAGCGCTTCACGCGAACGCTCGGCATTCATCTCCAGATTGATGCCAAACGCGGCCAGCAGATCGGACGAGCCTGAACGGCTGGAGACGCTGCGGTTACCGTGCTTGGCCACCTTCAGGCCGCAGGCCGCCCCCACAAAGGCGCTGGCGGTCGAAATATTGATGCTGTTGCTGCCGTCGCCACCGGTCCCGACGATATCCGCAAACTGATAGTCCGGACGCGGGAACGGGGCGGCATTTTCCAGCAGCGCGGTTGCCGCACCGGCGATCTCCTGCGGGCTTTCGCCGCGCACTTTCATGCTCACCAGCGCCGCCGCCAGCTGCTCAGGCTTCAGCTCGCCGCGCACCACGGCGGAAAAAAGCTGGTGGCTCTCCTGTTGGCTCAGGGTCTGTGCCTGATACAGTTTTTCCAGAATCGGCTGCAGGGTGTTGGTCTGCTCCAGCTTCTGTAACGCCCAGTCAAGGGTCTGCTCCAGCAGGCGGGCGCCATTGGAGGTCAAAATAGATTCCGGGTGGAACTGCATCCCGCAGACGCGATCCGCATCGTGGCGTACCGCCATCACCATCCCTTCAAACGAGGCGTTGATGGTCAGCCCGGCCGGAATGTTGCTGCCGACCAGCGAATGATAGCGCGCGACCGGGAGCGGATTCGGCAGCCCGGCAAACATTGCCTGGCCGTCATGTTCAATGCTGGAGGCTTTACCGTGCAGGATCTCGCCCGCCTGGCCGACGTAACCGCCGTAAGCTTCCACGATTGCCTGGTGACCAAGGCAGATACCGATAATCGGCAGCTTGCCGCGCATGCGGGTCAGCAGTTCGGGCATACAGCCCGCTTCGCTCGGCGCGCCCGGCCCCGGGGAGAGCATCAGCACCGGGTTTTGCATGGTCGCCAGACGGTCAATCAGGGTCTGAGCAGGAACGTGGTTGCGGTAGATAACGACGTTGTGACCATTCGCACGCAGCTGATCTGCCAGGTTGTAGGTAAAGGAGTCGATGTTATCGAGCAGCAGAATGTCAGCCATCAGAAAATCTCCTGTGCGTGGTGTGCGGTAGCGATGGCGCGCAATACCGCGCGTGCTTTATTGCGGGTTTCGTCAGCTTCAGACTGCGGAACAGAGTCAAGAACAATCCCGGCGCCGGCCTGAACGGTGGCAATACCGTCTTCGACGTAGGCGGAGCGGATCACGATGCAGGTATCAAGGTCGCCGTGTGCGGTGAAGTAACCTACCGCGCCGCCGTAGCTTCCGCGCCGACGTCCTTCCGCTTCGGCGATAAGCTGCATGGCACGCACCTTCGGCGCGCCGCTCAGGGTGCCCATATTCATGCAGGCACGGTAGGCGTGCAGCACGTCGAGGTCGCTGCGCAGTTCACCCACCACGCGGGAGACCAGGTGCATCACGAAGGAGTAACGGTCAACTTTGGTCAGGTCTGCCACGTAGCGGCTGCCCGGCGTGCAAATTCGCGCCAGATCGTTTCGCGCCAGGTCGACCAGCATCAGGTGTTCGGACAGCTCTTTGTGGTCAGTACGCATTTCCAGTTCGATGCGGCTGTCGAGATCGCGGTCCAGGGAGCCATCGGCACGACGGCCGCGTGGACGGGTGCCCGCAATCGGGTAGATCTCAATCTGTCGGCTGGTGGCGTCGTACTTCAGGGAGCTTTCCGGCGACGCGCCAAACAGCGTGAAATCATTGTCCTGCATAAAGAACATGTACGGGCTTGGGTTGCTCTTTTTCAGCACATCGTAAGCCGCCAGCGGCGACGGGCAGGGCAGTGAGAAGCGACGGGACGGCACCACCTGGAAAATTTCCCCGGCGCGAATCGCTTTTTGCATCTGACGTACCACCGCGCCGTATTGATCGTCGGTCTGACTTAATTCGCAGGTCATCTCCTCAATGCGCTGTACCGGCAGCGCAGGCGGCGCTTCCGTCATCTGCTGCCGGAGCTGAGCGATGCGATGCTCAAGGCGGTTTTTCTCAAACGCAGAGGGCGTGAACAGGCTTGCCTGGATGCGGGTATATTTTTTTTGATGGTCGATCACCAACAGGGTTTCGGCCAGGTAGAAACAGTAGTCCGGGCAGCGGTTGCCCTGCTCGGTTTCCGGCAAATCTTCAAAACCGGCGACCAGGTCGTAAGCAAACAGCCCGCCGAAGAACATTGCTTCGCGCTCATCTTCCGGCACGGTGACAAGATTTTGCAGCAGGCGGAAGGCATCGAACACGGACAGCGAGCAGAGGCGCGCGTCTTCGTCGAGCAGCTGGCTTACCGGCGGGAAATGCAGAATTCGCAGGTCCGGGTGACGTTCATTGTCGATGCCCGCGGGCAGAGCCGCATCCAGCAGTGGCAGCAGCGATGCGCCATTATCAGAGAGCGCCTTAATGGTGACGGTGTCACCTAACGCGGTAATGCGCAGCGCGCTGTCGACCAGCAGCAGGCTTTTCAAATCGTCCTTGCTGTCGATATCCGCAGACTCCAGCAGCAGCGTCGCCGGACGCGCGCCGCACACCTGATGAAACAGCGCGGTCGGGTTGTGGCGATAGACCGCCTCGCAGGTCAACAGTTCGAGATGAGGTTTGGCTGTTTGCATGTTGTGATTCTCATTTATTCTGTTCAAAAAAAAGCCCGCTGGGTAGCGGGCGGGTATCTGTTTGCATTTCGCAGATGCGTGACACTGCCCGAAGATCAGGAAGTGCGCCACCAACCGTGCAGAGTGAAATGTGCTGTCATTTTCAGATACCTTTCTCGTGTGAACTTGCGTACTAGTTAACTAGTTCGGTGGCGTATTGTCAACCCTTGATTTCAGAATTTCACATTAAGTCGGTATCATGGCGTTTTCGGATGTCTCCAACCTGTTATGGGAAGTGCTTTGAGCGATACCACCTACGCGATTGTTTATGATTTACACAGCCATACTCAGGCCTCTGATGGCCTGCTGACACCCGAAGCCCTGGTTCATCGCGCGGTTGAAATGCGTGTCGGCACGCTGGCGATAACCGATCACGATACCACCGACGCCATTCCGGCAGCGCGCGCCGAGATTGCCCGCAGCGGGCTGGCGCTGAATCTGGTGCCCGGCGTCGAGATATCGACCGTCTGGGAAAACCATGAGATTCATATCGTTGGCCTGAACATTGATATAGAACATCCGGCACTTCTTGCCTTTTTGCAAGAACAAAAAACGCGCCGCAACCAGCGCGCGGAGATGATCGGCGAGCGTCTGGAGAAGGCGCATATTCCGGGCGCGCTGGAAGGTGCGCAAAAGCTGGCGAACGGCGGGGCGGTCACCCGCGGTCATTTCGCCCGCTTTCTGGTTGAAGCGGGCAAAGCGACGACCATGGCGGATGTCTTTAAAAAGTATCTGGCGCGCGGGAAAACCGGATACGTTCCGCCACAGTGGTGTACAATAAAACAAGCTATTGATGTCATTCATCATTCTGGCGGTAAGGCCGTGCTGGCCCATCCGGGGCGGTATAATCTTTCTGCTAAATGGCTGAAACGGCTGCTGGCGCACTTTGCCGAATGCGGTGGCGAGGCGATGGAAGTCGCCCAGTGTCAGCAGGCGCCCAACGAGCGCGCGCAGCTCGCGACTTACGCCCGCCAGTTTGGCCTGCTAGGGTCACAGGGCTCTGATTTCCACCAGCCCTGCGCGTGGATCGAACTGGGACGCAAGCTCTGGCTACCCGCTGGCGTTGAGCCGGTCTGGCAGCTCTGGGAGCAGCCGCAGCAAATTGAAGAGAGGGAAGTATGAGTCAGTTTTTCTATATCCATCCGGACAATCCGCAGCCACGTCTGATTAACCAGTCCGTGGAGATCGTCCGCAAAGGCGGCGTGATAGTCTACCCGACCGATTCCGGCTACGCGCTGGGCTGTAAAATTGAAGATAAAGGGGCGATGGAGCGAATATGTCGCATCCGTCAGCTGCCGGACGGCCATAACTTTACCCTGATGTGCCGCGATCTCTCTGAGCTGTCGACCTATGCGTATGTCGACAACGTGGCGTTTCGCCTGATCAAGAACAATACGCCGGGTAACTACACCTTCATTCTGAAAGGGACGAAGGAGGTGCCGCGTCGCCTGCTGCAGGAAAAGCGTAAGACTATCGGCATGCGCGTGCCGTCGAACCCGATTGCCCAGGCGCTGCTGGAAACTCTCGGCGAACCGATGCTCTCTACCTCGCTGATGCTGCCGGGCAGCGAGTTTACCGAGTCCGATCCGGAAGAGATCAAGGATCGTCTGGAGAAGGTGGTCGAGCTGATTATTCACGGCGGCTATCTCGGCCAGCAGCCAACCACCGTGGTAGATCTCACCGAAGATGCGCCAGAAGTCATTCGTGAAGGCGTGGGTGATGTTAAGCCTTTCTTGTAAAGGTGTAAGCAGATATACTACGCGGCCATCAAAGCAGGGCTCGGCTCTGCTTTTGACCTGATTCGACGCCTGTGAAGGCGACACCTGAGGAAGCTCAATGAGCGAGAAGTTACAGAAAGTGCTGGCGCGCGCCGGCCACGGTTCACGCCGTGAAATCGAAGCCATTATTGAAGCGGGCCGCGTGAGTGTGGACGGTAAAATCGCCACGCTGGGTGACCGCGTAGAAATCGTACCGGGGCTCAAGATCCGCATTGACGGTCATCTTATCTCCGTGAAAGAGTCCGCGGAACAGATCTGCCGCGTGCTGGCGTATTACAAGCCGGAAGGCGAGCTGTGTACGCGCAACGACCCGGAAGGTCGTCCAACGGTGTTTGACCGTCTGCCAAAACTGCGCGGCGCCCGCTGGATTGCGGTGGGGCGTCTGGACGTGAACACCTGCGGTCTGCTGCTGTTCACCACCGATGGTGAACTGGCAAACCGTCTGATGCACCCAAGCCGTGAAGTTGAGCGTGAATACGCCGTTCGCGTCTTCGGCCAGGTCGACGAAAATAAACTGCGCGATCTGTCGCGTGGCGTGCAGCTGGAAGACGGCCCTGCGGCGTTCAAAACCATCAAATTTACCGGTGGTGAAGGGATTAACCAGTGGTACAACGTGACCCTGACCGAAGGCCGTAACCGCGAGGTGCGTCGTCTGTGGGAAGCGGTAGGCGTGCAGGTTAGCCGCCTGATCCGCGTTCGCTACGGCGACATTCTGCTGCCGAAAGGTCTGCCGCGCGGTGGTTATACCGAGCTGGATCTTACCCAGACTAACTACCTGCGCGAGCTGGTTGGCCTGACGCCGGAAACCACCTCTAAAGTGGCGGTGGAGAAAGATCGTCGTCGTATGAAGGCGAATCAGATCCGTCGTGCGGTGAAACGCCACAGCCAGGTGAACAGCAATCGTCGCTCTGGCAGCCGGAATAACAACGGTTAATTGAAAAAGCCCGGTGAACTCACCGGGCTTTTTCTTTAGTAATCAATGCCAATTTGTGCTTTGATGCCTGCATCAAACGCATGCTTGACCGGACGCAACTCGCTGACGGTATCTGCCAGCTCCAGAATCTCACGATGACACCCACGACCTGTAACGATAACAGTCTGGTGCGCAGGGCGGCTCTTCAGTGCATCCAGCACCTCCTCCAGCGGCAGGTAGTCGTAGGCGACCATATAGGTGATCTCATCCAGTAGCACCATATTCAGCGAGGGATTGGCCAGCATTCTTTTAGCGTGCTCCCAGACGGCCAGACAGGCTGCGGTATCGGTTTCCCGGTTCTGCGTATCCCACGTAAACCCGGTCGCCATCACCTGAAACTCAACGCCGTGAGGTTCAAGCAAATTACGCTCACCGTTGGGCCATTCCCCTTTGATAAACTGGATGACCCCCACTTTTTGCCCGTGGCCGACGGCGCGCGTAGCGGTGCCAAACGCGGCAGTAGTTTTGCCTTTGCCGTTGCCGGTAAAAACGATGACGATCCCACGCTCCTCCTGAGCTGCCGCGACGCGCGCGTCAACCTGTTCCTTCAGACGCTGCTGTCGCTGCTGATGACGTTCTTCACTCATTGCGAAATTCCCGGTTTGCGGCCCGGCTGGGCATCAAAGGTCATTCCGGTTTTGCGGCGGCTGTCGTCGCCCATCAGCCAGAGATAGAGCGGCATAATGTCTGCCGGGGTTTTCAGCTTCAGCGGATCTTCCGTCGGGAACGCGCTGGCGCGCATGCTGGTGCGCGTACCCCCCGGATTAATGCAGTTTACGCGCAGATGGCGGCTCTGATACTCATCCGCCAACACCTGCATCATGCCCTCGGTCGCGAATTTTGAGACAGCATAAGCCCCCCAGTTTGCGCGTCCCTCGCGGCCTACGCTGGAAGAGGTGAAGACCAGAGATCCAGACTCGGATTTGAGTAATAAAGGAAGCAAGGCCTGCGTGAGGAAAAAAGTACCATTAACGTTAACCTGCATCACCTGCTGCCAGATTTCAGGATCCTGTTCATCCATTGGACGCACTTCACCTAACAAACCGGCGTTGTGCAGTACGCCGTCAAGACGTGGGTAGTGGGTACTGATACGGTGAGCAAGCTCCTGGCAGAGCGCTGGGGTGCATGTCAGCAAATCGAGCGTGTACCAGGGGGCAGGTGTCCCGCCTGCGGCCTCAATTTCCTGAGCGACCCCTTTGAGCTTTTCTTCGTTACGCCCAATCAGAATTACGCTTGCGCCATATTCAGCGTACGTCAGGGCCGCTTCGCGACCAATACCATCGCTGGCGCCGGTGACAAGAATGATTCGGTTCTGCAGCAGGTTTTTTTGCGGTTGATAATGCACGGTGACTCCTCAGGCGCACGGGGTCTCAATCACGCCTTCATAATGACTTTTCGGCTTTATGCCCGAATTAGCGTGAGAATTCAATCAGTCTACAGGACGCATTGCTGCAAAATTAACAATTTGCAAATATTTAAACCGCAGCGCGGGGATTCCTGAAGACGGCTCGCAGAGGTAATGTCACGGGCGAGACGCAGGGGCAGGGCTGTTGTACACTGCCGTGAAAGATTCGTGGTTAAATCAAGGTGGAACGCGTGGAATTACTTTCTCAATATGGGTTGTTTTTGGCCAAAATCGCGACGGTGGTGATTGCCATTGCCGTGGTTGCCGTTCTGATTGTCAACCTGACGCAGCGCAAGCGTCAGCGTGGGGAGTTACGCATCACCCGCCTGAGCGAGCAGTATAAAGAGATGCAGGAAGAGATGTCCCTCTCGCTGCTCGATAGCCATCAGCAGAAGCTCTGGCTGAAAGCCCAGAAGAAAAAACACAAGCAGGAAGCCAAAGCCGCGAAGGCGAAGGCAAAGCTCGAGACGCCGCAGGGCGACGCAAAACCCCGCGTCTATGTGCTCGATTTTAAAGGCAGCATGGATGCGCATGAAGTCGCTTCGCTGCGCGAAGAGGTGACTGCGGTTCTGGCCGTGGCAACGCCGCAGGATCAGGTAGTGGTGCGTCTTGAGAGCCCGGGCGGGGTGGTACACGGTTACGGGCTGGCCGCTTCACAGCTGCAGCGTCTGCGCGAGAAGCAGATCCCACTTACCGTGGCGGTAGATAAAGTCGCGGCGAGCGGCGGCTATATGATGGCCTGCGTGGCGGACAAAATCGTTGCGGCGCCGTTTTCCATCATAGGTTCCATTGGCGTGGTCGCACAGATCCCTAACTTTAACCGCTTCCTGAAAAATAAAGAGATTGATATCGAACTTCACACGGCGGGTCAGTACAAACGCACCCTGACGCTGCTGGGGGAAAACACGGAAGAGGGGCGCCAAAAATTCCGTGAAGATCTGAATGAAACTCACCATCTCTTTAAAGACTTCGTACATCGCATGCGCCCAACGCTGGATATTGAACAGGTGGCGACCGGTGAGCACTGGTACGGCATCCAGGCGCAGGAAAAAGGGCTGGTGGATGAAGTAGGTACCAGTGATGACCTGCTGCTCAACCTGATGGAAGGCAGGGAACTGGTAGGCGTGCGCTTTACACAGCGCAAACGGCTGATGGACCGCTTTACCAACAGTGCGGCGGAAAGCGCGGACCGCCTGCTGCTTCGCTGGCTACAGCGCGGACAAAAACCGCTGCTGTAAACAAAAACGCGAGGCATATGCCTCGCGTTTTGCATTAATCGACCAGGTGATATTTCTCTGAAAGCGTATGCGCCAGGTATTTAAACATATTAAACACGGCAGTGCTTTTCGGGGTCGGTAACCCCTGCTCGTCAAGGAAGTATTCGCCGCTGAAAACCAGCACGCCATTACGTTGCTCAACGCCGGTGGCTTCAATGCCTGCCAGCGTATCTTCATGGTCACGAATAAGCTTGTTTGCTTCGATAAGCAGAGAGGCTCGGTCAATGGGTTGGGTCGTATTCTGCATAATCCACTCCTTAAACAGTGACAATAGTCTACGCCGGGGGCGCTTTGGGGGCAAATTTTCCCTGTAATGTGAGGGGATAAGATGCAGAGGGCAGGTTGGCGGGATTTGCTTTTGCATGCTAATAAAGTTGCGTAACGAATTTTATCAGGTAGAGTGTGCGCTTTCGTCATTCTGGCAACAGAATTGCTTGACATTCGACCGGGAATTCGTCACGAATTATACGAGATGTGAGAAAAATACCCGAAAACTCAATGACCTGGATGTCGCCATTCTGACGTTCGGTAAGACATAGGGGTTGATATCCCCTGACGCAGTCGCAATATCATTGGCTCGTCGTCAGCGGAAGGGAAATCAACGTGCGGCGTATTCCTGGAAGAATTAAATTAGGTAAAGGTGAATATGGGTAAAGCTCTCGTCATCGTTGAGTCCCCGGCAAAAGCCAAAACGATCAATAAGTATCTGGGTAATGACTACGTGGTTAAGTCCAGCGTTGGTCACATCCGCGATTTGCCGACCAGTGGCTCAGCCAGCAAAAAGAGCGCAGACTCTACCTCCACCAAAGGGGCTAAAAAGCCTAAAAAGGATGAACGTAGCGCGCTTGTCAACCGCATGGGTGTTAACCCATGGCACAACTGGGATGCACAATATGAAGTGCTGCCCGGGAAAGAAAAAGTCGTTAACGAGCTGAAGCAGCTGGCTGAAAAAGCAGACCACATCTATCTCGCAACCGACCTTGACCGCGAAGGGGAAGCCATTGCGTGGCACCTGCGGGAAGTGATCGGCGGGGATGACAAACGCTACAGCCGCGTAGTGTTTAACGAAATTACAAAGAATGCGATTCGTCAGGCGTTTGAGAAGCCGGGCGAGCTGAATATCGACCGTGTGAACGCCCAGCAGGCGCGTCGCTTTATGGACCGCGTTGTGGGCTACATGGTTTCTCCACTGCTGTGGAAAAAGATTGCCCGCGGCCTGTCTGCAGGACGCGTGCAGTCTGTAGCCGTGCGTCTTGTCGTTGAGCGTGAACGCGAAATTAAAGCCTTCGTGCCGGAAGAGTTCTGGGAAGTTGACGCCAATGTCACCACCCCGGGCGGTGATGCGCTGCCGCTGCAGGTAAGCCATCACAACGATAAGCCTTTCCGTCCTGAAAACCGCGATCAGACCATGGCCGCCGTGGCGCTGCTGGAAAAAGCGCGCTATCAGGTACTGGAACGTGAAGATAAGCCGACCAGCAGCAAGCCTGGCGCGCCGTTTATCACGTCCACACTGCAACAGGCGGCGAGCACCCGTCTGGGTTACGGCGTGAAGAAAACCATGATGATGGCCCAGCGCTTGTATGAAGCGGGTTACATCACCTACATGCGTACTGACTCAACGAACCTGAGCCAGGACGCGGTGAACATGGTGCGCGGCTACATCAGCGACAACTTCGGTAAAAAATACCTGCCGGAAAGCGCCAACCAGTTCGCCAGCAAAGAGAATTCTCAGGAAGCGCACGAAGCGATTCGTCCCTCTGATGTCTCTGTTTTAGCCGAGTCGCTGAAGGATATGGAAGCCGACGCCCAGAAGCTGTATCAGCTGATCTGGCGTCAGTTTGTCGCGTGTCAGATGACGCCAGCGAAATATGATTCCACTACGCTGACCGTTGGCGCGGGCGACTTCCGCCTCAAGGCACGCGGTCGTATTCTTCGTTTCGACGGCTGGACGAAAGTGATGCCTGCGCTGCGTAAAGGTGATGAAGACCGTACGCTGCCTGCGGTAAACAAAGGCGACGAGTTGTCGCTTGTCGACCTGGTTCCGGCCCAGCACTTCACCAAGCCGCCTGCGCGCTTTAGTGAAGCGTCGTTGGTTAAAGAGCTGGAAAAACGCGGGATTGGGCGTCCGTCAACCTACGCGTCAATCATCTCGACCATTCAGGACCGCGGTTACGTTCGCGTAGAGAACCGCCGTTTCTATGCCGAAAAAATGGGTGAGATTGTCACTGACCGTCTGGAAGCTAACTTCCGCGAATTGATGAACTACGACTTCACCGCGCAGATGGAAGACAGCCTCGACGAAGTGGCCAGTCACAAGGCGGAGTGGAAGAAGGTTCTCGATAGCTTCTTCAGTGACTTTACCAACCAGCTTGAGAAAGCGGAGAAAGATCCTGAAGAGGGCGGCATGCTGCCTAACCAGATGGTTCTGACCAGCATCGACTGCCCAACCTGCGGCCGCAAGATGGGGATCCGTACTGCGACAACGGGCGTGTTCCTTGGCTGTTCAGGCTATGCGCTGCCACCAAAAGAGCGCTGCAAAACAACCATCAACCTGGTGCCGGAGAACGAAGTTCTCAACGTGCTGGAAGGTGATGATGCGGAAACCAACGCCCTGCGCGCGAAACGCCGCTGCAAAAAATGCGGCACGGCGATGGACAGCTATCTGATCGATCCTAAACGTAAGCTGCACGTGTGTGGTAACAACCCAACGTGCGACGGGTATGAGATCGAAGAGGGTGAGTTCCGCATTAAAGGCTATGACGGTCCGATTGTGGAGTGCGAGAAGTGTGGCTCTGAAATGCACCTGAAAATGGGGCGTTTCGGTAAGTACATGGCCTGCACCAACGACGAGTGTAAGAACACGCGCAAAATTCTGCGCAATGGTGAGGTTGCTCCGCCGAAGGAAGATCCGGTTCCGCTGCCAGAATTGCCGTGTGAAAAATCCGACGCGTACTTCGTGCTGCGTGATGGTGCCGCAGGTGTCTTCCTGGCCGCCAACACCTTCCCGAAATCGCGTGAAACGCGCGCCCCGCTGGTGGAAGAGCTGCATCGCTTCCGCGATCGTCTGCCTGAGAAGCTGCGTTATCTGGCCGATGCGCCACAGCAGGATCCTGAAGGCAATAAGACGGTGGTCCGTTTTAGCCGTAAAACGAAGCAGCAGTACGTTGCGGCAGAGAAAGAGGGTAAAGCGACCGGATGGTCCGCCTTCTTTGTCGATGGCAAATGGGTTGAAGGCAAGAAATAATCTTTCTTTACCGTAGCTTACCCGTGAAAGGGCCGGACTTCCGGCCCTTTTTTATTACCTTATTATTATTTTTTGTTCCGTACTATACAGTCAGGCTATAAGTGATATAGTGGTTATAGTTAACCCTTTTTTTATTATCAAATCGTCTTAAGCGATTGACCGCGTGCGCTAAATCGGATGGTATGGCATGAAATTACAACAGCTTCGTTATATCGTTGAGGTGGTGAATCACAACCTTAATGTCTCTTCCACCGCCGAGGGGCTATATACCTCGCAACCGGGCATCAGCAAGCAGGTTCGCATGCTGGAGGATGAATTAGGTATTCAGATTTTCGCCCGCAGTGGTAAGCACCTTACCCAAGTGACGCCAGCGGGGCAGGAAATCATCCGTATTGCGCGGGAAGTCCTTTCCAAAGTCGATGCGATTAAGTCTGTGGCGGGGGAACATACCTGGCCGGATAAAGGCTCGCTGTATATTGCCACGACGCACACCCAGGCGCGCTATGCGCTACCGGGCGTTATCAAGGGCTTTATCGAGCGTTATCCGCGCGTCTCCCTGCATATGCACCAGGGATCGCCGACGCAAATTGCGGAGGCGGTGTCGAAGGGCAATGCAGATTTTGCCATTGCAACGGAAGCGCTCCATCTCTATGACGATCTGGTCATGCTGCCGTGCTATCACTGGAACCGCTCCATTGTGGTGACCCCGGATCATCCGCTGGCGGGCAAGGGGTCGGTGTCAATCGAAGAGCTGGCGCAATATCCTCTGGTCACCTACACGTTTGGCTTCACCGGACGATCTGAGCTTGATACCGCCTTCAACCGGGCCGGGTTAACGCCGCGGATTGTCTTTACCGCCACCGATGCCGACGTCATAAAGACCTATGTACGGCTTGGCCTGGGGGTAGGGGTGATCGCCAGCATGGCGGTCGACCCGGTGTCAGACCCTGACCTGGTGCGTCTTGATGCGCATGATATTTTCAGCCACAGCACGACAAAAATTGGCTTCCGCCGCAGTACCTTCCTGCGAAGCTATATGTATGATTTTATTCAGCGCTTTGCACCGCATTTAACGCGTGACGTGGTGGATACCGCCGTGGCATTACGATCAAATGAAGATATCGAAGAGATGTTTAAAGATATCAAACTCCCCGAAAAATAATCACACCCGGTATCTTTCCCTGAGGGAAAGATACCGAAATATCGGCTTAAAGCTAAATTAGAATTATCATCATCTGCACTTCCCCTGCCATATATTGTCATTATCCTTTTAATTTGTGTGGCTTTAATGTCGTGAATTGGCGACAAAAATAGAAACTAATTAACGGCTACGCAAATTTTTCTTTTCAAATATTTATTTCTGGTCAAAAGATTGAATATTTCATGCCTCTTGATGCGTAAATTCACTGGCTTTTCGGCTAAAGTTTCTTTAGGATTTATCTCAACAGATGATTAATTGTACCAATTGTTTGGTCCTAAATGATAAGCGATATCGATTGTATGAGGTTAGCAATGCCTTCAGGAAGTGAAGAACCGCAAAGGGATCCTGCGCTCAAGCGTAAAGCCTGGCTGGCGGTCTTTCTCGTTTCCGCCCTGTTCTGGGTGATGGTTGCTCTCCTGGCCTGGAAATATTGGGGTTGAATATGGCAGTGACGGTACGTACAGAAACGGCTAAGCGGATGTGTCAGCATCATGACACTGTTCACAAGGGACGCAAAGCGCCTGCAACAGCAGTGCCAGCATCCTGGAAACTGACGCCGCAGCAGCAGGCTTTTATTGATGTGTTCGCGGAAGACGAACCCAAAAAACAATAATTTAGTTTATTGCGTAATGATGCAGTTAGTCTGAATAATGACTATGCGCCTTTGTACTCTTTAATAAATACACATCAGCAATATAGCACGAGGACCTGCCTCGGAATGTTTAATAAATAATGCCTGGTGTCCCTATGATGAATAACATGATGTCTCAAAAATACTGGTCATGGATCGGCGTTTTTACCCTGTCGATTCTGTTCTGGAGTCAGCTCATCTGGCTGGCCGTCCACTAAATCATAAAACCTCGCTGCGGCGGGGTTTTTTGTTTTACCCTCCTCTGGACCATTCCTAAATTTATCAATTTGGGTTGTTATCAAAACGTTACGACATCTTTGTGTTATCTTTAATTACGGCCCTGATGATTGTCAGGACATCTCTGTAATTAAGGAGGAGCTTATGTCGTTAACCCTACGCGAAGCCAGTAAGGACACGTTACAGGCAGAAAATAAAACCTGGCACTACTATAGCCTGCCGCTGGCTGCCAGAACGCTTGGGGACATTTCGCGTTTACCCAAGTCCTTGAAAGTTTTGCTGGAAAATCTCTTGCGCTGGCAGGACGGTGACTCCGTGACCCTCGACGATATTCAGGCGCTGGCAGGGTGGCTTAAGAATGCCCATGCCGACAGAGAAATTGCCTACCGCCCGGCAAGGGTTCTGATGCAGGACTTCACCGGCGTTCCTGCCGTGGTGGATCTCGCCGCCATGCGTGAGGCGGTTAAACGCCTCGGCGGCGATACGGCTAAAGTGAACCCGCTTTCACCCGTCGACCTCGTGATTGACCACTCCGTAACCGTTGACCACTTCGGTGATGACGATGCCTTTGGCGAAAATGTGCGTCTCGAGATGGAGCGAAATCACGAGCGTTATGTCTTCCTGAAGTGGGGTCAGCAGGCGTTCAGCCGCTTTAGCGTGGTTCCACCCGGCACCGGTATTTGTCACCAGGTTAACCTTGAATATCTCGGTAAAGCCGTCTGGAGTGAATTGCAGGACAAAGAGTGGGTGGCTTATCCGGACACGCTGGTGGGTACAGATTCCCACACCACCATGATTAACGGCCTCGGCGTGCTGGGCTGGGGTGTCGGCGGTATCGAAGCGGAAGCCGCCATGCTCGGTCAGCCGGTCTCCATGCTTATCCCTGATGTTGTGGGCTTTAAGCTCACCGGGAAGCTGTCTGAAGGCATTACCGCCACCGATCTGGTGCTCACCGTTACCCAGATGCTGCGTAAGCATGGTGTAGTGGGAAAATTTGTTGAATTTTACGGTGACGGGCTGGATTCGCTGCCGCTGGCTGACCGCGCGACCATCGCCAACATGGCGCCAGAATATGGTGCAACCTGCGGATTTTTCCCCATTGATGACGTCACGCTGGAGTACATGCGCCTGAGCGGACGCAGCGAAGAGCAGGTGGCGCTGGTGGAGGCGTACACCAAAGCGCAGGGCATGTGGCGCAATCCGGGGGATGAGCCGGTATTTACCAGCACGCTTGCGCTTGACATGGGAAGCGTTGAGGCGAGCCTCGCCGGTCCGAAACGTCCGCAGGATCGCGTAGCGTTAAGCGACGTGCCAAAAGCGTTTGCCGCAAGCAACGAGCTGGAAGTTAACGTGGCGAAGAAGGACCATCGCCCAATCGACTATGTTCTGAACGGACATCAGTATCAGCTCCCGGACGGCGCGGTTGTCATAGCCGCCATTACCTCCTGCACCAACACCTCAAACCCCAGCGTATTAATGGCTGCCGGCCTGCTGGCTAAAAAAGCGGTTGAGCTGGGACTGAAACCACAGCCCTGGGTCAAAGCCTCCCTGGCACCGGGCTCCAAAGTGGTCTCGGATTACCTGGCGCAGGCCAGGCTAACGCCGTATCTTGATGAGCTGGGCTTTAACCTCGTGGGCTATGGTTGTACCACCTGCATCGGTAACTCCGGCCCGCTGCCTGAACCTATTGAAACGGCGATCAAGCAGGGCGATCTGACGGTTGGCGCAGTCCTTTCCGGTAACCGTAACTTTGAAGGACGTATTCATCCGCTGGTGAAAACCAACTGGCTCGCTTCGCCGCCGCTGGTGGTGGCCTACGCGCTCGCCGGGAACATGAATATCAACCTGGCTACCGATCCTATTGGTCACGACCGCAAGAATGAGCCGGTCTATCTGAAAGATATCTGGCCATCCTCACGTGAAATTGCGATGGCCGTTGAAAAGGTCTCCACCGAGATGTTCCGCAAAGAGTATGCGGAAGTGTTTGAAGGCACGCCGGAATGGAAAGCCATCAACGTTGTGGGCTCGGACACCTATGACTGGCAGGACGATTCCACCTATATCCGCCTGTCGCCGTTCTTTGATGAAATGCTGGCCGAGCCTGCACCACTTCAGGATATTCACGGGGCGCGCATACTGGCGATGCTGGGAGATTCCGTCACCACTGACCATATCTCTCCGGCGGGGAGCATCAAAGCCGACAGCCCGGCGGGCCGTTATCTGCAAAGCCGGGGCGTGGAGCGCCGCGATTTTAACTCCTACGGATCGCGCCGCGGTAACCATGAAGTGATGATGCGCGGGACGTTTGCCAACATCCGCATTCGTAACGAAATGGTTCCGGGCGTGGAAGGGGGGATGACGCGCCATCTTCCGGGGACGGAAGTCGTGTCGATTTATGACGCAGCCGTCAAATATCAGCAGGAAGGTACGCCGCTGGCGGTGATCGCCGGGAAAGAGTACGGTTCCGGCTCCAGTCGTGACTGGGCGGCGAAAGGTCCGCGACTGCTTGGCGTTCGCGTGGTCATCGCCGAGTCGTTTGAACGTATTCACCGCTCGAACCTGATTGGCATGGGGATCCTGCCGCTTGAGTTCCCGCAGGGCGTCACGCGCAAAACGCTGGGCCTGACGGGGGAAGAGCAGATTGATATTAGCGGCCTGCAAAACCTGCAGCCGGGCAAAACGGTGCCGGTGAAGCTTACGCGAGCAGACGGGAAAAGCGAGGTACTGGAATGCCGGTGTCGTATTGATACTGCAACCGAACTGACCTACTACCAGAACGACGGCATTTTACATTATGTGATTCGTAAAATGCTGGATTGATATAAAAAAGCCCGGCATCTGTGCCGGGCTTTTTACTTTCACTCTTTCAGAAGATGGCCCATTTTAGCCGCCTTGGTATCGAGATAGTGGGCATTTTTCGGGTTGCGGCCGACAATCAGCGGTACACGCTCGACGATGTTGATCCCGGCTTCGGTGAGGATTTCCACCTTTTTGGGATTATTGGTCAGCAGGCGAACCTCGTCCACGCCCAGCAGCTTGAACATATCGGCGCAGAGGGTGAAATCACGTTCATCGGCGGCAAAACCGAGCTGGTGGTTGGCTTCCACCGTATCGTAGCCCTGGTCCTGCAGCGCATAAGCGCGGATTTTATTCAGCAGACCAATGTTACGACCTTCCTGACGGTGATAGAGCAGCACGCCGCGGCCTTCTTCGGCAATATGGGTAAGGGCAGCTTCGAGCTGGAAACCGCAATCACAGCGCAGGCTGAACAACGCGTCGCCGGTCAGACACTCCGAATGGACGCGGGACAGCACCGGCGTCTGCCCTGAAATGTCGCCGTAGACCAGCGCGACATGATCCTGTCCGGTTGCCAGTTCTTCAAACCCCACCATCAGGAAATCGCCCCATGGGGTTGGCAGTTTGGCTTCTGCCACACGTTTAAGCTGCATGTGATTCTCCAGAGTAGGCTGACACGTTTCGTGCCTTGCGCCTGTTTTGCTTTCTGTATTTGTCCATTTTGCCACAAGCTCAGCACGTTCGCCTAATGGGCGCCATGCTATATGAACGTTAAACGCACGATCCGACATATCCACCCATCGAATGAATTTCAGTTATGATTGTGAGGCTTAGCGAAAAAGGAGAAGACATGCTTTCAATCGCCAGACGTACGGCAGCAGGCGCGGCCATTTTACTGATTATGCCTTTGGCCGTGTGGGTCTCCGGCTGGATGTGGCAGCCGGGGCAGAATGCCACGTGGCTGAAAACGTTATACTGGGTAACTGAGACGGTCACGCAGCCGTGGGGAATTATTACCCACGTTATCCTCTGCGGCTGGTTCTTGTGGTGCCTGCGCTTTAGACTGCGCGCGGCGTTGATGCTCTTTGCTATCCTCGGTGGCGCGATCGTTATTGGACAGGGCGTGAAGTCCTGGGTGAAGGATCACGTTCAGGAGCCAAGACCTTTTGTCGTCTGGCTGGAAAAAGCGCACCATGTTCCGGTGGATGAGTTCTACAATTTAAAGCGTAAAGATCGCGGCGCGCTGGTGAAAGAACAGCTTTCAGAACAGGAAGATATTCCAAAGTTCCTGCGTAAGCACTGGCAAAAAGAGACGGGATTCGCGTTTCCCTCCGGCCATACGATGTTTGCAGCCAGCTGGGCGTTGCTGGGCGTTGGGCTGCTTTGGCCTCGACGTCGCACTATGACCATCGCGATTTTACTGGTTTGGGCGACAGGGGTGATGGGCAGCCGCTTGCTGCTGGGAATGCACTGGCCGCGGGATCTGGTGGTCGCTACGCTGATCTCCTGGATGCTGGTGACGCTGGCAACCTGGCTTGCAGAACGGTTCTGCGGCCCGCTCACGCCACCACCTGAAGAGAAAGAAGAGATCGCCGAAAGGGAGCAAAGCGACGCCTGACGGTTGATATTGTGCATTTTGCCCATAAATCCATGACGTGCGCGTTACTTTTTCCGTTTCGCGCCCGTCGCTAAAATGGTAGTTTATAAGGCTGATTGCGGTGAGTTGAACACACTTTATTCGCTTGAACCACATAACGGGAAGTAATGTGAAATATTTACTCATTTTCTTACTGGTATTGGCGATTTTTGTCATTTCAGTCACATTGGGTGCACAAAACGATCAACAGGTGACGTTTAACTATCTGCTGGCGCAGGGTGAGTATCGGGTCTCCAGCCTGCTGGCGGTCTTATTTGCTGCAGGCTTTGCCATCGGCTGGCTGGTTTGCGGTCTTTTCTGGTTGAAAGTTCGTGTTTCTCTTGCGCGCGCTGAACGTAAAATTAAACGACTTGAACAGCACATTGCGCCTGCGTCCGACATGCCGGAAAGTTCAGGTGTGCCGGTCGTGAAGGAATAATCGACTATGCTGGAGTTGTTGTTTCTGCTTTTGCCTGTAGCCGCAGCCTATGGCTGGTATATGGGCCGCAGAAGTGCGCAACAAACGAAACAGGATGAGGCTAACCGACTCTCCCGTGACTACGTTGCGGGGGTGAACTTCCTCCTGAGCAATCAGCAGGACAAAGCGGTAGACCTGTTCCTCGATATGCTGAAAGAGGATACGGGGACCGTCGAAGCCCACCTCACTCTCGGTAACCTGTTCCGCTCGCGCGGCGAAGTTGACCGCGCTATCCGTATCCACCAGACCCTGATGGAAAGCGCCTCCCTGACCTACGAACAACGTCTCCTGGCGGTACAACAGCTGGGCCGAGACTATATGGCCGCGGGGCTGTACGATCGCGCTGAAGATATGTTCACACAGCTGGTGGATGAAACGGATTTCCGTATCGGCGCGTTGCAGCAGTTACTGCAGATTTACCAGGCCACCAGCGACTGGCAGAAAGCCATTGATACGGCCGAACGTCTGGTGAAGCTGGGCAAAGACAAGCAGCGCGTTGAAATTGCGCATTTCTACTGCGAGCTTGCCCTTCAGCAGATGGGCAACGACGACATGGACAAAGCCATGGCGTTGCTCAAGAAAGGCGCCGCCGCAGACCGCAATAGCGCGCGTATCTCTATCATGATGGGGCGCGTTTTTATGGCCAGCGGCGACTACGCTAAAGCCGTTGAAAGCCTGATGCGGGTGATTGACCAGGACAAAGAGCTGGTCAGCGAAACGCTTGAAATGCTGCAAACCTGCTATCAGCAGCTGGACAAGCAGGAAGAGTGGGTGGCATTTCTGCGTCGTTGCGTGGAAGAGAATACCGGCGCGACCGCTGAGCTGATGCTCTCTGACGTGGTTGAGCAGTATGAGGGGAGCGACACCGCACAGGTTTATATTACCCGTCAGCTGCAACGTCATCCCACGATGCGCGTATTCCACAAGCTGATGGACTACCATCTGAACGATGCGGAAGAAGGGCGCGCGAAAGAGAGTCTGATGGTGCTGCGCGACATGGTTGGCGAGCAGGTGCGCAGCAAGCCGCGCTACCGTTGCCAGAAGTGTGGTTTTACCGCCTACACGCTCTACTGGCATTGTCCGTCCTGCCGGGCCTGGTCCACCATCAAGCCAATTCGCGGCCTGGATGGGCAGTAATTTTTTTAAAAGCCTTCATTTTAGTTACAACATACTGATGGCTTTTCCGTTTTCTCAACACCGTGCGGCTTGCTGGCCTGGCAGGGGCATAAATGGATTCTGTCAATTTGCGGCGACGGCAGGTAGAATGCAGGCCGTTTATCTGTTCCGCGCCGCTGCGCGCCCATAGACGAAAAGGGCTGGTCATGACGTCTGTTACTTCCTCCACTTCCCGCGTTATTACGGATTCTCCTGTTGTTGTTGCGCTTGATTACAATAAGCGTGACGCAGCGCTGGCCTTTGTCGACGGTATCGATCCTCGCGATTGTCGTCTGAAAGTTGGTAAAGAGATGTTCACGCTGTTTGGACCGCAAATCGTCCGCGATCTGCAGCAGCGTGGTTTCGATGTCTTCCTCGATCTCAAATTCCATGATATCCCGAACACCACGGCGCACGCGGTTGCCGCCGCTGCGGAACTGGGTGTATGGATGGTCAACGTCCACGCGTCGGGCGGGGCGAGAATGATGACAGCCGCTCGCGAAGCACTCCTGCCGTTCGGCAACGATGCGCCATTACTGATTGCGGTTACCGTGCTGACCAGCATGGACGACAGCGACTTGCGCGACCTCGGCGTGACGTTGTCACCTGCCGGGCACGCCGAGCGTCTCGCGCGTCTGACGCAGAGCTGTGGTCTCGATGGCGTCGTTTGCTCCGCGCAGGAAGCGGTACGCTTTAAGTCAGAGTTGGGCAAAGATTTTAAACTGGTCACGCCAGGCATTCGTCCTGCTGGCAGCGACGTGGGCGATCAGCGACGCATTATGACGCCTGAGCAGGCGTTGGCAGCAGGCGTTGACTACATGGTTATCGGCCGGCCGGTGACGCAGTCTGTGAACCCGGCGGAGACGCTTAAGGCTATTAACGCATCACTGAAAAAGGGGGCGCAATGACTGATTCCAACAGTCGGCTGGTCTACTCGACGGAAAGCGGGCGCATAGACGAACCGAAAACGAAAGCAGAACGTCCGAAAGGTGACGGTATTGTTCGTATCCAGCGTCAGACCAGCGGGCGAAAAGGAAAGGGGGTCTGCCTGATCTCCGGGATTGATATGGATGATGCGGAGCTGAACAAGCTGGCAGCAGAGTTGAAGAAGAAATGTGGCTGCGGCGGCGCCGTGAAGGACGGCATTATCGAAATTCAGGGTGATAAACGCGATTTAATTAAATCGCTCCTTGAAGCCAAAGGCATGAAAGTTAAACTGGCAGGCGGCTAAAATAAATAAGCCACGGCAAATGCCGTGGCTCGTGTTATATACGTGCGTTAGTCAGACCTGAAATGCGATGCTAAATCGCCTTAACGGGAAGGCTGATAGAATAATTATTTGCCAACCTGGTGACCGATAATACCACCGACAGCAGCGCCGCCTAATGTACCCAGCGTACTACCATCCGTTAATACTGCACCACCGAGCGCACCAGCACCGGCGCCAATTGCGGTGTTACGGTCACGTTTAGACCAGTTAGAGCACGCGCTCAGGGACATTGCTACAGTGATTGCCAGAACAGCGGCGGCTAATTTTTTGCTGGTTAAGGTCATAATACTTTCTCCTGAATTATCGATTCACGGAAAGATGTACACATTAAGTATAGTCAAAATGAATACTCAATTCTTTTTTCCGTGAAAGCTGGTCGCGCAGGCGTTACGTAATCACGCAGGTGATAGTCACTTCCTGTTATATCGCTAACATTAATTTTACGACTTTACGGCAGGTTAAACAGGTAAAAACTCTTAAAGGATGGATAGGAATCCTCTCAGACGAAGGGGGCATATGCGCCCGGAATACGGGCGCAAAGGGACTCAGGCGGGCGTTTTAATAATATCGACAATGAGACCGTCATCTTCCAGTTTATTACGATGTTCGTCGCTTAACCTTTCGTCGGTAATTACGCGGCTAAAGCGTGAGGCTGGACCCATGGTGTAAGGATGGACGGCGCCAAATTTAGAGCTGTCGGTCAGCACAATGGCTTCACACTCTTTTTCCAGAACGGCATTCACAACGTCAGATCGCATCATATCCCGGCCGGTGAAGCCTGTCTCCGGCTGCCAGCCGTCAATACCGATAAACGCCTTACTGAAATGAACCTGCTGGACATACTGCCGGGTTAGCGGGCCTACCATGCTCTCACTTTTTTTCTGGTAAATGCCGCCCAGCAAAATCACCTCACAGCGCGTCTCTTTGAGCAAATGGGCGATATAGCTGCTGACGGTGATGATGGTAACGTCTTTTTGTTCGGCGAGCGTACGTGCCAGAAGAGCGTTGCTGCTGCCGTTTTCAATAAAGACCGTCTCGCCAGGGTTTACCAGCGATGCGGCAAATTCTGCCAGTTCTCGTTTAAGCGCGTAGTTATTCATCATGCGCGTCTCAACGTCGTCGCTGTCCAGCGGCACGGCATAGCCATGCGCACGGCGCAGGTAGCTCTGTTTTTCCAGCAGATTAAGATCCTGACGGATGGTCACTTCTGAAACGCCGGTGGTTTTAGCCAGCTCAACGACGCTTACGCGCCCCTGATCGATGACCATCTGCAAAATGAGTTGTTGTCGGGAATTCATAGCATCCAATTAATAAAGCGAAACGAGGTCTGAGACAGTGGGTTTAGACTTCCCACGGCGCTTTAGGCTGTCGGTTTTCGGGGGCATTGTCAGCGCCATCCTGAGCGAGAAGTTCAGACTTCAGGATCTCGAGATTACGGATTGCAGAGTGATAATCACCCGCCACCAGTATATCCAGCACGGTATCAATACGTTGTGCTACAGCTTGTGGATCAATAGTAGACATCATCTCTCCCCAGGAGCGAAAAGTTAATAATTTCAATGATGCAGAAAATAGGTTCAAAAGAGAAGGGAAAAAACGCCATAACGAAATTACCTATACGAAAGTGAACCTCTGTATGACGTTAACGTTGTTGTCGCGCTTGATATCGTTTTAGCCAGCGCTCGAATGCGGCAGCGGGCATCGGCTTAGCGAAAAGAAAACCCTGCCGTTCGTTGACGCCGTTTTTGGTCAGAAAGGCATCTTCTTTTGCGTTTTCCACCCCTTCGGCAATCACCTGCAGGTTTAACGCCTGCGCCACTGCGACAATGGCGCGTACCAAAGACTGGGAGACAGAGTGCTTATGAATATCTCTGACAAAAGCCTGATCGAGTTTAATGGCATCAATAGGAAAACGCGCCAGCTGGGAAAGGGAAGAGTAGCCGGTACCGAAATCGTCCAGATGAATTTGTGCCCCGAGCCGACTGAATTGCTGGATCACCGAGAGCGCCAGCTCTTCGTTTTCGATAAGACAGCTTTCGGTTAACTCAACGTCGATAGGGCAGTACTCAAAATGCAGATCCTTAAGCGCCTGCTTTAGCTCGCTGAAAATCGTCTGGTCGGCCAGCTGACGTGCAGAGACGTTCACGGCCACGCGCAGGTTAATTCCCTTGTCACGCCATTTTGCCACCTGGCGAACCACATCAAGCATCACCCAGCGACCCAGCGGCACAATCAAACCGGACTCCTCGGCATAAGAGATAAATTCCAGAGGGGGGATCAGCCCGCGCTCGGGCGACTGCCAGCGGACCAGAGCTTCAAGGCTTCGGACTTCGCCGCGCCAGGTCATTTTCGGCTGGTAGTGGATCAGGAGCTGATCGTTATCCAGCGCTTTACGCAGGTTGGTGTCCAGCCACAGGTACTCAAACACGCGCTGGTTCATCTCGGGGGAGAAGACGCAGAATTTGCCACGGCCATTCTCCTTGGCGGTGTACATGGCGATGTCGGCATTGCGAATCACGCTTTCCCGATCGTTCCCGTGCTGCGGCGCGAGGGCGATCCCCAGGGAGCAACCGGTGTAAACCTCAATCAGACCGATTCTGAACGGCTGGCGCAGGCGGGTCAGAATACGCGACGCCATCGCTTCCAGCGAGCCCTGAGAGGTATTGGTGGCCATAACGATAAACTCATCGCCGCCGAGCCGCGCTAAAACCTGCCCCTCATCCAGACAACTCAGAAGGGCAAGTGCAACCGCCTGCAGGAGCTGATCGCCGAACATATGCCCGTAGGCATCGTTAACCTTTTTGAAGTTATCGAGGTCGAGGTACACCACGCCAACCTGCGTGTCGCCGCGGCTATTGATGGCGTCTGAAATCAGCTCATGGATCGCATTGCGGTTGGGCAGGCCGGTGATGGTATCGGTATTGGCCAGCACGCGCAGGCGCTCCTGTGCCCGTCGTTCTTCGGTAATGTCGGTCCCGGAGCAGATAAGGAAAATTTCATTTTTACCGCTGCCGCTGTGAACGAATTTATTTCTGAACAGAAACAAGCGTTGCCCTTTTCGCGTTTTAATCCAGCGTTCGACTTCGTAGGAGCTGCCGTTGCGAAAGAAACCCGCAATGTTGCGCTTCGAGGCTGCCGCTTCGCTGCGGCTCATGAACAGTTCAAACACGTTCTGACCAATGACTTCATGTTCTTTCAGACCGGTATACTCTTCGCTCAGGCGGTTAAAGCGCTGGATATTGCCGTTTTGATCGAGAATGACAATGACGGAATTCGCTTCAGAAACAACCTGTTCCGCAAAGGAGAGTCCCTGAGCCAGATCGCGTGCCACGGAGGGCGTATCGTTCCAGGCGGAAGCCGTTCCGGCCCACTCGTTTCGGGTGATTTTGCGTCCGACAAGATGGACGGGAACTTGCTCGCCGTAAAGAGAGAGGTTCAGGGAAATGCTGGTGGTCATTACCGTTAGCTGACGGATCTGTGCGGCCTGTTCATCATCCAGTACGATCTCCTGAGTCACGTCAGCATTTTCGCTGGCGGCAAGGTGCAGAACGTTGCTGTCAGCCGACAATCGCCACCACGGGCTGTGAGTACCCATGTAACGAAACAGCAAATTTTGCTCAAGTTCGTCGATCATGATTTCTCCCGCCGCGACGCATTAGCGAACAAATTATTCATTAGTCGTCGACTTTTCCGTTGAAAATAGCGGCAAAGCCGCAGTGAAGGCATTGTTTTTCGCAGCTTTTTTATAATAAAACGCATCAGGCATATAAAAATGCTGAGCGTATAAAATCCACGTGCCCGAACAGGGCAGCACTCTTTAACTGTAGATAATTATGGCTATTTTGGGCGGGCTGGGGCGGAAAAAGTAAGAAAAATGATGCTTTTGCGGGGGGAAAGACAGGGAGAAAATTGTCGGCCTTTCTGAACGGAAATGACCGACAATTGAGCAGGTTATCAGGCGACAGGGCGCGCAATAATACTGCGGGTTTCCATGCGAACTTCAGCGATAGTTACATCAATCACGTCAGTGACTTTGTAAACCGTCTCGCCTTTAATTTGCACGGTGCCGCTTTCCTGACTGCAGACCAGTTCGTCACGAACGGCGTGCAGGAACGGGGCAGGGATAAAGGCGACCGCACCGTTATCCACCAGACGTACGCGCATTCCCCCGCGGCTGATATCAATAATTTCTGCCGCGAAGCGGGTATCGGTACCGGCTTTATCCTGCAGGAAGCGCGCGTATAGCCAGTCTCCAACGTCACGTTCCGCCATGCGGTTCAGACGGCGACGCTCGGCCATCTGTAGGGTGGTGTCGTCCTGAGGACGGGCAATGGTTTCGCCCTTAATAATCGCTTTCAGCAGGCGGTGGTTAACCATATCGCCATACTTACGGATCGGGGAGGTCCAGGTGGCGTAGGCTTCCAGACCGAGGCCAAAGTGCGGGCCTGGCTCGGTGCTGATTTCCGCGAAGGACTGGAAGCGGCGAATACGGCTATCCAGGAAACCGGACGGCTGAGCGTCCAGCTCGCGGCGAAGCTTGCAGAAGCCCGGCAGTGTCAGCACTTCTTCCGGATCAACATGCACATCGTGATTCTTCAGCAGGGCCGCGAGCGCTTCGGTATTGGCCGGATCGAATCCGGTATGAACGTTGTAAATACCGAAGCCCAGCCTGTCGCGCAGCACGCGCGCGGCACAGATGTTGGCGGAAATCATCGCTTCTTCGACGATGCGGTTAGCAATGCGTCGCGGCTCGGCCACGATATCCAGCACTTCGCCTTTTTCACCGAGAACAAAACGATAATCCGGGCGATCCTTGAAGACCAGGGCGTGAGTCTTGCGCCACTCGCCGCGGTTCAGGCAGATGCGGTGCAGCAGACGAATCTGTGCTGCGATAGCATCGGATTCAGGTTTCCAGCTGCCGGTGTTTTCCAGCCAGTCGGAGACATTGTCATAGGCCAGCTTGGCTTTGGATTCGATGGTGGCGGCAAAGAATTCGATATCGTCTTCAATCGTGCCATCTGCGGCAATGGTCATGCGGCAGGCGAGAACCGGGCGCACCTCATTTGGGCGCAGCGAGCAGAGGTCGTCAGACAGTTCGCGCGGCAGCATCGGGATGTTAAAGCCCGGCAGGTAGTTGGTGAACGCGCGGATTTTCGCCGTTTCGTCCAGCTTGCTGCCTTCCACAATCCAGGCGGTTGGATCGGCAATGGCGACGGTCAAATGCAGTTTGCCATCGGCGCCCTCTTCAGCGTAGAGCGCATCGTCCATATCTTCTGTGCTGGCGCTGTCGATGGTGACAAACTCCAGCGCGGTAAGATCGCGGCGCGCCAGGCCTTCATCCTGCATCTCAGTTGCCACGCCGTTCGGCGCTTCTTTTTCAAGATTATGGCGCGCCAGCGTGACCCACCACGGGACGAAATGGTCGTCGCCAAAGGTGATGAACTGGGTCAGTTCAGCATAGAAACCGCGGTCGCCTTTCAGAGGATGACGGCGCATTTCTGCTACGGCCCAGTCACCTTCTTTAAAATCATGCTCAACGCCGCGGGCGGCGCGGCAGGGAATGGCATCTTTCAGCAGGGGGTGATCCGGCACGACAGAAAGACGATCGTCCTTTCTCTGCACTTTGCCCACAAAGCGGGTCAGGAACGGCTCGATCAGTTCTTCCGGCTCGGCGGATTCACGTTCCTTCTCGGTATGGATGACGGCCATGACGCGATCGCCATGCATCACTTTCTTCATCTGCGGTGGCGGAATGAAGTAGCTTTTCTGCGCGTCAACTTCAAGGAAGCCAAAGCCCTTTTCCGTGGCTTTCACGACCCCTTCTGCACGCGGCGTCTGGGAATGCAGTTGCTGTTTAAGCTGCGCTAGCAGCGGGTTGTCCTGAAACATAATGTTCTATTTTCGTAGCCATTGAGCGGCTGACAGTTTTACGCGATTCTCACTGCTACAGCAAGCGCTCTTTGGGGAAAGAGTGTGGTTATTCCGCTTTGCCGGACGCGACTTTTAGTCGATTGATCCAGCCCTCCAGCGCGCATTGGCTGAGCAGGTTGATCGCCTGAACGGCAGTAAGTCCTTCTTCCGTGAGCGGGGTAAATTGTGCGGCGCTGAAGCGGTCCGGCGAGCGTGTCAGCAATTCGGCTGCTGCCGAAAGCGCCGGAGGAGGCAGCGAAACCGTTTCCCGGCTGTTTATCAGGATCTCCCCCATCAGATCGAGCAAGGTCGGTTCATGGCACAGGACCGGCGTCAGCGCCTCAAGCGTGGGCTCTGCCTGCCAGCGGGAGAGGGACTCAAGCTGATGCGCACTGGCATAGCGAAGCTCGACCACGGGCAGAAGCGAGATCCACGCGTCGGAGGACGTTGGCAGGGTGTGCGGCTGAATATGATGGCCAGGCAGCCAGCGGACGGGATGGCCGAGCAGCGCCTGAAAGACGGCGACCACGCGCGCCTGAAAACCGATAAAGCCGATTATCTGGTTAATTACCACAACGTCATAGATAGACAGACCTACCTCATCAAGCTGGTTTCGCGCCTTATCATCAATGACGTCAGGTGAGCTGGCGAGCTGGCGGGCGTACTGCGTGATTTGCGCCAGCCGTCGGTTACTTTCGCGGGAGGAGTCAGGGCCCGGCAGCGGGGCGAGGAGGGCGGCGTAGTGGTTGCACAGCCGCTGAACGCCGCAGGCCTGCGCCACCGTCAGCGCGGTACTTAACCGATCGTAGGCGCTAAGCGTTCGCAGGCGGTTTACGGGAAGTGAGAGCGGGAACAGCTGGTGACATAAGGATCTGGCAGGAGCGAGCCAGCCGGTACAGGCGGCGACAATCTCATCTGGCAGGGCTAAATCGAGCAAAAAACGATCGTCGACGTTAGCGGCTTCGGGCACCAGGGGCAGCACATCCGGCTGCGCGTGGTTAGACTGGGTTTCGTGATACCAGTGGCCTTTGCCGGAAAAACGGCGTTGTTCCATGGGCGTTCCTTGATCTCAAAATGGCGATCAATATCCTGGCGTAAGGCAGATAAAGGGAAAAATATTGTTAGGTGATAACAAATAGCAGAACGGAATAACGAAGGGGAGTGCGGAGGGGGAAAGCTCTCTTCCCGTGCGGGAAGAGAGCCACAGCTTATTTAATTTCCAGCTCGTTCATTGCAGCGATGTTGAAGCCGCCGTCAACGTGAACCACTTCGCCGGAGATACCTGCGGAAAGGTCAGAGCACAGGAATGCAGCAGAGTTACCCACATCTTCAATGGTAACGGTACGACGAATCGGGGTAACCGCTTCGCAGTGTGCCAGCATTTTACGGAAATCTTTGATGCCGGACGCCGCCAGGGTGCGGATAGGGCCAGCAGAGATGGCGTTAACGCGCACGCCTTCTGGACCCATTGCGTTCGCCATGTAGCGGACGTTGGCTTCCAGAGAGGCTTTCGCCAGGCCCATAACGTTGTAGTTAGGGATAGCACGCTCTGCGCCCAGGTAGGACAGGGTCAGCAGCGCTGCGCCCGGGTTCAGCATTGCGCGGCAAGATTTCGCCATTGCAACGAAGCTGTAGGAGCTGATGTCGTGCGCGATTTTAAAGCCATCACGGGTTACCGCGTTCACGTAGTCGCCGTCCAGCTGGTCGCCAGGAGCGAAGCCGATGGAGTGAACGAAACCGTCGAATTTCGGCCATGCTTTTGCCAGTTCAGCAAACATGCCGTCGATGCTTTCGTCTTGTGCAACGTCACATTCCAGAACAATGCTGGAACCCAGCTGCGCGGCAAACTCTTCAACACGGCCTTTCAGCTTGTCGTTCTGGTAGGTGAACGCCAGCTCAGCGCCTTCGCGATGCATTGCCTGTGCGATGCCGTATGCGATGGACAGTTTGCTGGCAACGCCAGTCACCAGAATGCGCTTACCGGAAAGAAAACCCATAGCTTTAATCCTTATATTCATTGCTTATTTTGCCTTGTAATTCATAGCGTTACAGGCAGTATTTCAAAATCATTCGAAATTAGCTCGAAATTATAGCCCACTCACGGCCCCTTGTGTCACGATATTTCTCGTCGATCTCCGAAGAGGAATGCCCCAAAAGGTGAGGCGCGGGCTGGCGGGGGCTCAAAATTTCAGCATTCGTCCAGTATATCACCCGGCAGCAGCTTCGCCTCATCCAACCAGCAAGGTTCCGCGATTCGTCAGCGGTATTCACACTTTCCTGGCGTTTTCGACGAAACGCGCAACGACAATAAAGAATACCGGGACGAAAAAGATCGCGAGAAGCGTGCCGCTGATCATGCCGCCAAACACCCCGGTGCCGATAGCGTGCTGCGTGCTGTCACTCGCGCCACGCGCCAGCATCAATGGCACCACGCCTAACGTAAAGGCTAACGATGTCATCAGAATAGGGCGCAGACGCTGGCTTGCGGCCTGTATCGTAGCCGCCAGCAGGGGTTGTCCTTCCCGGTGGAGCTGCCTTGCAAACTCGACAATCAGAATAGCGTTCTTGGCGGACAGGCCTATCAGGGTGATAAGACCGACCTTAAAGAAAACATCATTCGTCATGCCCGCAACGGAGACGGCAACTACCGCACCGATAAGCCCCAGGGGAACGACCAGCATGACCGCAAAGGGAATTGACCAGCTCTCATACAGGGCGGCGAGCACCATGAACACGACCAGTATCGACAGAACGATCAGACCCGGGAGCTGAGATTCGGATTTTCTCTCCTGCAATGAGCTCCCGGCCCACTCGCCGGCCATCCCCTGCGGTAAATCCCGTGACAACGTCTCCATGGCCTTCATTGCAGTGCCGCTGGATTTGCCTGGGGCCGCACTGCCGGTAATGCGGATAGCAGAATATCCCTGATAACGCGTCAACTGCTGCGGCGCAACGTTCCAGGAAAGCGTCGCAAACGTAGATACTGGCACCATCTGCCCCATACGGTTTTTTACCGATAATTTCAGGATCTGCTCAGGCTGCATGCGGTAAGGGGCGTCGGCCTGAATAATGACCTGCTGAACACGGCCCTTGTTCGTGTAGTCATTAACGTAGTTCGATCCCATGGTGACCGAGAGCGTCTGGTTGATTTCATCAAATGAAACGCCCAGCGCTTCCGCTTTTTCCCGGTCAATCTGAAGGGCCAGGCTTGTTCCTTCCGGCAGACCGTCTATATACACGTCACTCAGTTCAGGACGTTGATTAGCTTTCACAACCAGCGCATCGGCCGCTCTCTTTAACGCCTCGTAGCCCAGTCCCGCTCTGTCCTGCACGTACCAGGTGAAGCCCGAGGAGGTGCCCATATCCGAAATGGCCGGCGGGAGAAGGCTCATCGTGACGGCATCAGAGACGTTAGCCATGCTGGCCTGTATATGGTCGGCTTCATTCTGTGCGGTCGTACCCTGCCGATCTTTCCAGTCCTTCAGCGTGGTGAAGGCCATGGCCGAATTCGGTCCCGAGCCTGAAAACCCAAATCCCAGAATCATAATGTTGCTTTCAATATCCGGCCGGGCCGCAATTTCCTCTTCAAATTTTTTAACCACTCTCAGGGTGCGCTGCATTGTGGCATCGGAAGGCAGCTGAATTGAGGACATAAAATAGCCCTGATCTTCATCCGGAAGAAAGGACGAGGGCAGCGAAGAAAGCCCCAAACATAGGGCAGCACATAGCGCAACGTACAGCAGCAGCATACGCCCGGTACGTCTCAGCACCGCGCCCAGCCAGGATTCGTACCACGTCGTGAGGGTACGAAAGCGGGCGTTAAACCCTGCCGCGAACCTGCCACCAACGTGCCTTGCTGCGCTGTGAGGCTTAAGTAGCGTCGCGCATAGCGCGGGGGTAAGCGTGAGGGCAAGAAATGCCGATAACAGTATGGAGACAGCCATGGAAATACAAAATTGTCGATAAATAATCCCGACGGATCCTTCGGCGAAACCCATGGGAATAAAGACGGCGGTAAGCACCAGCGTGATCCCGATAATTGCCGGCGTGATTTCTTTCATGGCCTCCCGGGTCGCGTCGCGCGGAGAGAGTTGTTTTTCTTCCATCAGGCGCTCAACGTTCTCCACGACCACAATGGCGTCATCTACGATAATCCCTATCGCCAGAACCATGCCGAACATGGTCAGAATATTGATGGAGTATCCACTCAATAGCATCACCGTGAAGGTGCCAAGCAGTGCGACGGGGGCAACAATCGCCGGGATAAGCGTACAGCGTATTTTATGCAGAAACAGCAGCATTACGAGGAAGACCAGAACCATCGCTTCCACAAATGTCTGCACCACCTTCATGATGGAGAGCTTCACAAAAGGCGCGGTATCGAAGGGAACCGTAAACGTCATTCCTTCCGGCAACACCTGAGAAAGTTCGTCGATGCGTGCGCGTACGCCTGCAGCCGTGCTCATCGCATTGGCGCCAGGCGATAGCTGGACTGCCGCAGCCGTTGCGGGAACCCCATTTTCGCGGATACCGAAAGCGTAGCTTTGCAGGCCGGACTCAATGCGCGCGACGTCGGACAGCTTCAGCCTTGCGCCGGACGCCTCTGATTTCAGAGTAATATTCCTGAAAGCCTCTACGGAAGTGAGTTGCCCCTTCACGGTGATCGGATACGTTACGCCTTGCCCTTCAGATGCCGGTTCATCTCCCGTTTTGCCGGGCGAAACAAGGGCATTTTGCTGGCCAACGGCGGTAAGCACATCGCTAACCGAAAGTCCGTAGCTATGAAGCTTCATCGGGTCCAGCCAGATGCGCAGCGCTTTTTCGCCACCAAACAGCTGAATTTTCCCTACTCCAGGTACGCGGCGAAGCTCGTCGCTTACATGCCGGGCAAAGTAATCGCTTAAATCGGCTTCCTCAAATTTACCGGTGGCGGACTTGAGCCCCACCATCATTAAAAAACCGGAATTGGCCGCCTCGACGTTGATGCCATTTTGCCTTACCGCCTGTGGCAAACGCGGCTCCACAATTTTAATCTGGTTCTGAAGGTCCATCTGCGCCAGCTTGATGTCCGTGCCGGGCTTAAACGTCACGGTAATAGACGCAGAACCGGTTGTGTCACTGGATGATTCGAAGTAAAGCAAATTATCGACGCCAGATATTTCGCGCTCAAGTAACGACACCACCGACGTATTCATAATATCGGGGCTGGCACCCGGGTAGGTGACAGAAATAATAATCCCAGGCGGTGCCACCGCCGGATACTGCGCAACCGGCAGCCGGGGGATAGATAATACACCCGCCAGGACGATAAAAAGCGCCACGACCCAGGCGAAAATGGGACGTTCAATAAAGAAATGAGGCATTAATTTAACTTCCAGATACGTGACTCTTTCAGTGAGTTATTTTGTTCAAGATGGTGTGATGGAGAGTCTACAACTCGCCTGTTTAGCGGACATGGGCGGTTTATGGAGAGAGCGTGGAGCGAAACAACGCGGTTGTTTAAATCATTCTCACGATGAGGTACAACGGTGAACCGCCAAAAAAGAGAATTAAATAACACTCATAGTAAAACACCAAATCGTTGAAATCTGGCGTAACGTTCAGCAGCACAGTGAACGTAATAATGAGATAAACAAAAATCACCATTAGCCAGAAGGCGATGAGAAGTAATTCAGTGAACGCGCCTGCTTTGTTTTGTATTATCAGAGAGACAACCGACAAGGCAATGCAGCCATAGATCATGGGGGAAGAGAGTAGCGTTGCGGCGACTTTCTCATCCATTATATGCATCAATACCAGCCAGGTATAAAGTAATCCCCACGATAGCAGCAGGAAGAGAGAAAATATGCCGATTTTTTTAGGAGAGAAGTATTTCGAAAGTTCCATGCTCATTATCTCAGCCAAATTCAGAAAGCCTTTAAGCGACAGGGGTATTTACCACGTTAAACGAAAGACGGTTTAACTCCGAATAACTATTGTGGACTGACATTGTCGAGTCTTTATTGACTGAATGTGTAGGCTGTATGGAGAAATTGCCGGGCACTTAAATTAATCCAGGAAATTTTCGCGGCCACGGCACTTTTTCCCGGAGCCTGTGTCTTATTGTGCTAAAGATATCTGATAGCGTGCTCAAAGGGATTTCACCCGCGGAGATAAAATGAACAAAAATACTCTAATCCTTGTTGTTGAAGATGAAAACGAAATTGCCGATATACTGATGAGTTACTTAGAGCGTTCTGGGATGAAAACGCTGAGAGCCCGGCAGGGCGAGCAGGCGATAGCGCTTAATCGGCTCCATAAACCGGATCTTATATTGCTGGATATCCATCTGCCCGTATGCGATGGCTGGAGCGTACTCACGACGCTCCGTCAGGAAAGTTCTGTGCCCGTCATTATGGTGTCCGCACTCGATCAGGACGTGGATAAGCTGATGGGGCTCAGGCTTGGCGCGGATGATTACGTCATCAAACCTTTCAACCCTTCCGAAGTGGTCGCGCGGGTTGAAGCCGTGCTGCGCAGAACCAGACCCGCTCTCCAGCAGGCGGGTGCCGTGCCTCTCAGGACGCCTTTTATTACGGTCTACCCGGACGATTTCTACGTTGAGGTCACCGTGGGCGAAGAGGTAGTCTCCCCGGTATTAACGACGACGGAATTTAAACTTCTTACTTACCTGGTGAGATACCCGCGAAAGGTCTGTTCCCGGGAAGAGTTACTTAACGCGTGTCTGCCGGAAGGCGATACGCTCGACAGAACGGTAGACAGCCATATGAGCAAGCTACGTAAAAAGCTGGAGCTTGCAGGCCTTTATGGCGTTCCTGAGAGCATCAGGGGGATGGGCTATCGGCTCGGGGAGAAAAAATGAACAGAGATTCTGTCCTGAGTCGGCAGATCCTAACGTATATGCTGCTGCTGACGTTTATGATCATTGCCATTGCGGTGCTGGGCTCCTGGTTTTTTTACTCTTTTATTCTCGATCACCTCCCCGGCGGTGCCGTTGCGGGCGATGACGAGCAAATGACGATGTGGGACTGGGTGTGGATTGGGACCGCGACAACAATCAGTCTGATAATCGCGATATTTTTAACGATAAAACTTTCTTCACGAATACTCACCCCGTTAAACGCGGTAGCGTCCAGCCTGAGAAAAATTTCTCAGGGCCAGTTGGATGCCCGTGCTTATTGCGCCAGCTCCCGTCTGGGAGAGGTCAATCATCTGGTTACGGATTTCAATGAAATGGCGGAAAAACTCCAGACGCTGGATATTCAGAGGAAATCCTGGAATGCCGCCATTGCCCATGAGCTGAGAACCCCGGTCACGATTTTACGCGGACGGCTTCAGGGGCTGGTTGACGGCGTTTTTGAGCCGGATCCGCTGCTTTTTAATAATCTTCTCAAGCAGACTGAGGGGTTAACCCGTTTGATTGAAGATCTTCGGGTGATCAGCTCTGACGGCGGGGCGGGTTATACGCTGTATAAATCCAGAACGGACCTCAAAGGCACAATCCAGGATGCGCTTGATACTTTCATGCCCGAGTTCAAGCACAATCAGTTTGTGATTAAAACAGAGTTGAGTGAACAGCGATGCGTGTTCGATCCGTTGCGCATCAATCAGTGTCTGGCCGTTCTGTTTGACAACGCATTACATTATTCAACTTCGCAAAAACTCATCGTAAAAAATGGCGTCTCTGATAAAGGCAATTATATCCTTATTGAGGATGGCGGGCCGGGCATTCCCAGGGAATTTCATGATTTCTTATTTCAACCTTTCCAGCGGGATAAAGGTGCCAGAGATGTTAATCCCGAAGGATGTGGTTTAGGCTTATCGGTGGTAAAAGCCATCATGCTGGCTCATGGTGGCGATGTAACGTATACCTTATCGAAGCAAAACCACTCCCTGTTCAAACTGACCTGGCCCGATGCCTGAGCCCTGGCGGCAGGTCAGCCTGGCCTGCCCGCCGATAGCGGCAACTGCCATATATCGCCTAACTTTGTATCCCATTCCAGAGGGGTAATTCGCAATTTGCCCCGTTTTGGGCTTAAGGTTATTTCACTGAAGTAAATTTCATCGCTTTTCAACATGAGGTCAACGCGGCAGTAGTCAAGACCCTTCGCCAGCTCCTGAGCGGCCAGCAGAGCCTCACGGAACAATTTCGGCTCGCCGGGCGCGACCGGCGTATTAGGATATTCCATCTGGAAGGGCTGTAAATTCCAGTGTCGGTCGTAAACGTTGATAAACTCTCTGCCGTGGTCATCTGTAAAATCGGCCTCAACATAGTGTGCGACGCCGTGAAAACAGTGAATTCTCAGCATTTCCGGCGTGCTGTTCCTGTCCGCATTATTGAAAAGATCGACATAGGGCTCACACAGTATAACGGGTGTAATATTTTTGTACTGCCACTCGCGCGTGGTGTAATACAAATTCTTCTTTAATGCGAGAGTGAGCTTTTTTCGGGCCTGCCGGTAATTGAACTGGTCTTTGTTTGTACAGATTATTGTGCTTCCACTGTCATGATTGCACTTAAGGACGAATTGATCGGGCAGTGTTGAAAAATCGATATGCGAAAACCTGCGGTATACACCAATCAATGGCACCGCTTTTACTCGCGTTGTTCTGGACGCAACGTATTCGCGGACGGCGAGTTTATCGGCAAGCATTGTGTAGAGATTATTATGGTCATAGACCAGACGATGACATATTTTTTCACTCAACGTAGTGGGTGATTTAATGTCAGGGGTTATGCCTGATGTCTTTTTGAGTTTTGCAGTATGAAAATTGAGGTCCGTCATGAAATATGAACGGCATTTTCTGATGAGATACTCCGTATATTTTAGAACATATGTGGTGGTGTTCATTTCTTCTCCTCCGTAATGTCCCGGTATTCTGGAGAAGAACTATTGATGGATATTGCTTAAAATATGGAGCAGGGATGGAGACAAAAAATAAAAGGATTAAATAGCGCACGCAGGCTATTTAATCCTTATTTGAGCGGAGCAATCCGTGTTCACCGCCGCGCTTAACGGTCTTTTCTCCACGCATCGGCGGTCAATGCTTCACCGAAATGCCCGGCAATTAGCCTTTTCGTCAGCTCATGAAGCGGGGAGGCCATCACATCCGCCGTGCTGCCGCGCTCGACGACTTCCCCCTGGTGCATGACCATTACCTGATCGCTGATGTGCTTCATCATCCCCAGATGCTGGGTGACGTAGATGTAGGAGATACCCTGCTTTTCCTGTAATTCGAGCATCAGGTTAATCAGCTGCGAACGCATCGACATATCCAGCGAGGCAAGCGCTTCGTCTGCAACGATCACTTTCGGGCGCAGAATCAACGCGCGGGCCAGACCCAGACGCTGTTTCTGACCGGGAGCCAGCATATGCGGGTAGTAGCTTTCGTGATCCGGTAACAGCCCAACCATACGCAGTGTTTCGAAGATACGCTTGCGGCGCGCCTCTGGCTCCAGTTCGGTATTCAGACGCAGAGGGAAATCAAGGATCTGCGAAATGCGCTGGCGTGGATTAAGCGAGGTAGACGGATCCTGGAAGATCATGCGGATGCGCTGGCTGCGGAAAGAGTAATCGCCAAACTGCAGAGGATGATCGTCAATCAACACTTCTCCAGCAGTGGGCTCGACCATGCCGGCAAGCATTTTCGCCAGCGTGGATTTGCCGGAGCCGTTTTCGCCGATGATCGCCAGCGTCTGTTTTTCACGCAGGGTAAAACTCAGCGGCTTAACCGCTTCGACAGTCTGACGATGAAACAGCCCCGTGCGATAGCGAAAGGTCTTACTCAGATTGCGGACTTCCAGCAAGGTTTCGACCATTTCACTCTCTCTCCATGTTCAGCGGGAAATGACAGGCGTAAAGATGATTTTTGGCGCCGGTCAGGCGCGGCGTCTCGATACATTTACGCTGAGCATACGGACAACGCGGCCCCAGACGACAGCCTATCGGCAACGATTCCAGCAGCGGAATCGCTCCGGGCAGGGTATTCAGACGGCTCTTGTGCGGCATGGCGCTGCCAAAATCAGGAATGGCGCGGATAAGCGCCTGCGTATATGGATGGTGCGGCGCGGCGATCAGCTCCTCACTCGGGGCAGTTTCGACCGTTTGCCCGCAGTACATTACGTCAATTTTATCCGCCCATTTGCTGAGCATTTGCAGGTCATGGCTGATCAGCAAAATGGTGGTGTTATTGTTCTGGTTCAGGCGCGACAGCAGGCGGAAAATTTGTGCCTGGGTGGTCGGCTCCATCGCGTTGGTGGGTTCATCCGCAATCAGCAAACGCGGCTGATTAGCCAGGGCGATGGCAATCATCACCTTCTGGCATTCACCGTCGGTCAGCTCATACGGGAAGCTGCGCATCGCGTCTTTATGGTCTTTGATCCCGACGCGGTGTAATAGCTCAATGGCGCGGCGCTTGCGCCAGCCGAAACGCTGCCACCAGCGGCCTTTATAAGTCCAGCCGGGAATGTTCTGCATCAGCTGTTTGCCTACGCGCTCGGACGGATCGAGGCAGGACTGTGGCTCCTGGAAAATCATCGAGACGTTATGGCCGACCAGCTTGCGACGCTCGCGCGGGGAGAGGCGCAGCAGGTCTATATCGTCGAACCGCATGCGGTCGGCGGTCACGCGCCAGTTGTCTTTCGCCACGCCGCAGATCGCTTTGGCGATCAGGCTTTTTCCCGAACCAGATTCACCCACCAGCCCGCGAATCTCGCCCTCGGCGAGAGTAATGCTGATGCGATCGACGGCTTTAACCCAGCCTTCACCGGTTTTGAATTCAATGGTGAGGTTGCGAATATCAAGAAGCGGCATTATTGCACCCCCGCGTTAATTGCACGGCGAATACCATCGCCCAGCAGGTTGATCAGCAACACGCTTACCATAATCGCCGCCCCCGGCAGCATAACCGTCCACGGCGCCACGTAGATTAGCTCCAGCGCGTCACCGAGCATCGCACCCCATTCAGGGGACGGCAGCTGCGCACCGAGGTCGAGGAACCCGAGCGCAGCGATGTCCAGAATCGCCATCGACAGCGCGCGGGTGATCTCGGTGACCAGCCCGGCGGCGATGTTTGGCAGAACGGCAAACCACAGAATATTGAAGGTCGTCGCGCCGTCCAGACGGGCCGCAACGACATACTCTTTTTCCAGCTCGTCATGCACCATGCTGTAAACCGAGCGCACGATGCGGGGGAGGATAGCCAGCCAGACGGCGAACATGGCATGCGACAGATGCGGACCGGCAAAGGCAACCACAATGATTGCCAGCAGCAGAGACGGAATCGACAGCAGCGTGTCCAGAATGTGGTTCAGCACCGCCGAGCGCAGGCCATGCGTGGAGCCCGCGAAAATACCGAGCGCCAGTCCACAGAGCGTCGCCGCGAGCGTCACGACAAACGCGCCGCCCACCGTCGGGGCTGCCCCGCTTAACAGACGGCTCAATACGTCGCGTCCGAGATCGTCAGTGCCGAGGAAGAATGAGACTTCGCCGTAGCGTGACCAGGAAGGCGGTAGCAGCTGATAGCCAAGGAACTGCTGATCAATGCCATAAGGCGCAAACCACGAACCAAAGAGGCAAAGCAATACCAGACCGGCGCAGCCATAAAGGCCGATCATTGCCGTGGTGTCACCATAGAACTTTCGCCACACGGTACGCAGCGCACCGGGCGTGCGCTTTTCACTGTAAACGTTATCGTAAGGCATACCATTCCTTATGCTTCAATGGGTTAGCCATCGCACCCAAAATATCGGACAACACGTTAACAATAATGACCAGCGAACCAATCACCATCACACCCGCTGAGATAGCAGCATAATCCTGCTGACGGATGGCGTTAATCAGCCAGCGTCCCAGCCCGGGCCAGCTAAAGACCATCTCGGTGATCATGGCCAGCGTAAGCATGGTGGAAAACTGCAGCCCCAGGCGCGGAATTACCGGCGGCAGAGCGTTGTGCAGGACGTTGCGGCGCAGTATGGTCAGGCGCGACAATCCGCGCGTGGCGGCAGCTTTGACATAGTTCTGCTCAAACACCTCGATGGTGCTCAGGCGCATCAGACGGATCACCTCGGTTGTCGGCGCAACCGCCAGCGTCAGCACCGGCAGTACCATATGACGCAGGGCGCTGACGATCATCTCATGGCGCCAGACGGAATCGGACAGCCAGGCGTCAATGATGGCAAAACCCGTTACCGTTTTAACCGTATAGAGCAGGTCAAAACGGCCAGAGACCGGTAGCCAACCCATCGTCAGCGAGAAGAACAGCGTCAGCAGCAGCGCCAGCCAGAATACCGGGATAGAGAAGCCGAGCAGGGCAAGGGCGCTGATAAACTTATCCTGCCATTTGTTGCGGTAGATCCCGGCCAGCATGCCCACGGGAATACCTACCATCAGGGCAAAGCCGAAGGCCAGAATGCACAGCTCCATCGTGGCCGGGAAAACCTCTTTTAGCTGATCGGAGATAAGCTGCCCGTTGATGCTCGACACGCCGAAATCCCAGTGCAGCAGCCCGTTAAACCAGAACAGCCAGGCATCCCACAGCGACGAGCCCTGTAGAGGGGCGTGGGGTGTGAAATAGCTCAGGCTGAAGCCGACAAAGTTCAGGAAAAAGAGCGTCACCAGCAGTAAAAGGAGCCGACGCAAGGTAAAAATAATCATGGTTTTTTCACCTCTTGTTCTTTTTCACGCGATACGCCGGCGAACGAGGCGTTGCCGAACGGGCTCAGCACCAGGCCTTTAATATCATAGCGGTAGGCCTGAAGGCGCAGGGAAGAGGCCAGCGGAAGCACCGGCAGTTCCTGAGCGAGTATCTTTTGCGCTTCATCGTAAGCGTCAATGCGCGAGGCCAGCTGTTGGGAAGAGAGCGCTTTTTGCAGCACGGCGTCGAACTCCCGGTTACACCAGTGGGCGTAGTTGGTCTGCGAATTTATCGCAGCACAGCTCAGCAGCGGCCGGAAGAAGCTGTCCGGATCGTTACTGTCAGTAGCCCAGCCTGTCAGGGTGAGGTCGTGATTCATATCCATCAGGCGCGCCTCCTGGAAACGGCCCTCAACCGGTACGATGATCACCTTGACGCCCACCTGCGCCATATCCGCCTGCAGCAGTTCAGCGGTTTTCAGCGGGCTCGGGTTCCACGCCTGGGAGCTGGTGGGCACCCAAAGCTGGAGCGTCAGGTTTTCCGCGCCCAGCGCTTTCAGTTGTTCACGCGCTTTTGCCGGATTGTATTCCGTAATTTTAGCCTCACCGTCGTAGGCCCACGAGGCGCGCGGTAAAATTGAGGCGGCGGTTTCCGCCGTGCCGTAGTAGATCGACTGCATCAGACGCTGGTTGTTGATCGCCAGCGCCAGAGCGTGACGTACGGCAGGATTGTTCAGCGGCGGCTTATCGGTGTTAAAGGCCAGATAAGCGATGTTCATCCCCGGGCGTAACGTCAGACGCAGACGCGGATCGTCGCGCAGAATGGTGAGCTGGCTGGCAGCGGGCCAGGCGAGCACGTCGCATTCCCCGGTGAGCAGTTTCGAGAGCCGTCCCGTTCCGCCAGACCCGAGATCGATCACCACCTGCGGCATCAGCGGCGTACCGCGCCAGAAATGTTCGTGGCGCTGCAGGCGAATATATTGCCCCGCTCGGTATTCGGCCAGCTGGAATGGACCGGTACCCACCGGCTGGCGGTCGAGCAGCTCCTGACGATCTTTTTTCGTCAGCTTCGCCGCGTATTCGGCGGACATAACGGACGCATAGTGGGTCGCCAGGTGCCAGAGGAAGGAGGCATCCGGGCGCGTCAGCGTAAATTCAACCGTCCGGCTGTCCAGCTTGCGCACGCTTTTAACGGTGTCGGCAAACTGCAGGCTGTCGAAATAGGGGAAATTATCCCCGTTAACGTTATGCCACGGGTGGTTACGGTTAAAGATACGCTGGAAGGTGAAGACCACGTCATCCGCGTTCAGCTTGCGCGTAGGGGTAAACCACGGCGTACGCTGAAACGCGACATCATCGCGCAGGCGAAAACGGTAGGTTGCACCGTTATCCAGGACTTCCCAGCTTTCCGCAAGTTCAGGCACCAGGCGATAGGTGTACGGGTCGACATCAAGCAGACGGTCGTAAAGCTGCGCGGCGAGCGTATCCACAATCAGCCCGCTGCCCGCTTTTTGCGGGTTGAAGGTGTCCACCTGGCCACTTACGCAATAGACGAAGCCGCTGTCACGAATGTCAGGCTGCGTAGACTGCCCGGGCGCAGCAAACGCCAGGCCGCTGAACAGACCGAGTGCAAAAAAGGACGATAAAACCAGACGCATAATTTTTAAGGTTTTTAGGTTCGATCTGCAAAGTGTATCGCACTTACGCCTGCTTCGTAAAAATGTCTGCGGGTAAGTGCCGATATTGTCAGCGCATTTGATGCTTTTTAAGCAATGCCCGTAACTGATGGTAGGTCAGGCCCAGGAGTTCGGCCGCGCGTTTCTGGTTATATTTCGCCGCCTTCAGGCTTTGCTCCAGCAGCTGTTGCTCCTGCTCGTGCTGGAACTGGCGCAAATCAAGGGGCAGCGCGGGAGTATCGCCTGACGATGACGGGGAGGAAACCGGCGGCGCATTGCGCTGAAAAGGATCGATAATGATATTGTCCAGCTCCGTCTCGCTGCTGCCGTGGCGGTAAACAGAACGCTCCACAACGTTCTTCAGTTCGCGGATATTTCCCGGCCAGCGGTAGGCCAGAAGCGTCTCCCGCGCATGATCGCTGAAGCCGGGGAAAAGAGGGAGACCGAGCTCGCGGCACATCTGAATCGCAAATTGTTGAGCAAGCAGCATGATGTCGCTTCTCCTGTCGCGCAGGGGCGGAAGCTGAACGACGTCAAAGGCCAGGCGGTCAAGCAGATCGGCACGGAATTTCTCCTCCGCAACCATCTCCGGCAGATTGGCGTTGGTGGCGCAGACCAGGCGCACGTTAACCTGCAGCGGCTGGCTGCCGCCGACGCGCTCCAGTTCACCATACTCAATCACGCGTAGCAGCTTTTCCTGCACCAGCATCGGCGCGGTGGCGAGTTCATCAAGGAACAGGGTGCCGCCGTCGGCGCGCTCAAAACGTCCCGGATGGCGCTTTTGAGCGCCGGTAAACGCGCCCGCCTCGTGGCCGAACAGCTCGGTGTCGAGCAGGTTTTCATTCAGCGCCGCACAGTTTAGAGAAATGAAGGGGCCGTCCCAGCGTCCGGATAAATAGTGCAGACGGTTGGCAATCAGTTCCTTACCCGTGCCGCGCTCGCCGATAATGAGTACCGGTTTGTTGAGCGGCGCAAGGCGAGAAACCTGTTCCAGCACCTCAAGAAAGCTGTTGGCTTCGCCGAGTAAGTTATCTTTGTATTGAGCCATGATGAAATTAACCACTCCTTAGCGATATTCACCAGGTCAGCATAGTTCTGTGCTGAATAAAAATCAATCACGCCGTGTAAAATCAATAAGATAAAAAACTGGCACGGAAATTGTATTGTCAGTACAGCAGGGCATAGCCCGATAACAGAACTATGAGGATTTGATTATGGGTATTTTTTCTCGTTTTGCCGACATCGTGAACGCCAACATCAACTCACTGCTGGAGAAAGCAGAAGATCCGCAGAAGCTGGTGCGCCTGATGATTCAGGAGATGGAAGACACGCTGGTTGAAGTGCGTTCTACCTCCGCCCGTGCGCTGGCTGAGAAAAAGCAGTTAACGCGCCGTATCGAGCAGGCCACCGCTCAGCTCAATGAATGGCAGGAAAAGGCGGAACTCGCCCTGCGCAAAGATAAAGAAGATCTTGCTCGCGCGGCGTTAATTGAAAAGCAGAAGCTGGCGGACATGATCGCTACGCTGGAGCATGAAGTCACGCTGGTGGAAGACACGCTCACCCGCATGAAAAAAGAGATTGGTGAGCTCGAAAATAAACTGAGCGAAACCCGCGCGCGTCAGCAGGCGCTGACCCTGCGTCATCAGGCGGCAAGCTCTTCCCGCGACGTGCGTCGTCAGCTGGACAGTGGCAAGCTGGATGAGGCCATGGCGCGTTTTGAGTCATTCGAGCGTCGTATCGACCAGATGGAAGCGGAAGCAGAGAGCCACGGCATCGGTAAGCAAAAGTCGCTGGATCAACAGTTTGCCGATCTGAAAGCGGACGATGAAATCAGCGAGCAGCTGGCGGCATTGAAAGCCAAAATGAAGCAAGATAACCAATAATAATGTTGCGGCACCTGAGCGTGCCGCTAAGCATCCGACGACAAGGAGTACACATGAGCGCGCTTTTCCTGGCCATTCCCCTGACGATTTTCGTGCTGTTTGTTTTGCCGATTTGGCTATGGCTGCACTACAGCAACCGTTCTTCAGGGAACGATTTATCCCAGAGCGAACAACAACGTCTTGCGCAGCTTACCGACCAGGCTAACAAGATGCGCGATCGCATTCAGGCGCTGGAAGCAATCCTGGATGCAGAACATCCTAACTGGAGGGACCGTTAATGTCAGGACTGAATCTGAACAAAAAATTGTGGCGAATTCCACAGCAGGGCATGGTGCGCGGCGTTTGCGCCGGGCTGGCCCATTATCTCGACGTTCCGGTAAAGCTGGTTCGTGTGGTCACGGTGCTGTCGATATTTTTCGGCCTGGCGTTTATCACTTTCGTGGCCTACATCGTGCTGTCGTTTGTACTTGACCCGATGCCGGAAGGCGAACTGGCTGCGGAAGGCGCGCCTACCAGTAACGATCTTCTCAATGCGGTTGACGATCTGCTGGCTGAAGGGGAGAAGCGGTTACGTGAAATGGAACGCTATGTCACATCCGATACCTTTACGCTGAGAAGTCGTTTTCGTCAGCTTTAAGAGAGAATATACATGAAGAAAAACTGGCAACAGGCCGGTCAGAAGGTAAAACCCGGCCTGAAAATCGCAGGTAAACTGGTTCTGATGACGGCGTTACGTTACGGCCCGGCAGGTGTGGCGGGCTGGGCGATCAAATCTGTTGCCCGCAAGCCGGTCAGAATGTTGCTGGCCGTGGCGCTTGAACCTCTGTTGCAAAAAGCGGCAAAGCGGCTGTCACGCCGCTACTTATCCCGATAATTCACGCTCGCGTTAGCCCTTTCTCTCCCCGGAAGGGCTAACGACATTTCATCCCTTTCCCTCACTTTCTTTGCGGCAGCTCACATTACTGCACAGAGCTGCTTTGTAATTGCGTTTTTCAGCCTCCCGGTTCGTTGACAGATATTTTTCAGGGGAGTAGATTGCCCTTCGTGGGACCGCTACCATGGAAAATAATGTGAACGCAAAAATTAAAAAACTTATCAATCATATTTACGGTGAATCATTTTCTGAAGCACATTTTAAAGTGTTATTAACAAAGCTTGAACAAGCTGCTGTTGATATTACAGAAAAGCGTAAATCAGGCTGGGATGAAAAAGATGTCGTTCTGATCACCTACGCCGATCAGTTCTCCGCGAAAGGGGAGAAAGCGTTGCCGGTATTTACCCGCTTTTATAATGAGTGGCTTGCTCGCACGTTTTCCCATGTCCACCTTTTACCTTTTTATCCGTGGTCCTCTGATGACGGATTTTCCGTTATTGATTACCACAACGTTGCGCCTGAAACCGGGACCTGGCAAGACGTTGCTGATCTAAAACAGTCTGCCAGCTTAATGTTTGATTTCGTCTGCAACCATATGTCAGCAAAAAGTGAATGGTTTGCTAATTATCTTGCGCAGAAACCTGGCTACGAAGATTTCTTTATTGCTGTCGATCCAGAAACTGATTTATCTGCGGTGACGCGTCCTCGCGCATTACCGTTGCTGACGCCATTTACGCTGCATGATGGCAGCGTGCGTCATCTTTGGACCACCTTCAGCGATGACCAGATCGATCTCAACTTCGCCTCGCCTCAGGTGCTGATTGCAATGGTTGACGTGCTGCTCCATTACCTGGCGGAAGGGGCGCGTTATATCCGTCTGGACGCCGTCGGATTTATGTGGAAGATCCCTGGAACAAGCTGCATCCATCTGGAACAGACTCACTGCCTTATCCAGCTTTTCCGTGCTATTACCGAGGCCGTGGCGCCGGGTACCGTGATCATTACTGAGACGAACGTTCCGCATAAGGACAATATCTCTTATTTCGGTGACGGTGAAAATGAAGCTCAGATGGTCTACCAGTTCTCCTTGCCGCCGCTGGTGCTGCATGCTGTGCACCGTCAGGATGTTAACGCTCTCTGTCAGTGGGCGGGATCGCTGGCGCTGCCTTCAACAAAAACGACCTGGTTCAATTTCCTGGCGTCTCATGACGGTATCGGTCTGAACCCACTGCGCGGCATTCTGCCGGAATCAGAAATCCTCGCACTGGTTGAGAAACTTCAGCAGGAAGGGGCGCTGGTCAACTGGAAAAATAATCCTGACGGTACGCGCAGTCCTTACGAAATTAATGTGACCTATCTTGACGCGTTAAGCGCGCAAAACAGTTCAGATGATGAACGCATTGCGCGCTTTATTCTGGCGCATGCGGTGCTGTTAAGTTTCCCGGGTGTACCTGCCGTGTATATTCAAAGTATTCTTGGCTCCCGTAACGATTATGAAGGGGTCGAGCGCCTCGGCTATAACCGCGCGATAAACCGCAAGAAATATACTGCCGGTCAGGTTGATCTCGAACTTAATAATAAAAATAGCATTCGTCATAAAATTTATTCCCGTTTAAGCGAGTTTATTGCGATTCGTCGTGGGGAAAGTGCGTTTCACCCTGATGCCCAGGCATTTTTTGAATCACTGGATGAACAAATTCTTAAAATTGTTCGCGTGGCTGAAAACGGTGAGAGAATTACAGCCCTGTTTAATTTTAGTAATAACGTTCATACCGTTTATGGGGACACGCTTACTGGTATGGAATTACTATCAGGACAAGCTGTTAGCGGTAAAGAGTTGACCCTCAATCCATGGCAGGTTATGTGGATTAAAGAAAACTAAAAAGGACCCTAAAATGAAAATGCCCAAAATTGTGCTGTTATCAGCACTGGTTTCGTGCGCCCTGTTATCAGGCTGTAAAGATGATAAAGCGTCTGCCGTGACCATTGAGTTCATGCACTCGTCAGTAGAGCAGGAGCGCCAGGCGGTTATTACGAAACTGATCGAAAAATTCGAGAAAGAAAACCCCGGCATTACGGTGAAGCAGGTGCCGGTGGAAGAAGATGCCTACAACACCAAAGTGATTACGCTCGCCAGAACGGGCGCGCTGCCTGAAGTGATTGAAGTCAGCCATGATTACGCGAAAGTCATGGATAAGGAACAACTGCTGGATCGCAAGGCTATCGGTGAAGCCATTGAAGCGGTAGGCGAAAAGACCTTCTATGACGGGATCCTGCGCGTTGTGCGTACTGAAGACGGCACAGCCTGGACAGGGGTGCCGATGAGCGCCTGGCTGTCCGGCATCTGGTATCACAAAGATGTGCTTGCCGCTGCGGGTATTCAGGAACCGCATAACTGGGAACAGCTGCTGAAAGCCAGCCAGAAGCTTAACGACCCGGCCAACAAACATTACGGTATTGCGCTGCCCACCGCGGAAAGCGTCATGACCGAGCAGGCGTTCTCCCAGTTTGCACTTTCCGGCGGCGCGAACGTTTTTGATGCCAACGGAAACGTTGAAATTGACACCCCTGAAATGGCGAAAGCGCTGGCGTTCTATAAAGCGCTGGCCGCGACCACCATGCCGGGCTCGAACGACGTCATGGAGATCAAAGATGCCTTCATGAACGGTTCTGCACCGATGGCCGTCTATTCCACCTACATCCTGCCGGCGGTATTCCAGGATGGTAATCCTGCCAACCTTGGCTTCGTTGTCCCGACAGAAAAGTCCTCTGCCGTTTATGGCATGGTCACCTCGTTGACGATCACCAGCGGACAAACCGAAGAAGAAACGCAAGCGGCTGAAAAGTTTGTGACGTGGATGGAGCAGGCTCAAAACGCAACCGACTGGGTCATGATGTCGCCGGGCGCGGCGCTGCCGGTGAACACGCTGGTCGTAGGAACGGATACCTGGAAAAACAACGAGGTGATTAAAGCGTTTGGGCAACTGCCTTATGAACTGATCGCCCAATTCCCGAACGTACAGGTGTTTGGTGCTGTCGGCGACAAAAACTTCACGCGCATGGGCGATGTGACAGGGTCCGGCATTATCAGCTCCATGGTGCATAACGTCACCGTGGGTAAACAAGATCTCAGCGCAACGCTTAGCAAGAGCCAGACGCGACTGACTGACCTGATTTCACAACGATAGGAGCGCTCTGCGGAAGGAAATTATGAAGACGTTGTTTTCTGGTCGTTCAGATATGCCTTTCGCCATGCTGCTGTTGGCCCCCAGCCTGATTTTGCTGGGGGGCCTGGTGGCCTGGCCAATGATTTCCAATATTGAAATCAGTTTCTTACGCCTGCCGCTTAACCCGCGTATTGATGCGGTGTTTGTTGGCCTGGATAACTACATCCGCATTCTGGGGGATGCTGCGTTCTGGCACTCGCTGTGGATGACGTTCTGGTATACGGCGCTGGTCGTGCTCGGCAGCACCGGGCTGGGGCTTGCCGTCGCCATCTTCTTTAACCGTGAGTTTCGTCTCCGGAAGACGGCGCGTTCGCTGGTGATTTTATCCTACGTGACACCCTCTATTTCCCTGGTATTTGCCTGGAAATACATGTTCAACAACGGCTACGGCATTGTGAACTATCTGGGCGTCGATCTGCTGCATCTGTATGACCAGGCGCCGCTCTGGTTCGACAACCCTGGCAGCAGCTTCGTGCTGGTGGTGCTGTTCGCCATCTGGCGCTACTTCCCGTATGCCTTTATCTCATTCCTGGCAATTTTGCAGACCATTGATAAATCGCTGTATGAAGCGGCAGAGATGGACGGAGCCAACGCCTGGCAGCGTTTCCGTATCGTCACGTTGCCCGCCATCATGCCTGTACTGGCAACGGTGGTGACGCTACGAACCATCTGGATGTTCTACATGTTTGCGGATGTTTATCTGCTGACCACGAAGGTCGATATTCTGGGCGTGTATCTCTATAAAACTGCCTTTGCATTCAACGATCTGGGCAAAGCAGCCGCCATTTCTGTTGTGCTGTTTGTGATCATCTTCGCCGTCATTCTGCTGACCAGAAAAAGGGTAAACCTCAATGGCAACAAATAAACGCATACTGGGCCGTATTGGTTTCTATCTGGGGCTGGCGGTATTTCTGATTATCACGCTGTTCCCGTTCTTCGTGATGCTGATGACGTCATTCAAGAGCGCGAAAGAGGCCATATCGCTGAATCCGACTATTCTGCCGCAAGCGTGGACGCTTCAGCATTACGTTGACATCTTTAACCCGCTAATTTTCCCGTTCGTGGATTACTTCCGCAACAGCATGGTGGTGTCGCTGACGTCATCGGTAATTGCGGTGTTTCTCGGCACGCTGGGCGCTTACGCCTTGTCCAAGCTGCGTTTTAAAGGACGCGCGACGATCAACGCGAGCTTCTACACCGTCTATATGTTCTCCGGGATTCTGCTGGTGGTGCCGCTGTTCAAAATCATCACCGCGCTCGGCATTTACGACACTGAACTGGCGCTGATCATCACCATGGTGACCCAGACGTTGCCTACGGCGGTATTCATGCTGCGCAGCTATTTCGACACCATTCCGGACGAAATAGAAGAGGCCGCGATGATGGATGGTCTGAACCGCCTGCAAATCATCTTCCGCATTACCGTGCCGCTGGCCATTTCCGGTCTCGTGTCGGTGTTTGTTTAGTGCTTCATGGTGGCATGGAACGACTACCTGTTTGCCTCCATTTTCCTGTCCAGCGCCAGCAACTTTACCCTGCCGGTCGGGCTGAACACGCTCTTTAGTACGCCAGATTATATCTGGGGTCGCATGATGGCGGCATCGCTGGTGACGGCGCTTCCGGTGGTCATCATGTACGCACTCTCTGAACGTTTTATTAAAAGTGGTTTGACCGCCGGTGGCGTCAAGGGCTAAGGCGGCCAATTTTTTATCAGGAGCAAGTTATGAAGAAGTTAGTTGCGACAGCGCCACGCGTGGCGGCGCTGGTGGAGTATGAAGACCGTGCTGTGGAAGCACATGAAGTGAAAATTCGCGCCCGCTTTGGCGCCCCGAAGCACGGAACGGAAGTCGTGGATTTCCGCGCGGCAAGCCCGTTTATTGATGAAGAGTTCAACGCAGAGTGGCAGATGTTCACGCCGCGTGAAGAGGGCGCTGCGCGCGGTATCGAATTTGGCAAGTTCCAGCTGGGCAACATGATCGTTGGCGACATTATTGAATGCGGTGCAGACGTAACGGAATACCAGATCGGCGACAGCGTCTGCTGCTACGGCCCGCTGCAGGAGACGGTCATCGTTAACGCGGTGAACAACTATAAGCTGCGTAAAATGCCGCAGGGCGCGTCCTGGAAGAATGCCGTTTGCTACGATCCGGCGCAGTTCGCCATGAGCGGCGTGCGAGATGCCAACGTCCGTGTGGGTGACTTTGTTGTCGTGGTCGGTCTGGGAGCCATCGGACAGATTGCGATTCAGCTGGCGAAAAAAGCCGGTGCGTCAGTGGTTATCGGCGTTGATCCGATTGAACACCGCTGTGAGATCGCTCGCCGTCACGGCGCGGACCACTGCCTGAATCCAATCGGTACCGATGTCGGTCTGGAAATTAAAAAGCTGACCGGCAAGCAGGGCGCGGACGTGATCATAGAAACCAGCGGCTTTGCAGATGCATTGCAGTCCGCGCTGCGCGGGCTCGCCTACGGCGGCACCATCTCCTACGTGGCCTTCGCCAAACCGTTTGCGGCAGGCTTCAACCTGGGCCGCGAAGCGCACTTTAACAACGCGAAGATTGTCTTCTCCCGCGCCTGCAGTGAACCGAACCCGGACTATCCGCGCTGGAGCCGCAAGCGTATCGAAGAGACCTGCTGGGAATTGCTGATGAACGGTTATCTGAACTGTGAAGATCTGATCGACCCGGTCGTGACCTTCACCACCAGCCCGGAAAGCTATATGAAGTATGTCGATCAGCATCCGGAACTCAGTATCAAAATGGGCGTCACTTTTTAAGCTAAGGACAGCAAATCATGAAGATCGCAACACAAAACCAGGCCTTTTTCCCGACCAACATCATGGAAAAATTCGAGTACATCAAAGCGATGGGTTTTGATGGCTACGAAATTGACGGCCGTCTGCTGGTGGAAAATCTCGACGAAGTGAAAGCCGCAATCAAAGCCACGGGCCTGCCGGTGACGACAGCATGTGGCGGGTACGATGGCTGGATCGGTGATTTCATCGAAGAACGCCGTCTGAACGGATTACAGCAGATCGAACGCATTCTGGAAGCGCTGGCGGAAGTCGGCGGAAAGGGCATTATCGTGCCTGCTGCCTGGGGCATGTTTACCTTCCGTCTGCCGCCAATGACCTCTCCACGCAGCCTGGACGGTGACCGCAAAGCCATAAGCGCCTCGCTGCGCTGGCTGGATGAGGTGGCCGCGCGCACCGGCACCACCGTCTACCTGGAGCCGCTGAACCGCTACCAGGATCATATGATCAACACCCTGGCAGACGCGCGTCGTTATATCGAAGAGAACGGCCTGAAGCACGTGCAGATCATCGGTGATTTCTATCACATGAACATTGAAGAAGACTCGCTGACGGATGCGCTGCATCAGAACCGCGATCTGCTGGGTCATGTTCACATTGCAGATAACCACCGCTATCAGCCGGGCAGCGGCAGCCTCGATTTCGCCAGCCTGTTCGGTCAGCTGCGTGCCGATAACTATCAGGGATACGTGGTGTATGAATGCCGTGTTCGCGCCGAGGATCCGGCTAAGGCTTATCAGGACTCTCTCACTTATTTGCGTGAATGCTAAGGATGACGAGCGTGATGAGTGCTTCTACACCTTCGCCTCTGCGCGTCGCCATTATTGGCGCCGGGCAGGTCGCGGACAAAGTGCATGCCTCGTATTACGCCACGCGCAGTGATGTTCAAATGGTGGCTGTCATGGACAGCCGCCTTGAGCAGGCACAGGCGTTCGCGGAACGTTATGCTATTCCATCGGCATGGCAGGACGCTCACGAGATGTTGCAGGCAGTAAAACCGGATGTGGTGAGCGTCTGTTCGCCCAACCGGTTCCATTTTGAACACGTGATGGCGGCGCTCGAGGCGGGTTGCCATGTGATGTGTGAAAAGCCCCCGGCGATGACGCCGCAGCAGGCTGATGAGATGCGCATCGCGGCGCGCAAGGCAGGAAAAGTCCTGGCCTATGATTTTCACCATCGCTTTGCCCTGGATACCCAACTCCTGCGCGATGCGGTAATGAACGGAACGCTTGGTGAAATTTACTTTACCTCAGCGCAGGCGCTGCGTCGCTGCGGTGTGCCGGGGTGGGGCGTTTTTACCAACAAATCGCTACAGGGCGGTGGACCGCTGATTGATATCGGCATTCATATGCTCGACGCCGCAATGTATGTCCTGGGTTTCCCGGCGGTCAAACGGGTGACTGCGCACAGCTTCCAGAGGCTGGGAAACCGTAAAAGCACCGGTCAGTTTGGCGAGTGGGATCCTGCGCAATTTACCGTGGAAGATGCGCTGTTTGGCACGATTGAATTCTGCAACGGCGGCATTTTGCGTCTGGACACCTCCTTTGCGCTTAACATTCGCGAGCAGTCAATCATGAACGTCTCTTTCTGCGGTGAAAAGGCGGGTGCAACGCTGTTCCCGGCGCACATCTACAATGACGAAGCCGGTGTTTTAGAAACCCTTACCCAGCGCGAAGAGGCGGACGATCAGCGCCATCTGCGCAGCATGGATGCTTTCGTACGTCACGTGCTGGGAGAGCCCGTGATGATTGCCGATGCAGAACAGGGACTGGTAATTCAGCAGCTTGTTGGCGCGCTTTATGAATCCGCAGAAACAGGGGAAAGCGTAACACTATGCTGAACGTCTCTGTATTAACCGATCCGGGCTTTTGTCCACACAGCCTGAATAAATACGCCTCCATCATGGCATGCGGCAATGGCTACATGGGCATTCGCGCTGCGCATGAAGAAGAGTACACCCAGCAGACCAGAGGCATGTATCTCGCTGGGCTGTATCATCGCGCGGGGCGCAACGAGACCACCGAGCTGGTCAATCTGCCGGATATCACCGGTATTGATGTAGAGCTGGACGGCGTCAATTTCACCCTCCTGGCTGGGGAAATTCTTGAGTGGCAGCGCGAGCTGGCCTTCGCTAACGGCGAACTGCATCGTAACGTTGTCTGGCGTTCGCCCGACGGCAAGCGCTATCGGCTGGAGAGTCGTCGTTTTGTGTCGCTGGACCAGTTGCCATTAGTGGCTATGCAGCTCGCGATCACGCCTCTTGATGCCGCCACGCATGCCGTGCTGAAAACCGGCATTGATGCGACGCAAACGAACAGCGGCAGACAGCATCTGGATGAACTCTCGGTCAGGGTCTTTGATCAGCACTATATGCAGGGGGTGTATGAAACGCAGGACCGGGCGTCGGAGGTTGTTGTTTCGGCGTTTTGCCAACTCTCCTCGAAAAGTGACAGCTGTTTCACCGCCAAAAATCGGCGTCTCAGCGTACATCATTCACTGACCATTGCTCAGGGTGACACTGTCACGCTTGAAAAGATCGTCTGGGTGACACATCGCAGCGATAAAGCGCTGTCACAGGAGTCTTTTGCGCGTAACGCGCTGGCCGATCTCAAAGTCAGTGCGGCAAGAGGTTACGAGGCGCTGCGTGAGAGCTCTGCGTATGCCTGGAAAGAGGTCTGGCGCGACGCCCGTGTGGAAGTGACTTCCACGGAGCAACAGGATCAGATGGCGCTGGATTATGCGGTCTGGCACCTGACCACGATGACGCCTGCCCATGATGAGCGAAGCAGTATCGCTGCGAAGGGGCTGACGGGAGAGGGGTATAAAGGCCACGTCTTCTGGGATACCGAAATTTTCCTGCTGCCTTTCCATCTGTTTACCCGCCCGCAGGTTGCCCGCAGCCTGCTGCGCTATCGCTGGCTTAATCTGGCTGGCGCACGGGAAAAAGCCCGTCGTAACGGCTGGCCGGGCGCGTTGTTCCCATGGGAAAGCGCCGCAAGCGGTGAGGAAGAGACGCCGGAGTTCGCGGCAATCAACATCCGCACCGGGGTACGCCAGAAGGTGGCTTCCGCACTTGCTGAGCATCACATCGTGGCTGATATTGCCTGGGCCGTCGTTGCGTACTGGCAGGCGACGCATGATGACGCCTTTATGCGTAACGAAGGCCTGACGCTGCTGATGGAAACGGCTTTGTTCTGGATGGGGCGCGCAACGGAGGTCAATGGTCGTCTGGAAATCCATGATGTGATCGGACCGGACGAATACACCGAGCACGTGAACAACAACGCTTACACCAACTATCTGGCCTGGCACAACGTTGCCTGCGCGCGCCAGTTTATGGCGATGTTTGGGCGTGAAGATGAGCGTTTTACGGAGAATGCTGCGCAGTTCCTGGCGCGCTTATGGCTACCGGAGGCCGATGCAGACGGTGTGATCCCGCAGGATGATACCTTCATGGCAAAACCGGCCATCGATCTGAGCCGTTACAAAGCCAAAGCGGGCAAGCAGACGATTCTGCTCGATTATTCCCGCGCGGAAGTGAACGAGATGCAGATCCTTAAGCAGGCCGATGTGGTGATGCTTAACTACCTGCTGCCAGAACGGTTTACGCCACGGCAATGCGCCGCCAATCTGGCGTTCTATGAGCCACGCACGATCCATGATTCCTCCCTGAGCAAGGCCATTCACGGGATTGTGCTCGCGCGCTGCGGTGATACGCAGGGGGCCTATGCCTTCTGGCGCGATGGCATCGCCATTGATTTGGGCGAGGATCCGCACAGCAGCGATGAGGGCATTCATGCCGCGGCAACCGGTGCGATCTGGTCTGGCGCAATTCAGGGATTTGCTGGCCTGCAAATCATTGAAGGGGAACTGCATCTCGCGCCAAAACTGCCTGCTCACTGGCAGAAACTCGCTTTCCCGCTGCGGTGGCGGAACGCAGCAATGCACTTCACGTATGAAAACGAGGTGTTAACCATTGAAACCACGGCGCCTGCCACGCTGACGCTGTGGGGCAAAACGCTCCATATCCCGGAGCGAGAAGTGTTCGCGTATAAGGATTTTCTTGCGTCCGTGAATGGGACCGCTACCACGGAGGGGCAACATGACGCTTAAGGCTGTTGTATTCGATTTGGACGGTGTGATCACCGATACCGCGCATCTTCACTTTCTGGCCTGGCGTGCCGTGGCGGAGGAAATTGGCATTACCTTCGACGAAGTGTTTAACGAACAGCTCAAGGGAATAAGCCGCATGGATTCCCTCCAGCGCATTCTGAAGCACGGCGGAAAAGAGGGGATGTTTAGTGAGGAGCAGTGCCTGGCGCTTGCGACGAAAAAAAATGCGCTTTACGTCCAGTCGCTGGCATCACTGACGCAGGATTCTCTGCTGCCGGGAATCCGCGACGTGCTGGCGGAGATCCGTGCCGCGAAGGTCAAGATTGGGCTGGCGTCCGTATCGCTCAATGCCCCAGGGATTTTGCACGCGCTGGGCATTCATCAGGCCTTCGATTTTTGCGCTGATGCTTCCCGCATTTGCCGTTCAAAGCCGGACCCGGAGATCTTCCTTGCGGCCTGTGCGGGGCTGAACGTGCGTCCTGCAGAGGCGATTGGCATTGAAGATGCCGCTGCGGGTGTTGAAGCAATCAACGCCGCAGGAATGCTGTCGGTCGGGATTGGGCCTGGCCTTAACCATGCGGGATTACAACTTCATTCAACGCGGGAACTGACCTGGAAATGCCTGACAGAATTCTGGGCGTCCCGGGCGTATTGATAAGGAATAAATTATGGCTCAACTTTCTCTGAAACATATTCAGAAAATCTATGATAACCAGGTCCACGTGGTTAAGGATTTCAACCTCGAAATTGAAGACAAAGAGTTTATTGTTTTCGTCGGTCCGTCGGGCTGCGGTAAATCCACGACGCTGCGAATGATTGCCGGTCTTGAGGAGATCAGCGCGGGTGAACTGATTATCGACGGCGTATGCATGAATGACGTGCCTGCCAAATCGCGTGATATCGCGATGGTATTCCAGAACTATGCGCTTTATCCGCATATGACGGTCTACGACAACATGGCGTTTGGCCTGAAAATGCAAAAAATAGCGCCCGCGGTGATTGAAGAACGCGTGAACTGGGCGGCGCAGATTTTAGGGCTACGCGAATACCTGAAGCGTAAACCTGGCGCTTTATCGGGTGGTCAGCGCCAGCGCGTGGCGCTGGGCAGGGCGATCGTGCGCGAGGCGGGCGTCTTCCTGATGGATGAGCCGTTATCCAACCTCGATGCCAAGCTTCGCGTGCAGATGCGTGCCGAAATCAGCAAGCTGCACCAGAAGCTTAACACCACCATGATCTATGTTACGCACGACCAGACGGAAGCCATGACGATGGCGACCCGCATCGTGATCCTGAAAGACGGCATCATTCAGCAGGTGGGTGCGCCGAAGCAGGTATACAACGAGCCGGCCAATATGTTTGTCGCAGGGTTCATTGGCTCTCCGGCAATGAACTTCATTCGTGGCGCTATCGACGATCGCTATTTCGTAACGGAAACGCTGCGTCTGGAGATCCCTGAGGACAAGCTGGCCGAGTTGAATGCGCAAGGTTACCAGCGTAAAGCGGTCGTCTTCGGGATCCGTCCGGAAGACATTCTTACCCTGCAGAGCAGCGGAGAAGATATCGCGGCGAAAGTCAGTGTCGCTGAGCTTACCGGTGCCGAATTTATGCTTTATGCCACCGTGGGCGGACATGAACTGGTTGTCCGCGCAGGCGCGGCCAATGACTACGTAGCCGGAGATACTATCGGCATTCAGTTCGATATGAATAAGTGCCATTTCTTCGACGCCGATACCGAAGCGGCTATTAGATAAGAAAGGTGTTTGCCGGAAATGCAAATTTCCGGTTTTTTTTGTTTGTTAATTATAAAGGGAATATTTAATGAGTACTCTACTAAGAAGTGCTGCGCTCGTTCTGTGCGCAGGGGTTAGCTGCGCGCAAGCAACAGAACCCGCAAAGCAGTGGGCGTTTAATATCGGTGCCATGTATGAAATTGAAAACGTCGAAGGTCAGAGCGACGATAAAGATGGATTATATGAACCCTCCGTATGGTTTAATGCAACATGGGATGCCTGGACAATCTCTCTGGCAATGTATCAGGAAGGGCCGGTTGATTATAGCAGCATGACGCGTGGCACCTATTTCGATCGCCCGGAATTTGAATTGCGCTATCGCTTTATCGGCACCGATGATTTTACGTTCGGTCTGACCGGTGGCTTCCGCAATTATGGTTATCACTTTAAAAATGAACACGGTGCCAAAGACGGCAGCGCTAATATGCAGCGTTACAAAGTTCAGCCTGACTGGGATATTAAATTAACCGACGACTGGCGCTTTGGCGGCTGGTTTGCCATGTATCAGTTTGCCAACGATCTGGATAAAACCGGTTATTCTGACAGCCGCGTCGAGACCGAAACCGGTTTTACCTGGACCATCAACGAAACGTTCTCTGTGAAAGTAAATTATTATTTAGAGCGCGGCTTCAATATGGACAGCTCACGTAATAACGGCGAGTTTTCTACCCAGGAAATTCGTGCCTACCTGCCGATTTCGTTAGGCCAGACGACGTTAACGCCTTATACCCGTCTGGGACTCGATCGCTGGTCAAACTGGGACTGGCAGGACGATCCGACGCGTGAAGGACATGATTTCAACCGTCTGGGTATGCTGTACGCCTATGATTTTAACAACGGTTTATCCATGACGCTGGAATATGCCTACGAATGGGAAAACCATGATGAAGGTGAGAGCGATCGCTTCCACTACGCAGGTGTCGGCGTGAACTACGCGTTCTGATCATGATTTACCAGGGGCGATTGCCCCTGGTTTTTAGCGCAAGGACGCCGCATCCGAAAAATGGGTATCAACCAAAATCTTATGCGGCGCAGGTTTACCCGCAATACGCTTAAACAACACGTTGCAGCTCTCTTCGCCGAGCTTTCTCGTCGGAATATCAAACCCGCCTGGCGCAGGGGTTAAAACGAGAGACAGCATCGGATCGCTGTAGCCTGCCATAGCAACCTGCTCGGGAACCATCAAATTTAACTCATCCGCTGCACGATAAAGACCCAACAATTTCATACTGTCAGTAGCAAAAACGGCATTGGGCGGGTTGTCAGACGAGAGTAATTTGCAGGCTGCCTGGAGCGCGCTTTCATGGGTATATCCGCCATCAATGACCCAGTCCGGGTTTATGTCGATACCCTGCTTCTCAAGGCTGGATTTATAACCCGCAAGGCGATCGATAGAAACGTGATAATCGAGCGGGGCATGCAGACAGGCAATTTTTGTTCGCCCATGTTTAATAAACGAATCGACCAGAATAGCGCTGTCGTGAAAATTGTCCGTATCAACAGAATAAATATTCTGGAACTTTCCTTCTACTTTTCCAATAACCACTACGGGCACACCGTATTCGTCCAGCGTGGTGAAAAAAGATTCGTTTGCGGGTGAACTCAGCATGATGATCCCTTTGATCATCTTCTGCTTTATTTTTCCCACGCACTTCTGCAGATCGTCCTCACTGCTTTTCGAGGTTTGTAAAATAACGTCAAACCCTTCCTCTTCCGCTTTTGCCGTAATGGCGTGAAGAACATCGGAGAAAAAAGGGTTACCGGCAGTAGTTTTGGTCGAGCGGGTCGAAATAACCATAATGGCATCAAAGCCAGAAGAGGTCAGGGCGCGGGCCAGTTTGTTGGGCTGATAATTTAATTCGTCTATCGCCTTAAGCACTTTGTCTCGCGCTTCAGGGGAAATATTCGTTTGTTTATTCAGAACGCGGGAAACGGTTGATTTCGATACGCCCGCAACCCGTGCGATATCATAGATGGTGGGTGACATACACCTTACTCACTCCGGACTGACAGCAATGTCGTTCATCTTACTGGAGAGAAAACGGCAATAGCAATAAATAAGAATTGATAATCAACGATCTGCCCCCATTTATTGTATTCTGAAGCCATACATTCCTGGCTTCCGGGCAATGAAGGATGGCGATGAAGCGATTTAAGAACGAACTCAATTCTCTGGTGAACCGCGGCGTTGATCGACATCTGCGTCTGGCCGTCACCGGCCTGAGCCGCAGCGGTAAGACGGCGTTCATCACCGCGATGGTAAACCAGTTGCTGAATCTGCACGCCGGCGCGCGGCTGCCGTTGCTCAGCGCCGTGCGCGAGGAGCGTCTGCTGGGCGTTAAGCGCGTTCCTCAGCGTGATTTTGGCATACCGCGTTTCACCTACGACGAAGGGCTGGCGCAGCTTTACGGCGATCCGCCCGCGTGGCCGACGCCAACGCGAGGCGTCAGTGAAATTCGCCTTGCGCTGCGCTTTCGTTCTAATGAATCGCTGATACGTCACTTTAAGGATACCTCAACCCTGTATCTGGAAATCGTCGATTATCCCGGCGAATGGCTGCTCGACCTGCCGATGCTGGCGCAGGACTACCTCAGCTGGTCCCGCCAGATGACGGGCTTGTTGCAAGGGCAACGCGCAGAGTGGTCAACGAAATGGCGACAGCTGTGCGAGGGCCTTGATCCGCTGGCACCTGCGGATGAAAACCGTCTGGCGACCATTGCTGAAGCCTGGACGGACTATCTGCATCAGTGCAAACAGGAAGGGCTGCACTTCATCCAGCCGGGCCGTTTTGTCTTGCCGGGTGATTTAGCAGGCGCGCCCGCGCTGCAGTTCTTCCCGTGGCCGGATGTGGACGGCGCAGGCGAGTCGAAGCTGGCACAGGCCGACAAACACACGAATGCCGGCATGCTGCGCGAGCGTTACAATTACTACTGCGAAAAGGTGGTCAAAGGTTTTTATAAAAACCACTTTTTACGTTTCGACCGCCAGATTGTGCTGGTGGATTGCCTGCAGCCGCTCAACAGCGGGCCGCAGGCATTTAACGATATGCGTCTCGCGCTGACGCAGCTGATGCAGAGTTTCCACTATGGGCAGCGGACGCTGTTTCGTCGTCTGTTCTCACCGGTGATCGACAAGCTGCTGTTTGCGGCCACAAAAGCCGATCACGTTACGGTCGATCAGCACGCCAACATGGTTTCTCTGCTGCAGCAGCTGGTGCAGGACGCCTGGCAAAACGCCGCGTTTGAAGGCATCAGTATGGATTGTCTTGGGCTCGCATCGGTGCAGGCGACCCAAAGCGGCCTGATTGACCTTAACGGCGAGAAAATACCGGCATTACGCGGGAATCGACTCAGTGACGGCGAGCCGCTTACCGTCTATCCCGGCGAAGTCCCCGCGCGGCTGCCGGGTCAGGCCTTCTGGCAGAGTCAGGGCTTCCAGTTTGAAGCCTTCCGCCCTCAGACCATGAGCGTCGATCGGCCGTTACCGCACATCCGTCTGGATGCGGCGCTGGAGTTTTTGATTGGAGATAAACTGCGATGACGGAACCCTTAAAACCGCGCATAGACTTTACCGGAACGCTTGAGCCCGAGCGTCAGGACGCCTTTAAAACGGCGCAGACGTTCAGCGGCGCGCAGGCGCAGAACTTCGCCCCGGCGCTGCCGGACGATCCCACCGTCGAAGACGGTCCGGCGGAGGCGGTCGTGGAAGCCGCTCTACGTCCTAAACGCAGCCTGTGGCGCAAGATGGTCACCGCTGGTCTGGCGCTGTTTGGCGTCAGCGTGGTCGGGCAGGGCGTGCAGTGGGCGATGAACGCCTGGCAAACCCAGGACTGGGTTGCGCTGGGAGGATGTGCCGCGGGCGCGCTCATCGTGGGGGCGGGCGTCGGGTCGGTTGCCACCGAGTGGCGCCGCCTCTGGCGTTTGCGACAGCGTGCGCACGAGCGCGATGAAGCGCGGGATCTCCTCCACAGCCACGGCACTGGCAAAGGCCGCGCCTTCTGTGAAAAACTGGCCAGCCAGGCCGGTATCGATCAGTCGCATCCGGCGCTCCAGCGCTGGTACGCCGCCATCCATGAAACCCAGAACGACCGGGAGGTGGTCACGCTCTATTCCCATATGGTTCAGCCGGTGCTGGATGCCCAGGCGCGGCGTGAGATTAGCCGCTCGGCGGCGGAATCCACGCTGATGATTGCCGTCAGCCCGCTGGCGCTGGTGGATATGGCCTTTATCGCCTGGCGTAACCTGCGCCTCATCAACCGTATCGCGAACCTTTACGGCATAGAGCTGGGTTACTACAGCCGGCTCAGGCTGTTCAAACTGGTCCTGCTCAATATCGCCTTTGCGGGCGCGAGCGAGCTGGTGCGCGAAGTGGGAATGGACTGGATGTCGCAGGATCTGGCGGCGCGTCTTTCAGCCCGTGCAGCCCAGGGCATTGGCGCGGGCTTGCTGACGGCGCGTTTGGGTATCAAAGCGATGGAGGTGTGCCGTCCGCTGCCGTGGATTGATGGCGATAAGCCGCGGCTGGGGGATTTCAGGCGTGAATTGATCGGTCAGCTGAAAGAGACGCTCAATAAAAAACCGTCTCCTTGAGGCATTGTTCACTAATCGTGCTGGCTGTCAATATTTGTTGACAGCCATCTTCCGGTTCACCGAGTTCTGACATATCATTTTAACGTTATTGGCTTAAAACGGTGAATTTCCCATGCGTCTTGAAGTCTTCTGTGAAGACCGTCTCGGTCTTACCCGCGAATTACTCGATCTTCTTGTTTTACGTAGCATTGATTTACGTGGCATTGAGATCGATCCTGTCGGGCGAATTTACCTCAATTTTGCCGAAATTGAATTTAACACCTTCAGCAGCCTGATGGCGGAAATCCGCCGTATCGCTGGCGTTACGGATGTACGCACCATCCCCTGGATGCCCTCCGAACGTGAGCACCTCGCCCTGAGCGCGCTGCTTGAAGCGATGCCCGAACCGTTCCTCTCTTTGGATCTGAAAAGTAAAGTCGAGCGCGTTAACCACGCGAGCTGCCAGCTTTTCGCGCAGAACCAGGAGAAGCTCAGCAGCCACCACGCCGCGCAGCTGATTCCCGGTTTTAACTTCCAGCGCTGGCTGGACAGCAACCCGCAGAATACGCACAGCGAGCATGTGGTGATTAACGGGCAGAATTTCCTGATGGAGATCACACCGGTCTATCTGAAAGGAGAAGGAAATAGTCGCGTATTGACCGGGGCGGTGATCATGCTGCGCTCGACTCTACGCATGGGGCGCCAGCTGCAAAACCTCTCCAGCCAGGACGTTGGCGCATTCAGCCAGATTATTGCCGTCAGCCCGAAAATGCGCCACGTGGTTGATCAGGCGCGCAAGCTTGCCAGCCTGACCGCGCCGCTGCTGATTACCGGCGATACCGGCACCGGGAAAGATCTGCTGGCGCACGCCGTGCATCTGGCAAGCCCGCGTGCGGCTAAACCGTATCTGGCGCTTAACTGTGCCTCTATTCCAGAAGATGCCGTCGAAAGCGAGCTGTTTGGACACGCGCCGGAAGGCAAGAAAGGGTTCTTCGAGCAGGCCAACGGCGGCTCCGTGCTGCTGGACGAGATCGGCGAAATGTCGCCGCGTATGCAGGCTAAACTGCTGCGTTTCCTGAACGACGGCACCTTCCGCCGCGTCGGTGAGGATCACGAAGTGCATGTGGACGTGCGCGTCATTTGCGCCACCCAGAAGAACCTGGTGGAACTGGTGCAAAAGGGGATTTTCCGCGAAGATCTCTATTACCGCCTCAACGTCCTGACGCTGAACATTCCACCGCTGCGCGATTGTCCGCAGGACATCATGCCGCTAACGGAGCTGTTTGTGGCCCGCTTTGCCGACGAGCAGGGCGTTCCGCGTCCGAAACTGTCTGCAGATCTCGGCACGGTGTTAATGCGATACGGCTGGCCGGGCAACATTCGTCAGCTTAAAAACGCCGTTTATCGCGCGCTGACCCAGCTGGAAGGGTATGAACTGCGCCCGCAAGATATCCTGTTGCCGGATTACGACGCCGGAACGGTATCGGTAGGCGAAGAAGCGATGGAAGGCTCGCTGGATGATATCACCAGCCGCTTCGAGCGCTCCGTGCTGACGCAGCTGTACCGCAGCTACCCCAGCACCCGCAAACTGGCAAAACGGCTTGGCGTCTCGCATACCGCGATTGCGAATAAGCTACGTGAGTATGGATTGAATCATAAGAAAGGTGACGAATAACAAAAAGCCTCTGTAAAGAGGCTTTTTTAATGCTTATTCCTTCGCCAGCGGCGTGGTCACGATCTCTGTTTTTGTCTCGCCCTGAATCGACGCAATCCTGCTTTCGACGTCCTTCACCTGCTGCGCGCTGTGTAGCAGGGTATAGGTCAGGTCAAACTGAGCGCTGGCACCTGGTTGCAGCTGCTTAACCCGCTTCTGCTCGCGTTCAATGGTGACGGGGTAGGCGTAGCTGGTGCCTGGCTCAATCCCCGTGACATAGCCCTGTTTTGGCGTATCGGTGTTTTTCCACAGGGTTAGCACGGGCAGCTGGCGGGTATCAAACTGAATTGACGCGCCTTTGTCACCGGCTTTATTCACCACCGCCGCGAGGGTTTCATGATTGCTGTCCGCAAGCGGTTTGATGTTAAAGACCATCTCATCAAAGCCTTTTGTCGGCCCGGCGTAGGTTTGCCAGTCGTTAACGCCCGCTTTCGCGTAATCATTGAACGGGCTCACGCTTGCCGCCGGGGCAAGGAAGCGCGCGCCTTCTTCGAGGACAGGCGCCCCGAAGTTGCTATGGTAGATGATCTGATAGTCATGAGGGTAATCGGCATGGTTCGTCAGAACGTCATGCAGGCTGAACTGGTTGGTTCCTGGAACGTAACGCAGTTCGGTCATGGTTTGCAGATCCGCTTTTTTAAAGGTGCTTTCTTTGATGAGACCGCGAATACGAATTTCATGCGGGGCAGCATCCGCAATTTCTACCTCCACCTGGGATGCCGGTGTATTCCCCGCCTTGCCATGCAGGGTGTAAATCTGGCCGTCAGCGGTGACCGGGTGCCCCGTCCATTCGTAGCCACAGCGGACCATCATCTCGTTGAAACCTTCCAGCCAGCCAAGTCCGTTTCGGCTTTCCAGATTAATATACGCCGGGTTAACGACCTCTTTAACGGGGGAGTTCCAGCCCAGCCTGGTGCCAAAGCCCTCCACATGCAGAAGGTTCATCCCGCGCGTCGGGCTTAAGGTGATGGTCAGGCCGTTTTTACTGCTAATAACGATCACTTTACTGCCTTCCTGCTTGCCTCCGTGCAACACTTTTTGCTCAATGCTGAACGTTCGATCGTTAATTTTCAGCTCATCGCTGGATATCTTCCAGTTTCCTTTTTCCACGCTGCTTTCAGCGCTTGTCAGCACCCAGGTTTTTGCTGCGGCATGGCCCGAAACCAGTACCGAAAGGAGCGTTAAAGCCAGTTTTATTTTCATATTTATCCCTTGTTGCTGAAACGATTATTTAACTTCGTAAGCAAATCTAATGTTTTGGCGATAAGGGAAATGTGATGCGCCTCACTGAGGGTAAATTCAGGGTTGTTTAACGATCAATATGCGGGTGTGATCGCTATTTTGCTGAATTCCAGAAACTTAATTGCGTTAATTTTGTGACGCAAGCTCATTGTTGCTTTAACGATTCAGCGAGTAATTAATAAAAAACCCCGCCATAGCGAGGTTTTAAAAAAGCGGTATAGAATGCTAAGTAATGATTATGCTTTCAGCTTTTCCAGCGCGGCGGTGTAATCCGGCTCGGTAGTGATTTCATTAACCAGTTCGCTGAAGATGACAGTGTCGTTTTCATCAAGAACCAGTACCGCGCGTGCTGCCAGGCCTTTCAGAGGGCCTTCGGCGATGCTGACGCCGTAGTTTTCGAGGAAATCCGGGCTGCGCAGGGTGGAGAGGGTGATAACGTTGCTCAGGCCTTCAGCACCGCAGAAGCGAGACTGGGCGAACGGCAGGTCAGCAGAAATGCACAGCACAACGGTGTTGTCCATTTCAGTTGCCAGCTGGTTGAACTTACGCACGGATGCGGCGCAAACACCGGTATCAATGCTCGGGAAAATGTTCAGCACTTTGCGTTTGCCCGCAAACTGAGCCAGTGTGACGTCAGACAGATCTTTAGCCACCAGAGTAAAAGCCTGCGCTTTGCTGCCAGCCTGCGGAATGGAACCTGCAACAGCAACCGGGTTGCCCTGGAAATGAACGAGTTGTGACATAGATATCTTCCTGTTTACATATAGTTAACGTCGGGGCTAGTGTATGTCATCCGCGGATAACACGGCAAACCAAATTTTTTCGCCTTTCCGGGCTGCAAGGAGTCAGTGATGAGAAGTGTTAAGGTCTATGAAGAAGCCTGGCCATTGCATACCCCGTTTGTGATCTCCCGCGGCAGCCGAAGCGAAGCCAGCGTGGTGGTCGTTGAAATCGAAGAGGACGGTTTTAAAGGCGTAGGGGAGTGCACGCCTTACCCGCGCTATGGTGAAAGCCTCGCGTCAGTGATGGCGCATATCATGACGCTGGTGCCAGACCTGCAAACCGGGCTCACGCGCGAGGCATTACAGCAGCGTTTGCCCGCCGGGGCCGCACGTAACGCCATTGATAGTGCACTCTGGAGTCTCGAGGCGGCGAAACAGCAGCAACCCCTGACAGCATTGCTGGGCGTGGCGCTGCCGGAATCGGTGGCTACCGCGCAAACGGTAGTGATTGGCGAGCCGGAACAGATGGCCGCCAGCGCCAAAGCGCTTTATGACGCCGGGGCCCGGCTGCTGAAGGTGAAGCTCGACGATCGTCTGATTAGCGAGCGGATGGTCGCCATTCGCGCGGCGGTACCCTCAGCCACGCTGATTGTTGATGCCAATGAATCATGGCATCCTGAAGGGCTGGCCGCCCGCTGTCAGCTGCTGGCCGACCTGGGGGTAGCCATGCTGGAGCAGCCTCTGCCAGCAAAAGATGACGTGGCGCTGAAGAACTTTATCCATCCGTTGCCCGTTTGTGCGGATGAAAGCTGTCACACCCGCGCGAGCTTGAGCGAGCTGCAGGGCCGCTACGAGATGATTAATATTAAGCTCGACAAGACCGGCGGGCTGACAGAGGCGCTGGCCCTGGCGGCAGAAGCCCGGGCGCAAGGTTTTTCACTGATGCTGGGCTGTATGCTCTGTACGTCCCGGGCAATCGGCGCGGCGCTACCGCTGGTCAATCAGGTCCGTTTCGCCGATCTGGACGGCCCGACGTGGCTGGCGGTTGACGTCTCTCCCGCGCTCCATTTTACCAGCGGCGTGCTTCATCTCTGAGGCTGCCAGCGTAAAAGATCCACCATGGCTTTTAAGTATTTTTCGCTGGCCTCGTCGGAGGAGATCGGCGGGAATTCAGCGGTTATGCAGGGCAGGCTCAAATCGGCGCACCAGCTACCGAACGAGCCTGGCGTTTCATAGCCCACGCTGGTCACGAGCGGCAGAGCGAAAGCGTCTGCCAGCCACGCGCCAAGCTCGGAGTGACGCGGATCTTCAATACAGGCCAGCGGATCGTGGAAGGAGACCACCCACGCGGGATGGATCTTATGGATTAGCTGGCACAGCGCCTGGGTTTCCGGCTCTGAGCCCGGCTTATCTCCCGTTAGCAGAACCACATCACGCTCCTCGGCGGAGCTGTTCCAGCGATACACCGTTTCCCCTGCGCGCCAGTTTGCTGCCGGAAAATTACGGTTTAAGTCAACGCCTCGCGCATTGGCGCGAAGACCCAGCTGGCAGCCGTCCGGGTTAACCGCCAGAATCACGTGATGACGCCGTAATGACGGCGTCAGCGTCCGCAGCGCACATGAAAGCGTCACGATGGAGGAGTTTTCATCCCCGTGCGTGCCGGCAAGAATCAAGCCGCTTTCGCGGTCTGCGTCGGGGGCGGGGAACCAGATCAGCGATGCGCCTAAAAAGGAGCGGCCATATTGCTCAGCGCCCGGCGGAAAGGCGCCGCGTTCCGCTCTTGGTCGGGTGGTTGCCATACGAAATCCTGATAAAGAAGTCACTACTGGCAGTGTTGTGCAAAACCCGCTGTTAATCAAATAGTTTCCGTAATGGCTAAGAATTGCCTTAAATCACTATTCAGGCGTAAGTTATTTGCATTTCTCTTTGTCGAAACAAATAATTACGCATCTGCTTAATACCTGAATTCATTAAAGGGGATCTTATGAAGCATCCTGTTTCGCGTCTTTTTGCCGCACTGTGCCTGTGCGGGCTCTCTTCACTTTCTTTCGCAGCTGACGTGCCGCAGGGCACTGCGCTGGCGCAAAAACAAGAGCTGGTCAGGCATATTAAAGACGAGCCGGCTTCGCTGGACCCGGCGAAAGCCGTGGGGTTGCCAGAGATTCAGGTGATTCGCGATCTCTTTGAAGGCCTGGTTAATCAGAATGAGAAAGGGGAGCTGACGCCGGGCGTGGCGACACGCTGGCAGAGCAACGATAACCGCGTCTGGATGTTTACCTTACGCGATGACGCGAAATGGTCCGACGGCTCCCCTGTCACCGCCCAGGATTTTGTCTACAGCTGGCAGCGTCTGGTTGACCCGAAAACCACCTCTCCGTTTGCCTGGTTTGCCGCGCTGGCGGGAATTAATAACGCGCAGGCCATTATTGACGGCAAAGCCGCGCCCGATACGCTGGGTGTGACGGCGGTGGACGCCAGAACGTTACGCGTTCAGCTGGACAAACCGCTGCCGTGGTTCAGCAACCTGACGGCGAACTTTGCTTTTTATCCAGTACAAAAAGCTAACGTCGAAAGCGGTAAAGAGTGGACGCGGCCGGGCGCGCTGGTGGGGAACGGGGCTTACGTTCTGAAGGACCGCGTGGTGAATGAAAAACTGGTTGTGGTGCCCAATACGCACTACTGGGACAATGCCAAAACGGTACTGCAGAAGGTGACCTTCGTGCCGATTAATCAGGAATCGTCGGCGACCAAACGCTACCTGGCAGGGGATATTGATATTACCGAATCGTTCCCAAAAAACATGTATCAGAAGCTCATGAAGGACATTCCGGGGCAGGTTTATACGCCGCCTCAGTTGGGAACGTATTACTATGCCTTTAACACCCAAAAAGGCCCGACGGCGGATGCACGGGTTCGTCTGGCGCTGAGTATGAGCATCGACCGTCGTATCATGGCAGAAAAGGTGTTAGGGACGGGGGAGAAGCCCGCCTGGCACTTCACCCCAGACGTGACGGCAGGGTTCACTCCGGACGCCTCGCCGTTTGAGCAGATGTCGCAGCAGGAGCTGAACGCCCAGGCCAAAACCTTGCTGCAGGCTGCAGGATACGGTCCTCAGCGCCCGCTAAAGCTGAACCTGCTGTATAATACTTCGGAAAACCACCAGAAAATCGCGATTGCGGTGGCCTCCATGTGGAAGAAAAATCTCGGTGTGGATGTCAAACTGCAAAACCAGGAGTGGAAAACCTACATTGATAGCCGTAACACCGGCAACTTTGATGTGATCCGCGCCTCATGGGTGGGTGATTACAACGAGCCATCAACGTTCCTGTCATTGCTGACCTCCACTCACAGCGGCAACATCTCCCGCTTTAATGACCCTGCCTACGATAAGATCGTCCAGCAGGCGACGCTGGAAACCACCGCGAAGGCGCGCAATGCGGACTACAACATGGCGGAGAAAATCCTTATGGAGAAAGCGCCCATCGCGCCAATTTATCAGTACACTAACGGTCGCCTGATTAAGCCTTGGGTGAAGGGCTACCCAATCAATAACCCGGAAGACGTGGCATATAGCCGGACGATATATATTGAAAGGTACTAATCAGTACCGGTTGCCTGTTAACGCAAGGTAACCATCGCTCCCGATTACAGATACGGATGAAAAAATTATTGCCAGGTAAATAAAGAAGCCGAAAGGACAATAAATGTCAGAATTAAGTCGCTGTGCGGACAATGGATATCATTGCGATATAAATCAGGCGATTGATACTCTGAATGTCGCTACTATCGGTAATTAATATCCGTTGCAAGACATTAATATTTCCATTATGCACCACAGATGCGCGCTTTTCTCACCAGATGAATAAATCGCTTAAGTGCCGCAGGTTCGGGACTATTCCGTCTCAGTAAAACCAGACCGGGACGTGGCTGGTGGTATCCAGCGGGCGGAGGATTAATTTTTTGATTTGAAACTGCTCAGCGCGTGTTTGTAACGCAAACCCGATGCCGTAACCTGCGGAAACCATCGAAAACAGGGACTCGAGCGTGGCGGCATAGCCAGCAATCTGATGGGGACCTGATAAGCCATCCAGCCAGCGATTAAGCAATGTGTAGGGGCCGGGGCACCACGCAGGATGATGCAAAATCAGCGGATATGACTGTAGTAATTCTGGGTTTACCTGGCAACATCCAACAAGGGGATGTCCGGAGGGAAGGAGTACACAGGGGCGATCGCGCCACGCCAGTCGCCTCAGACAGCCCGCAGGGGTATCCGGATGTAGAGTGAAAAGGGCATCCAGATTATTGCCGAGGAGCTCCTGAACCAGATGTGGCGTATTGGCTTCCATGATATCGATGCTGATATCTGGTGTCTGTTCCCGGCACAAACGCAACAGATTAATGAGTACGGGATGAGTCAGTCCATCGGCGAGTCCGATATGCAGAACGTCGCCATAACCATTAGCAATTGCCAGCGCCTGGGTTTTGGCTTCTTCAAAAGCATGGAGCATCTTACTAACTTCAAGGGCAAAGGATTCTCCGGCACGGGTCAGACGTAATGCGCCGTTTCTGTGAAATAACGTCATTCCTAACTGTTCTTCAAGCTTTATGATTGAATGTGAAAGTGGTGAGGGCTCAATGCAAAGGCGTGCTGCTGCCCGACTGATGCTTTTCTCTTCCGCGACGACTATAAAATGGCGCAGTTGTCTCAGACGCATGGCGGGGTGTCCTTTGGTGCGTGAGATTCTGTGAATTTAGTTTCTTTTGGTTACTATATCATTGTAGATGTAAAAGTAGCGTACTGACCGGCAAAATGCGAGTTATTCGCATAGTTCATTTTTACATCTGTCTCGATGCTCCGGAGGAAAAAATGCCAAAGGAACTCTTTTCATTGGTACAATACGTCAACTTTCTCTGGCCTTGGCCAAACCCTATTTGTTATCCCTGATTGTCGAATCGGGGAAGTAAAAATCACTGGGAATCATATGTTAACAGGTAAGCTACGTAATCAGGTTGATGAGATCTGGACCACCTTTTGGACCGGCGGAATCGCTAATCCCATTTCGGTAATTGAACAGTTCACCTATCTGCTGTTCATCAGACGTCTCGACGAGCTTGAAACTCAGCGTGAGAGGCAAGCAATACTACGTAGCGATGGTGTGCAAGAGTCTATTTTTGGTCCTGATAAGCAGCATTATCGCTGGAGTAAATTCAAGAATATTGATCCCGAGGATATGCTTACCTTAGTAAGGGATGAGGTCTTTCCGTTCATCAAAACCATTAATGGTGAGCAAAGTACCTTTGCCCGTCATATGAAGGATGCCATCTTTATGATCCCCAGCGCCCCGTTGCTGGATAAGGTGGTCAATCTGGTAGATAAGCTGGAGATGGATGACCAAGACACTAAAGGCGATCTCTACGAATATATGTTGAGTAAGCTGCAAAATGCGGGGACTAACGGGCAGTTTCGTACACCGCGCCATATCATCAAAATGATGGTGAATATGGTAGAGCCGAAACTCGGTGGTGAGTGGAGCGACGTGATTTGTGACCCAGCCTCTGGTACCTGCGGTTTTTTGATGGCGGCAGAAGAGTATGTGCGAACGCATCATAAGAATGCGCTGTTAAAACCAGAAAATGCTCGCCATTTCCATAATCAGATGTTCAATGCCTACGACTTTGATCAGGCGATGTTGCGTATCGGCGCGATGAACCTGATGCAGCATGGTGTTGAGAATCCGACCGTCGAATATCGTGACAGTCTGATGGATTATGGCGAAGACAATATCAAAGACAAATTCACTCTGATCCTGGCTAATCCACCGTTTAAGGGGAGTGTAGCTTATGATGAATTATCGCCGGATTTGCTGAGTGCACTGGGTAAATCACCGAAAAAGGCAGAGAAGAAAACTGCTAAAACAGTTGACGGCGAAGAGAAGAAGAAAAAGGAACCAAGTGAGAAAACCGAACTGCTGTTCCTGGCGCTGATCCTGCGTATGCTGCAGCCGGGTGGCCGCGCTGCTGTAATTGTTCCGGATGGTGTTTTGTTTGGTTCGACGAAATCACACCGTGAAATCCGCAAAACATTGGTTGAACAACATAAGCTGGAAGCGGTGGTGTCTTTGCCGTCAGGCGTCTTCAAACCCTATACGGGCGTTTCCACTGCAATACTGTTCTTTACCAAAACCAACAGTGGCGGTACCGATGACGTCTGGTTTTATGACATGCAGGCTGATGGTTTCTCACTGGATGACAAGAGAACGCCATTAGTCAAAGACCAGTTGCTGATCACCGAAGCCGACACGGTAGACGAAAAGGTTGCTGAAGGCCCACTGGCACCTTCAGAATTGCTGAACCATAAATTGAACAACATCCCAGATGTTCTTTGGCGTTGGCAAAACGCTCATAAAGAACTAACCCGGCAGCGTACCGAACAAAGCTTCTTTGTACCGAAAAGCGAGATTGTAGAGAAAGAGTACGATCTCAGCATCAACCGTTATAAAGAAGTGGTGTACGATGAAATGACATATGACTCACCGGCGGTGATTTTGCAGCGGATTAAAACCCTGCAAAAGGCGATGGAGCAGGGGATTGCAGATTTGGAGAAGATGCTGTGAGTTGGCCGATGGTGAAGTTGGGTGAGGTCCTTACATTTATAAGAGGAATCACTTTCAAACCTGAAGAAAAGATAGAAGCATCTGACCCTGATGCTGTTGTTTGTATGAGAACAAAAAATATCCAGGAGGAACTGGACGAATCAGATTTAATCGCTGTTCCAAAGGCTCTTGTTAAAAGAGAAGAACTCTTTCTAAGACATGGTGATATCTTAATATCTAGTGCCAATAGTTGGAACTTAGTAGGTAAAGTCGTGCAGGTACCAAAGCTTGACTACCAGGCCACTGCTGGAGGGTTCATTTCTATATTGAGACCCGTTTGGGATAAAGTTTTGCCAGATTATTTATATTTATTTATTAACTCAGGGCAGGTTCAGCATGATATTCGATTGCTTGGGAAACAGACAACTAATATTTCAAATTTGGATCGTAAACGATTTCTTGAACTAGAAATCCCGTTACCTCCGGTTTCAATTCAAGAGAGAATAGCTGCAATACTCATGCAGGGGAGGGGTTTGCTTAAGCAATCAATTCAAATGGAATCTGAACTTACCGCAATGGCACAAGCTGTATTTTTGGAAATGTTTGGGGATCCTATTACTAATCCATTGGCGTGGCCTAAAGTTACCCTTGGTGATATCGCCGAAGTTCAAGGCGGGCTCCAGGTTACAGGCAAGCGTTCAACCTTACCGTTGGAGGTTGATTATTTACGTGTGGCCAATATCTACAAAAATGAATTGAAACTCGATGAAATTAAGAAAATACGAGTTACTCAAGTCGAACTTGAGCGAACTAGTTTGAAAGTTGGAGATATGTTAGTTGTAGAGGGGCATGGGAATAAAGATGAGATTGGTCGTACTGCCGTATGGGACGGTAGCATCATGAATTGCACCCACCAAAACCATCTCATTAGAGTACGTTTTGATCAAGCTGTAGCTGTTCCTGAATTTGTTAGTCGCTTTATAAATTCAGAAGGTGGTCGTGTTCAGATAAATAAAATATGCAATACAACCTCAGGGCTGAATACGATCTCGGCGAATAATGTTCGTTCACTTGAAATTCCATTACCTCCAATTCAAATGCAGAGTAAGTTTATATCTTTTCTTAATGTATTAAATTTACAAGCGAGAAAAAATCTGGAGATCAAAGAACAAAATAAAATGATTTTTGAATCATTAATGCAAAATGCCTTCTCTGGAAAACTAGACCTGAAAAAAGCATCCTAATCAGCAAGGAAACCCAATGTCGAATTTTGCTTTCTTAAGTGAGTGGTCAGAAATTCAGCTAAACGCTCAGCAAGCGGAAAGAGTGCTCAATAGCGATCCGCGTACCTGCTGTTTTTACAGTCGTTACACGTTGGAGCGAGCCGTTCACTGGATGTATGAATTCGACAGGGGATTACTAAAACCTAAGTATGACACTAGCCTTAACACGTTAATAAACCAGCCAGATTTTCGCGATCTGGTAGGTTCGAGCGTTTTTCCTAAGATTAAAGCGATCCAGAAATCAGGCAATAATGCAGTGCACAGTTCTGCGAAGGTGAGTGCCGCTGTCGCCACACAAACGCTGAAAGAATTGCACCATGTTCTTTATTGGCTCTATCGCACCTATACTGCGCACAAGCCCGCAGCGAATCAGATTTTTGATCTCAAAGATATACCCCAAACGGTTCAGGTTGATGCCGGGCTGATTACCCGTAGTGCTCAAAAACTCAAAGAATTACAGAAGCAACTCGAAGATCGGGATGCTCAGCAAGAACGCGAAGAGCAAAACCGAGAACGGGAAAATGCTTCTCTCCGTCAGGAACTGGAACAGCTTAAAGCGAAAGTTGCCGAGCGTAAGCAACAAAACGTTGAAGTTAAGGACAGCCATAACTACAACGAAGCTGAAACTCGCCACTTCATTATCGACCAATACCTGAAAGAGATGGGTTGGTTGCTGACTGACAGTCGCGATCGGGAGTATCCGGTCAGTGGAATGCCTATTTCTAGCCATAATCCAATGGGTAATGGTTTTATTGATTATGTCTTGTGGGGAGATGATGGAAAACCACTGGCGGTTGTTGAGGCCAAACGAACAACGGCGGATGTTCAGCAGGGTAAGCGTCAGGCTGAACTATATGCTGATTGTTTGCAGCAGGATCCGCGTTTTGGTGGCCGTCGACCGCTTATTTATTTTACCAACGGCTATGAGATTTTCTTCTGGGACGACCTGAGTTACACGCCGCGTAAAGTTCAGGGATTTTTGTCAAAAGATGAAATGCAGCGCTTGATTGATAGGCGGGAACTGGCGAAGGCACTGAACAGCATTGAAATTGATAGCCATATTGCTGGTTTTAAGCGCCCATATCAGCAGCAGGCTATTCGTGCAGTCTGCGAGCAGTTTGATCAACAACGCCGGCGTAAAGCATTGTTAGTGATGGCAACGGGAACCGGAAAAACCCGTACTATCATCGGGCTGGTGGATTTATTAATGCGTGCCGGTTGGGTTAAGAATGCGCTTTTTCTGGCCGACCGAAATGCGCTGGTGACTCAGGCGAAAAAAGAATTCTCAAAACTACTACCTAAGTGTTCGCCGGAAATTTTATCGGGGGCGACCAGTACGCTGAAAGGTCGGCTCTATTTGTCTACTTATCCCACCATGATGAACTTGCTTAGCGCTCCGCCAGACAGCCGTCTGTTTGGCGTTGGACATTTTGATTTAGTAATTGTTGATGAGGCGCACCGTTCGGTTTACAAGAAGTATGGCTATATCTTCGACTATTTTGATTCACTGCTGGTTGGTCTGACTGCGACGCCAAAAGCTGATCTTGATAAAAACACCTATGACGTTTTCCAACTCCCTAACAACGATCCTACCTTTGCGTATGAACTGCAGGAAGCGATCGATGATGGTTATCTGGTCCCGCCGCGTGATGTCCGTGTCGGACTGGGTTTTGTGCGCGAAGGGATCAAATATAGCGATCTCAGCAAAGAAGAGCAGGAAGAGTGGGAAAGCAATGAAGAGCTTCAGGAGCGGGATGAAGTATTGCCTTCAGAGATTAATGAGTTTTTATTTAATGAGTCGACGGTCGTTGAGGCACTCAAAGTACTCATGGAGCGGGGGATCAAAGTTGCTGGTGGTGATCGTCTGGCAAAAACGATTATTTTTGCTGCCAATAAACAGCATGCTCAATTTATCAACAAAGTGTTTGATGATCATTTTCCTAAATTTAAAGGCAAATTTGCTCGTACTATTACCTACAAAGAGAAATATGCTGAAAGTTTGATTGAAGAGTTTAAAGGTGAGCGCCAGCCTGTTGATCCGAATATCCCGATGACGCTGGCTATTTCGGTCGATATGCTGGATACCGGAGTAGATGTACCAGAGGTAGCAAATCTGGTGTTCTTCAAAGTCGTGAAATCCAAAGTCAAATTTCTGCAAATGCTTGGGCGTGGCACTCGTTTGTGCGCCAACTTATTCGGGCCGATCAGCCCGGATAATGACAAAACAGAATTCAAGGTTTTTGATATTTGTCAGAACTTCGAATATTTCGAAATGAATCCGCAAGGTGCTGTGGATTCATCCAGTAAATCGCTGTCACAGGCATTGTTTGAGAACCGACTATGGCTGGCCCAGATCTTAAAACAAAGTGAGGCAGGCGGTGTGTATGAAGCAGAACTCAGACAGTATTTACTAAAAATGTTGCACCATCGTGTAGTTGGCATGAATCTGGATAATTTCATCGTCCGCCCCAATCGCAAACTGGTGGAAAAGTACCAAAAAGAAGAAGTCTGGCAAAATTTAACAGATGAGCATTTGGGGGAACTGGTAAGCCAAATTTCTTGTCTGCCTTGTGAGGCTGAACCAATTGCCAGTGATGAACAGGAAGATGAGTTGGCGTTGAGGTTTGATCAATTAATTTTGACGATGCAACTTTCACTCACAGAGCGACGGGGGGTCAGCGATAAGCAACAAGACAGATTGCTGCAAGTAGTACAGCAATTGAAAAGCAGGGCCAGCATTCCTCTCGTGGAGGCTCAAATTGACTGGATTGAATATGTGCTAAGCAAAAACTTTTGGCAGGATTTGACGCTGGAAGATCTTGAAATCACTCGCCGTCGTTTGCGCTTGCTGCTCCGATTTATTGATAAAGAAAAGTCGGCTGCAGTATATACTAATTTCCAGGATGAAGTTGTAACGCTTCAGGAGAATGAAGCACATTACAGCTTTGGCTATAGTGATGCGCTAACGCTTTATCGTAAGCGCGTCGAATCCTGGGTTCGTGAGCATCAGCATGATTTAACAATTCAGAGACTACGTCGTGGGCAGCAGATAACAAAACTCGATCTGGAGCAACTCGACAATAAGCTTTTTGAAGCCAGCGGTATTGATGATATCGATACGTATCAGCAGACCATACATCCAGACAAACCTTTGGGTGTTTTTATTCGCGAGTTAGTCGGGCTTGATCGTAATGCCGCAAAGGCAGCATTTGCTGATTATCTTGATGAAACCCGCTTCGACAGCCATCAGATCCAATTTGTGAATACCATTATCGATTGGCTAACTGAAAACGGTACGATGAGCCCAGAGCGGTTAGCTCAACCTCCGTTTACGGAAAAGCATTTTGAAGGAGTGTTTGGTTTCTTTGATATGCCATTGGTAATGGACCTGCGAGATAGACTAGCAGGCATTGAACAAAGTGCAGTAGGGGAATAATCTGCCGTCGATCTCTGGACTTCAAAATTTCCAGTAAGAACTGTCGCTAGATCACAAAACAGAAAACTTTTTTGCCTGCGGTAAAAATGTCGGTATTGGTTTTTGCAGATAAGAAAAAACCACTATCAGACATGATGTTACAGAGTGAGTACATAACCAAGCACTAATCGGTACTGGCTTGCTGTTAACGCAAGGTAACCACGGCTAAATCCAGAGCTGGCGCGGCTGACAGCGCCAGTTTTCATTAGCGTCCTGAAAAGAGATGTCCTCAAATGACGGTTTTTAGCCATGACGCTATATCCTGGGTCGGCAGGTTATTCTGTACATTCCAGGTATCTTTCATCGGCCACCATACACCGTCTCCCCTGGCGAAGGCCGTGCGATAGCCTGTCATCGTATCATCCGGTTTCAAACGCAGCTCATCCAGTAACGCAGAGAGGGGTAATACGTCTTTAGTGAACGTTTGGCCGGTCACACGTTCAACGGTTTCTGCCAGTTTTCCGTATGAGGTTGTTTCACCTGCGATAAATATCACTTCATTTACGATCCGCGGCTGATGCAAATAAATTTCGGTGGTGAGTCGGCCAATATCCGCAGGTGATGTCACGGTGACCTGTGTGTCCCATCCTCCGAGCGCATTAATGGTTTTTTCGGATAAATTCACCACATCAAATGCCGGTTCGAAGAGAAAACTGGTAAACATGCCGGTTGAAACAATCACCCATTCCGTCGCGTTCTGTTCCCGCAGTAGCGTCCTGACATCATACTGCTCGTCCCAGACGGGCTGACCGCTCCCTTTGCCTACCACATCGTAATTCACGCCAAACTGCCAGGGAAAATAGCGTTTAACGCCAGCCTCCAGTACCGCGCGAGTAATCTTTATCTGTGTTCCCGCGCCAGCGACAAACCCCATGCAGTTGATAACAGTATCAAAATCCGCGAAGTGGTTTTTTAACGCGTCAATCGTGCTGGCAGCGACATCGACAGAGATAAATTTGGCCCCTGCATCAGCCAGTTTTTGATGCGTTTCGGACTGAAGCTTACCCCGGCTGTACCTGGAGCCGGGCGATACGATAACGGAGACAGCGCCGTCGCGCTGCGTGACTGCCGGAACCAGATACTCCAGCACGGCAGCGCCCAATTGTCCTGCACCAAGCACTAATACTTTTTCGCCTGTCGTGATATCACGTTCTTTCATACTGAGCCTCTCTTTGTTTAATCGCTTGATTACTTCAAATTGAGCAAGATTATGTCAGATGGCTGCATTCGATAAGACGACAAGCATAAGTTAGACTGTTCGTAAAAATGGGATAATCGATCTTTTCGGGCGCGGTGGGAATATGGATAAACTGGAATCAATGCGGGTATACGTTTGTGTGGTCGAGACCCATAGCTTCGCCAGGGCGGCAGAAGTGCTGGGGCTACCGCGCTCAACCGTATCGCGGGTCGTTAAGGAGCTGGAAACATACCTGGGCATTCAGCTTTTACAGCGCACCACCCGGAAACTCAGCGTGACCGCAGAAGGCCGACGTTACTATGACGAGAGCAAACGGCTGCTGACGGATATTGCGACAATGGAGTCTGCCTTTCCCGGCAGATCCGCGCAGCCAAGAGGCCGTTTTAAAGTCGGGATGCCGCAGTCTCTCGCCCGACATTGCATCCTTCCCAGTCTCCCTGAATTTCTCCACCAGTATCCCGAGCTGGAGCTGATACTCTGTTCCAGCGATAACGTGGAGGACATTATTCAGGAAGGGTATGACTGCGTGATCCGCACCGGGAGGATAGAAGATTCAACGACGCTGGTCGCGCGCCCTCTGGCGAACTTCAGATGGGTTGTTCTGGCTTCTCCGGGCTATATAGCCGCCTGTGGTAAACCGGAAAATCTCGACCAACTGGAAAAGCATTACGCAGTCGGCTACCTGAACCACCGCACCGGGCGTACCATTGACTGGTTTTTTACGCGTGATGACGGCGATTGTGCAATCCGCATGAAGGAGACGCTGATCGTTGATGACACAGACGCCTATATCCAGGCCGGAATTCATGGGCTCGGATTAATTCGCGTGGCCAGCTATCTGGCTGAGCCGTATCTGAAGAGCGGGGCGTTGGTCCGCTGTATGGAGGACGTCTCTTTCGATTTACCGCTTTCGCTTGTCTATCCACAAAACCGCTATCTTCCGCCTTCGGTACGCGCCTTTTATGACTGGAGCAGAGCGGTGCTACACCAACATGGTGACTGACGGGCGAGAACCCTGGTTTTGCTTAATAGTCGGAAATAAAAAAAGCCCGTCAGAGAACGGGCGAAATAAGCAAATGATTTAGTGATTCGTTATCAACATTGTTGGAGGATAACGCCGCGTATCTTACGTGGCTGAGGGTAATGCAGATACCTGACAAATTCGGTAGGTGAAACAATAAATTAAACGTGCACTACAGTGCGTCAAAAGTGGGGTAGAGACTGTTTTCCAGATATTCAACGAAAAACCAAATCTCACCGCTGAAAATAAACCATAAGCCAAATATAATAAGCAATAAAATAATTAAGGTGAGTATTATTTCTGTCTTTCCCATTGTTGCCACAACCCACCCATCGTTAATTTACTTAAGCTGGGCATTGTAGCGGGGCTTTTCACGATACTCCAGTTTCATGCCGCAAGGACTTTATTACGCCCATCGTTTTTGGCGCGATAGAGCGCATCGTCGACACGTTTAAACAGCGCGTCAATACTCTCTTCCGGGTCATGCCGAGCCACGCCAATACTGACGGTAAAGCGTGGTAAGCCTGGGAGGGTAATATGGGCGACCGCCGCACGGACGGATTCGGCAATCTTCAGCGCCGTTTCGAGAGACGTACGCGGCAACAGGATGACAAACTCTTCACCGCCCCAGCGAAACACCAGGTCATCTTGTCTGCTGCAGGCTTCCAGCGTTCGGGAGAGGGCGATGAGCACCTCATCACCCTTCAGGTGACCAAAGAGGTCATTGATGTTTTTAAAATGATCGGTATCCACCAGCAGCAGGCTAAATTGCTGCTGGACGGAGAGGTGGCTCAGGTTGGTTTGGTCGATAACGTTATAAAACTGACGTCGGTTGAGTAACCCCGTCATCGAGTCACGTAACGCAGCATTTTCCAGCTCCTGCTCAAGCCTCTTTTGCTCAGTAATATCATGGATTATGCACAGCATCAGTTTGTCGCCGTAGATTTCAATGGGCCCCGCGTAGGTCTGGACGTGTCGGGTGGTGCCATCGGCAAGGCGGTGAATAAAATTAAGCGGCTTATGTCCGCCGGGCAGCGCGGCGATCTCCGTCATGATGGGCATGACGCCTCTGCCAAGGGTGTTAATTTCCCAGGTGTGCTTCCGGCACATCTCATCATGTGAATAACCGTAAAAGCTAAGCGCGGCCAGGTTTGCATCGACAATTTGCCCGTCACGGGCAGGATCGATTAGCAACATTGGTGCGCTGTTGGTCAGGAAAAAGCGGGCGTAAAACCCCTGTTTTTTGCGTTGATAGGTTGCGGAACGGCTGGCTTTCAGGCCTGAGGGGGCGTGCGAAGAGATCCCTTCGAAAACGATAACATCACCATCCGGCGTGACGTGGGTGAGGGAGAGGCGACAGCTTATCGGTACGTCCTGCCCGCCCCGGCTAACTGTCCAGATCTCGACAATATCGTGATCGTTTTTCAGTTCGGGAACATACATCGACAGGACGGTTTGCGCACTTGCAGAACAGGAACCTTTACGCAGGTCATTCAGCGTTTTATTACCCGTTAGCTGTATTGCGGCCACATTTGCAAAAATAATCTGTTCCGAAACAGGAGAAATGAGCCACACGGGCGTTTTAATTGCATTAAGCGCATCAAAACTATTTTGCGACATAGTATTTTCCTGTTCATCGGCACGATACGCCTGGCAATCATGGCAGAACTGACCCGCATGTATACTCCCTTGAAACATACTCTACTCAATCCCGTCAGGCATGATTTTTTTGTGAAATAAATTCGGGGTCCGTTTGAATTTTACTTATGGGTATAATTTGTTTGTCTGAGTTTTTTTGTAGCAGCAGCCACGGAACCTGTTCAGCGGGCAAGGGGCGGGAGAAAAGGTAGCCCTGGAGATAGTCACAGCCGAGGCTGGTCAGTATTGCCTGCTGTTCGTCCGTTTCAATCCCCTCGGCAACGACAGTCATCTCCATGGTGCGGGCAATATTAATAATGGTTTCCACCAGCTTGCGGCTTTTTTCATTTCCCAGCATAGAGGACACAAAGCTCTTGTCGATTTTAAGCTCTTTTGCCGGAAGAACGCTCAGCATCAGCAGGTTGGAATAGCCCGTGCCAAAATCATCAATAGAGACGGTGATCCCCGCATGGTTAAAGGCGTTGAGCAGCTCGATGCTGCGGTCGAGGTTTTTTAGCGCGGTACTCTCCGTGACCTCCAGGATCAGCCTTGAGGGCGACAGATTATATTTATCCAGCATGGACGACACGATGTGAAAGATATCCGGCTGTTCGAACTGAATGGGAGATAAATTGAGCGATAACGTCCACTGGCTGAAACCTTGTTCAGTCCAGAAATGAAGCTGCCGACACGCGGCTTCAATAGCCCAGTTGCCAACCGGAATAATCAAACCCGTTTGTTCCAGAGTGGGTAAAAACAGACCTGGCAGCAAAACGCCTTGCTCCGGATGCCGCCAGCGCAGAAGAGCCTCAAAACCGTGGATCGTCTTATCTTTAGCATGCCAGGTTGGCTGATACCACAGTTCAAACCGATCGCTTTCCAGCGCTTGATAAAGTTCCTGCAGAAAACCCGGCTGCGCCGGAACCGCCGTTGACATCTCAGGGCGGTAAAACGCCCAGCCGTTACGACCTTCTTGCTTAACGTGGTGTAAGGCGGCATCCGCCTTAAACTTCAGTTCATGCAGCGTTTCGCCATCCTGAGGATAAAGGCTTACACCCGCGCTGAGGGTGGTACTCAGCATATGTCCGCAAAGGGATAGCGGACGGCGCATATCCGCGAGCAGCGTCGTGAGCAGGGTATTGAGCTTTTCTTCGTCGTATTCGGGAACCAGCAGGATAAAGGCATCCCCACCCAGCCTGGCCAGCGTCATCTCTCGGGTAAGTAGGGAGGTGATGCGCTGGGCAATGGTAATTAATAACTCATCACCGACGCTGTGACCCCAGGTATCATTCACGCGTCTGAAGCGATCGACATTCAGAAAAACCACGGCAAATTGTTTGTTACTCAACAAGGCGCTGTGCAGACAATCCTGCATTCGGATATCCATCTGCTGGCGGTTTGCGAGGCCGGTGAGAGCGTCAAAGCGAACCTGTAGCTCAAGCTGACGGTTGAGTTGGCGCAAATTATCCGTCAGCCGGCTGGTCCGCCAATGCGAATCGATAAGCGAAATAATTAACATCATGCCGAGCAGGGCGAGCGTGGTGACGGAAACCCAGATGGATAACCCCAGCTCGCTGACCCCGCCGGGGAGCGTATGCGCCATCTCATGGAAATGCGCGGCGCTCATGCCCGTATAGTGCATCGCGCAAATGGCGGCGCCCATGACTAACGCGGCGAGAATGCGAGTCACAAAGACCCCTTTGTGCTTATCTCTAAGGCGAAAAGCCAGCCACAGCGCCACACCGGAGGCGACCACGGCAATCATCACGGACACACCCACAATGCGCCGATCCCAGAGGATGCTTCCTTCCAGCATCAACGCGGCCATGCCGATATAGTGCATAGCGACCACGCCAGCGCTGAGGATAACCGTGGCGAAGAACAGCCGAAAGGGAGAGAGGTGTTTGCCCGTAACGGCAATATTTATTGCTATCGTGGAGGCAACGATCGCCACGCCGAGAGACGCAAGGGTTAGCCATAGGTCATAGCTCATCATCATCGGCATTTGCATCGACAGCATACCGATGAAGTGCATTGACCAGATCCCGATGCCCAGCGTGATCCCGCCGGCAATGCGCCAGAACAGAGCCGCTTTACGGCTGGAAAGGAGAATTTTCCCGGCGCTGTCTAGGGCCACAAAGGAGGCGATAAACGCCACCAGATAAGAGACAGCGATCAACACAGGGTCCCACGATATATTGAGCATTATGCAATCCCACGCCTGAGAGGGTTACCGATTTTGCCGGCCGGCACGTCTTTATCTGGCAACGAACATGCGCATTCAAACCATATTAGTTATTTATCGTGGAAAATAGCCACTTATATAAAAGGTCAAACTTACCCGAAATATAAAATATATTCTTTATGTTAATGCATTAAGTACTGCTAAACATAGCCGATAGATTGTAGCAAAGCGTCTTAAATATGTGTGCATATGGACCGTTGTACCGCAGATAATGGTATCGCTTCAGGGGGCTTTGGACCAGCAATACAGCATATGGGACATGACATTTCTACTAAAGCCCCTTTTTTATCTGACTTAAGTTAAATACAGGGTGGGTAACGGCGAAACGAGAAACCAGCGTATTATGTGAGGACAAACGTAAAAGTGAATGCTATAAATCTAAATGCCGACCAAAATATAAGTTGTGGGTAAAATCATGCTAAGAAATATTAGTGTCAGGACCTTCATTGCCTGGTTCCTGCTGTGCCTGTTTTTAGTGAATGCAGGTATCGTTGCTCTATTTTCCAGCAATCTTCCTCTTTTCGTTTCGATTAATCTGGTCAATTTCGTTGGATTATTTTTGCTCTGGAGTTATATGACGAAGTTTCTTGTGACGCCGATCAATACTGTGAAAAAAAGTATTGAAGAAGTGACCGCAGGCAACTTAGGCGTCTCTATCCCCGAGTTTGGCAATAACTGCGCGGGGCGATTAATTCCCGGGATTAATACTCTTTCCAGCAACATCGCTACGCTGGTGCGTGAGATTAGGGCATCATCACAAAACGCCATGGCCTTGTCGGATCAGCTCTCTTCCCGCAGTGCCCAGCTCTCGGTGAAAACAGAGCAGCAGTCTGCGTCTCTGGTGCAAACTGCGGCAAGCATGGAGCAGATGGCGGCAAGTACCCGAAACAATGCCGATAATACCCGGCTGGCGAGCGAGCAGGCGAATGCCGCGACGTTGCAGGCGCGCAAAGGCGGAGATCTGATGGAACAGGTTGCCAGCAATATGCAATCCATTACCGAGTGCGCGCAGCAGATGACGGAAATTATCTCCCTGATCGACGGGATTGCATTCCAGACGAATATTCTGGCGCTTAACGCGGCCGTCGAGGCCGCGCGGGCGGGCGATCACGGGAAAGGGTTTTCCGTGGTTGCAGAGGAAGTCCGAAACCTGGCTCACCGCAGCGCTGAGGCGGCGAAAAACATCAAAACGCTGATTGACGTTACCAGCAGTAATGTCACCCAGGGTGCCAGCGTTGTGTCGGAAGCGGAGAAGAATATGCGTGACATCGTGACCGGCTCCGGCAACGTCAGCCGGTTAATGGACGAAATTTCTACCTCAACCGCAGAACAGGAGAAGGGCATTTCCCAGATCACGCTGGCGCTGTCCGAACTGGAGCGGGTCACGCAAAGCAACGTGGCGATGGCGGAGGAGCTCAACGGTTCCTCTGATGTGCTGCGTAATCAGGTGATCGAACTGCAGACGCGGACCCGAAATTTCAGGCTGGACCAGGGGCACCCCCTGTCACCAGTAGCCAGCCCTGTCTCGTTTCATCCGCGCCCCGAGCACTCTCATTGACAGCTTCCTGAAGCCTGGCATGCCAGGCTTTTTTATTCTCAAAATATAGCGTGTACAATTCCTGAGCGATTTCAGCGCGATGCGAAACATAGTTGTTGCTTAACCCCTGATGGAAGCTAGACTGACATCGAAAGAGCCAAACAGGGGAGGCGCTGTGGAGAGCATTAAAGGATCCGAACTTAACGTTCCTGACGCAGTTTTTGCGTGGGTGCTTGACGGTCGCGGCGGCGCCCGACCGCTGGAAGATGATGATGTCATTGATAAAGAGCATCCTTGCTGGCTACATCTGAACTATACCCACCCGGACAGCGCTGACTGGCTGGCCTCGACTCCGCTGCTGCCTAACAACGTACGTGATGCGCTTGCGGGGGAAAGCCTGCGGCCTCGCGTAAGCAGGATGGGAGACGGGACGCTTATCACCCTGCGCTGTATAAACGGCAGCACGGATGAACGTCCCGATCAGCTGGTTGCGATGCGCGTCTATATGGACGATGGGCTGATTGTTTCCACACGTCAGCGTAAGGTTCTGGCGCTGGATGACATTGTGAACGATCTCAAAGAGGGGACCGGACCGGTTGACTGCGGCAGCTGGCTGGTGGACGTCTGTGACGCCCTGACCGATCATGCGAGCGAATTTATTGAAGAGCTGCACGATAAAATCATCGACCTGGAAGATAATCTGCTCGATCAGCAGATCCCGCCGCGCGGCTTTCTGGCGCTATTGCGCAAGCAGCTGATCGTGATGCGTCGTTATATGACGCCACAACGGGATGTGTATGCCCGTCTGGCCAGTGAAAGACTCAACTGGATGAATGACGATCAGCGCCGCCGGATGCAGGACATTGCTGACAGGCTGGGCCGTGGGCTGGATGAGATTGATTCCTGTATCGCCCGAACGGCGGTGATGGCGGATGAAATCGCGCAGGTGATGCAGGAGTCGCTGGCGAGAAGAACCTACACGATGTCCCTGATGGCGATGGTCTTTTTACCCAGCACATTTCTGACAGGGCTTTTTGGCGTCAATCTGGGCGGTATACCCGGCGGCGAATATCGGTACGGCTTCACCGCGTTTTGCGTCATGTTAGTTGTTTTGATTGGTGGTGTTGCATGGTGGTTGCATCGTAGTAAATGGCTGTAAATTTACGATTTTTTCACCTTTTTCGAGGATTAAAACGCTCTTTTAATTGAGCGAAGTCAATAAACATCACCCCCGTAAGGTGCAATATTACTCCCGCAGGTGAATGCAACGTCAAGCGATGGGCGTTGCGCTCCATATTGTCTTACTTCCTTTTTTGAATTACTGCATAGCACAATTGATTCGTACGACGCCGACTTTATAGTCGGCTTTTTTTTGCCTCCTGTTTCTCAGCGTCTACCCTAAAAGGGACGACAGCAAATCCTGGAGGGAAAGATGAGCATTTTACTCGCTCTGCTAATGCAACACGCGCGTCAGTCCGATCCTGTCCCCACCGATCCCGTGCCGATGCCCGATCCCATTCCGCGTCCGCAGCCGATGCCAGACCCGCCGCCGGACGAAGAACCGATTAAATTGTCGCATCGAACCCCGAGATCTGCGAGGATACGCGCCATCTGACCGTAAAGATGACCACGAGAGATTATTGTGACCGCTTTTTCTACCCTGAATGTTCTGCCTGCCGCCCAACTCGACAACCTCAACGAGTTGGGATACCTCACGATGACGCCTGTTCAGGCGGCCGCGCTACCCGCTATCCTTGAAGGCCGGGACGTGCGTGTGCAGGCGAAAACGGGCAGTGGGAAAACGGCCGCTTTCGGTCTTGGTCTGCTGCAGCATATTGACGCGTCGCTGTTTCAGACCCAGTCACTGGTCCTGTGCCCGACCCGCGAGCTGGCAGACCAGGTCGCGGGTGAACTGCGTCGCCTGGCGCGCTTCCTGCCCAATACCAAGATCTTAACCCTCTGCGGTGGGCAGCCGTTTGGCGCACAGCGCGATTCGCTCCAGCACGCGCCGCACATTATTGTCGCGACGCCCGGCCGCCTGCTTGATCACCTGCAAAAAGGCACCGTTTCGCTCGATGCCTTAAGCACGCTGGTGATGGACGAGGCGGACAGGATGCTGGATATGGGCTTCAGCGATGCCATTGATGAAGTGATCCGCTTCGCGCCGGCCGATCGTCAGACGCTGCTGTTCTCTGCGACATGGCCTGAAGCCATCGCCGCGATCAGCGGTCGCGTGCAGAATAATCCGCTCACCATTGAGATCGACAGCGTCGATGCTCTGCCGGCCATCGAACAGCAGTTCTTTGAAACCTCGCAGCAGGGAAAAATCCCGCTCCTGCAGAAACTGCTGAGCCAGCACCAGCCTGCGTCATGCGTGGTGTTCTGTAATACCAAAAAAGACTGCCAGGCGGTTTGTGATGCCCTGAATGCGGCGGGGCAGAGCGCACTGTCTCTGCATGGTGATCTGGAACAGCGCGATCGCGATCAAACGCTGGTGCGTTTCGCCAACGGCAGCGCCCGCGTGCTGGTCGCGACCGACGTCGCCGCCCGCGGTCTGGACATCAAATCCCTTGAACTGGTGGTGAACTATGAACTGGCCTGGGACCCGGAAGTGCACGTCCATCGTATTGGTCGTACCGCGCGCGCCGGAAACAGCGGCCTGGCCATCAGCTTCTGCGCACCGGAAGAGGCGCAGCGCGCCAATATTCTCTCAGAAATGTTGCAGATCAAACTGAACTGGGTGAACGCGCCGGGGAACGTCAGGCTCATGCCGCTGGAGGCCGAAATGGCGACGCTGTGCATTGATGGCGGCAAAAAGGCCAAGATGCGACCGGGGGATGTGCTGGGCGCACTGACCGGAGATGTGGGGCTGGAAGGGGCGGATATCGGGAAGATTGCGGTTCATCCGGCACACGTGTACGTGGCGGTTCGCAAGGCGGTTGCGCATAAGGCGTGGAAGCAGCTGCAAAACGGCAAGATTAAAGGCAAAACCTGCCGCGTACATCTGCTGAAATAAGGCATAAAGCGTCTCAGAAGGTCTTTCTGAGACGCCCATCGCTTATTTCACTTCAAGCACGTTCAGACGCAACTCTTCGAACTGATTGTCATCATCTTCCGGCTGCCAGCCCGCAGGCTGCATTGGGATCTCTTCCCGGTCAAACGCCAAATCGCCACCATTCACCACCTCCGAGCCGTGGTTGATACCTTTGAAGTCGAACAGCTCTACGTCAGCGAGGTGGGAAGGAACCACGTTCTGCATCGCGCTGAACATGGTCTCAATACGGCCCGGATAACGTTTGTCCCAGTCGCGCAGCATGTCGCCAATCACCTGACGCTGCAGGTTCGGCTGTGAGCCGCACAGATTGCATGGAATGATCGGGAACCCTTTCGCCTGAGAAAAACGCTCAATGTCTTTTTCCCGGCAGTAGGCAAGAGGGCGGATCACAATATGCTTGCCGTCATCGCTCATCAGCTTAGGCGGCATGCCTTTCATCTTGCCGCCGTAGAACATGTTCAGGAACAGCGTTTGCAGGATATCGTCGCGGTGATGGCCCAGCGCAATTTTGGTCGCGCCCAGTTCCGTTGCTGTACGATAGAGAATGCCGCGGCGCAGACGGGAGCAAAGCGAGCAGGTGGTTTTTCCTTCCGGGATCTTTTCTTTCACGATGCCGTAGGTGTTTTCTTCGACGATTTTGTACTCAACGCCCAGCTGTTCAAGATATTCCGGCAGAATGTGCTCCGGGAAACCCGGCTGTTTCTGGTCAAGGTTGACCGCCACCAGGGAAAAATTAACCGGCGCGCTTTGCTGAAGATTACGCAGGATCTCCAGCATGGTGTAGCTGTCTTTACCCCCTGACAGGCAAACCATGATGCGGTCGCCTTCTTCAATCATGTTGAAGTCCGCAATGGCCTCGCCCACGTTACGGCGCAGGCGCTTTTGAAGTTTATTCAGGTTGTATTGCTCTTTCTTTGTATTTGATTGATTTTCTTGCATTTATTACTACCTTCGGAGCCAATAGGGGCATAATAGGGGCAAAAATTTTTCAGCGTGCCAGCTTATCGTTAAGCATCAGCACCTGTTCGCCATTCATTTCTTCAATCCACGCACCGTAGACTTCATAAACCATTTGCGCGTTTTCATGCCCCATCTGGCTGGCTATGAAAGACGGGTTAGCGCCGGCAGATAAAAGCCAGCAGGCAAAAGTATGCCGCGTATGGTACGGATTCCGGCGGCGAATACCAGCACGTTTTACAGCTGCGTTGAATCTCGCACCGATGCTCGATAAAGAGTAGTAGGCTTTCTGTTCTCCCTTGCGCATCCGGGGTATGAAAACGAATCGCAGATTTTGATGTTCCACTGCGCCATACTCGCGATGATTAAAGACAATTTCGGTTTTAGGCTGTAGCGCTGTCAATTTGCGCTGCGCTTTCAAGGCTTCAAGTGCCGGCTCTAAAAGGGTGATAACCCGGTTACCTGCTTCGGTTTTTGGTGGGCCGAACATGCCCAAGGCATTAAGATTGCGCTGTATATGAGCCGTACCTTTTTCCCAGTCGATATCTTCCCAGGCAAGAGCTGCGAGCTCTCCATGACGGACACCAGTATAAACTGCGAACGTCCACATATTCAGGCTTTGGCCACGCTCGGATTCCGCAAGCAAACTAAACTCCTGCTTCGTTAAAGGATCCGGTTTTACTTTCCCTTTGTGTAGTTTCTTGATTCCTTCGAAGGGCTTGCCACTGATAAAGCCAGATTTGTGTGCAAACCGAAGCAGGGAGCACAGAAGCGATATATAGTTGTTCACGGTACGCACAGTGCGTCCCTGTTTGTTGCTTCTGGGATTTGTCAGGTAAAGTGTCTCACCATTCAACAACTCCTTCCTGTATTTAAGAATGTCGCTGTGGCGTATAGTTGAAACAGGCGTATCTCCGTTAATGATGTGCATTAACGTACCCAGTTGTGAGCGCGTCTTACGCATCGTATTCGCGCTAATTTCGGTTTCTTTAATGCTCGTCCACAGTTCACACAGCTCTGAAAAGGTTTGAACTGAAACAGTGGTTACGGTTTTTTTTGCTCTGGATGATGAAGGAAAGCGCTGGTGGTAATCAAATTCTCCAAGGTTGATCTCGCTAACGATCACAGCCCGAAGATTCCCTGCTTTTTTGATGTTCGCCGGGGTGTTAATCCAACCTTTTAGAATTTCTCGGCAACGCTTTCCCCGGTACATAAACCAGATACAAATCTTATTGTTTCTGATTTCGACACCCGTAGGCAAAGCTGACATCTTACGCATCCCTTATTAACTGATTAATTCTCGGATAGTTATACCAGGTTGTGCCACGCAAGGTTTTTTCTCCAGAAGGAGATACTCGTTTAAAATGGACACCTTCCACCCAACAGCCCTGGCGATACTTCTCAATCTGTCGTTCGGTCAGGCCTGTTTTTTCTGTGAGCCTTGCGCCAACAACCCATTCTTCGTTAAAAATTACCTGCGACATGGTTCACCTCAGGTAGCAACGTCATCATGCTTGATACCGTGTTGGCACTGAACTACGTCATTAAACAGCTGGAGGCAACACAGAAAGAGCTCCAGGAGCTTAAGCAAAAATAGCGGAATCATGAAGACTTAGCTTTCAGTCGCAGCCCGTTCTGGCATTTAACGGGCTTTGTCTCCCTCAGATCTGCTTACATCTGCGCCATTATTGAAAAATTTACAAAAGAGATAATTCGAAACGAGAGATAAACTTAGAAACGAAACGGCGAAGCTTTAAGCAGTGACGATAGGGCCTGTATCTTGCGGACACTTACAAATAAAACTACTGTATATAAAAACAGTATTTGAGGTGTGTGCAATGGAATTCATCAGGCCAACAGAACTGCGAGAAATTATCGCTCTTCCGCTTTTCAGTGACTTAGTACAGTGTGGTTTCCCAAGCCCCGCAGCTGATTACGTTGAACAGCGTATCGATCTCAATGAGTTACTTGTCGCTCACCCGAGCTCTACATATTTCGTCAAAGCCGCGGGGGATTCAATGATCGAAGCCGGGATAAGCGACGGTGATCTGCTGGTGGTGGATAGTTCGCGCACGGCTGAGCACGGTGACATTGTCATCGCCGCGGTTGAAGGGGAATTCACTGTTAAGCGTTTGCAGTTGCGTCCAAATGTCCAACTCATCCCAATGAATAGCGCCTACAGTCCGATTGTTGTAGGCAGCGAAGATACGCTGGACGTTTTCGGCGTTGTTACTTTCATCGTCAAATCGGCGAGCTGAGTATGTTTGCGCTCTGCGACGTGAATTCGTTCTACGCATCATGCGAGACGGTGTTTCGTCCCGATTTGAAAGGGCGGCCAGTGGTTGTTCTTTCGAACAATGACGGCTGCGTAATCGCGCGCAGCGCCGAGGCCAAGGCGGCTGGAATTACAATGGGAGAGCCTTTCTTCAAGCAAAAGGACTTATTTCGGCGCGCTGGGGTTGTTTGCTTCAGCAGTAACTACGAGCTGTACGCAGACATGTCGAATCGAGTAATGACCACACTGGAGGAGTTGAGCCCTCGCGTAGAAATTTACAGTATCGATGAAGCATTTTGTGACCTAACAGGTGTTCGCAATTGCCGGGATCTTACTGAGTTCGGCAAAGAAATCCGCGCTACCGTTCTGAAGCGGACGCACCTGACTGTCGGGGTTGGAATTGCCCAGACAAAGACACTGGCCAAGCTGGCCAACCACGCCGCGAAGAAATGGCAGCGGCAAACGGGAGGGGTAGTTGATTTATCCAATATCGACCGCCAGCGCCGATTGCTCGCCATCGTGCCAGTAGAAGATGTATGGGGCGTAGGCAGGCGCATCAGTAAGAAGCTGAATGCCATGGGCATCAAAACAGCTCTGGACCTTTCTGAACAAAGCACGTGGATTATCCGCAAACACTTCAATGTCGTGCTGGAGCGAACCGTCCGGGAACTGCGCGGCGAGCCCTGTCTCGAGCTGGAGGAATTTGCGCCGGCAAAGCAGGAGATCGTCTGTAGCAGGTCATTCGGTGAACGCGTCACTGATTACGAACAAATGAGGCAGGCTATTTGCAGTTATGCGGCCCGAGGCGCAGAAAAGTTGCGGGGAGAGCATCAGTACTGCCGCTTTATTTCTGCGTTCGTGAAAACCTCTCCCTTTGCGCTTAACGAGCCATATTACGGTAACAGCGCGTCCATGAAGCTTCTCACCCCTACACAGGATTCCCGCGACATAATCAACGCCGCGGTAAAGTGCCTGGACAAAATCTGGAAGGATGGACACCGGTACCAGAAAGCCGGCATTATGCTCGGGGACTTCTCCAGCCAAGGTGTGGCCCAGCTCAACCTGTTTGATGAGAACGCGCCGCGGGCTGGTAGCGAAAGGTTGATGGAAGTGCTCGATCACCTGAACGCTAAAGACGGGAAAGGAACTCTCTACTTTGCTGGGCAGGGCATTCAGCAACAGTGGCAAATGAAGCGAGAAATGCTGTCGCCTCGATATACGACGAGATATTCAGATCTGCTAAGAGTCCGATAAGTATTCCTGATGTCTTTGTCCGCTTTGTGCCATAAGCTGCCATTGCGCTAAGTTGCCGTAGAACAAACTATCGATCGCATTTTTCAGACTTGTCAGTCTGAAAATTATATGTAGACTTGCGAGTCTGTTTAATCATTTATTTGGTCATTTTCATGTTTACTTTAAAATCTTCTTCGGCAGCGCTCTATTCCTCGCGCATTTTGCTGACCTTTTTTTTCTGGATGGCAGGCATCTTCGGCCTGTTCAACTTTGGCGTAATCGTTCAGGAAATGATTGCTGTCGGTCTGCCCGTACCGACCTTTTTCGCAGTTGGAACCATCCTGTCTCAGCTTGGGGGATCCGCTCTGGTGATTTCTGACCGGTCCGGGTATGGCTGGGTTGGGGCAATGTTGCTGATTATATTTACATTGCTCACTATTCCGTTGGGCCATCCTTTCTGGACATTCAATGAACCTAAACGTACCCAAGAATTCCATATCGCTCTTGAGCATATTACAGTAATCGGGGGACTAATGATGAGCATGCTGCTTTCGGGACGCAAATGATGAATGAAAATAAACGACAGAAAGGCCGTCCTAAAGATCTCCTGAAGGAACAGGCTATAGTGCAGGCGGCGCGAAGACTTTTTCTGGAAAAGGGCCTTAATGTCACGACTGCAGAAATAGCGCGTATTGCAGGGGTGGCGAAAGCCACTCTTTATGCGAATTTTGCTGACAAGGAAACCTTGATTGAAGCTGTTCTGCGACAGGAATCAGATCTGACCATCAGCGACAGGGAGTTTTCACAACGCCACAACCTGCCCCTACAGGAAGTTTTAACTGCTTTTGGTAGCAGGTTTGTACGTTTCATAAACCAGAAAGAACTGATCGGTTGGGACAGGCTTATTGCCTCTGCCGCAATCCGACATCCTGACCTGCCCGGGCGCTTTTATGCAGCCGGCCCAGGCCGTGCGCAACAGATGTTGGAAACGATTATTGCCGAAGCAATAGAAGCTGGATTGCTGAGGGAGTGCAATGCCCGTGAAGCCGCCGACCATCTGGCTGGTTTATGGCTTGGTATGACGAGCCTTGAAATAAAACTCGGGGCGCGGAAGTCGTTAACTGATACAGAAATCCAACACAGGGTGGTACACTCTCTTGATGTATTTATGAGGGCCTACTCTACTGAGCAGCACTGAAATATTGGCGTAACATCAAGGTCCGCTTCTCGCTCAAAGCGGATCTTCGCAGTTGTCCGCTTCATGGGGTTCTCGGATCTCATGAGTAAGAAGACGATGATTGTGAAGAATGAAGCAGAAGAAAAGGCTGATTACGCCATAAATGACAATAATGTGAATATGTTAACAAACAGCTAATAATTTTGCGTTGTACGCAATAAATAACCAGGCTGGCGCGATCAGGTCGTTCCTGATGTCAGATCACCGGTGGCTGATTCCTGCTTTATCAGAGCAGCCACAGTCAGTACCGGCGTCAGTAAAGCAGGGGATCACATTCATATATAAACAGGTCAGACTCTGACAGACGCAATGACAGACAGGATGGTTTTGCCGGGCTCCTGAGAAAAGTCGGGAGCCAGTTGGGCTGACACTGAACTGAGCGAGGTGACAATTCCCCCGGCCTGTTCAGCCTGCTTCAGCACCGCGTCTTCTGTCCGGGAAGATCTGCTGCCGATGCAGTCCACCGGAATATAAACATGATAGCCATTCCTGAGCCCGCCCAGCGCGGTGAGCAAAACCGCAACTTCCGCCGTATAGCCTGACACCACAAGCGTTTTACGTCCTGTACGATGAATGGCGTCGGTCAGTTCTTTCACCTGGAACGGATCGGCTGTTTTACGGAAAATCGTATTTTCTGCACTGGCATACCCGGAAAGAGAAGAGACCAGTTCCCCGGGTCTGCCGTTCTGCGTAACCGTCAGAAAGAACGAGGGTGCGGAAACAGCTTTTGCCACTTTAGCAAGGCCACCAACGTTTGCGGCGAGCGATTCTGGCGGCATAGTCTTACTGGTGTTAATCAGACCGGGATGGAGATCGGCGAAGATAAAAATCACGTCATTTTTTTCGACGCTGAACCTTTTCGCCGTATCAGGTAGTAATTGCCCGCCATTCATCAGAACATCCTCCTTTTCGGGCGTAGCTCCGGCCCGTGCGGACGAACCCATAGCAAAAACGCCCAGCAGTGCGCTGGCCGTGTGGAGAAAACATCTTCTTTTCATATCGGGCACTCTTTAGATCCGGATAAGCAGTCAGGTATTAAAAATCTTTGTGCCGACAGTTCTGATCCGTTCCGGATCGCTGTGTTCAGTAAATAATGTTTTACCCGTATCCAGCCGGCTGATTTCCACCATGTCAGCATCACTGAGAGAAAAATCGAAAATATTGAAGTTTTCCTGAATACGCGGCAGATTGACTGATTTCGGAATAACGACAACGTTGCGCTGGATCAGCCAGCGCAGGATAACCTGGGCCACACTCCTGTTGTGAGTGCGGGCAAGAGAAGCAAGCACCGGGTTGTTGAAAAGGCCGTTTTTTCCTTCAGCGAACGAGGCCCATGATTGTGGCTGCACGTTAATGCCCTGCATAAATTCCACGTTCTGTGCCTGCTGAAAGAAGGGGTGCATTTCGACCTGATTGACGGCAGGTTTAATACGGTTAAAGGTGGCCAGATCGGTCAGCCGGTCCGGAGCAAAATTACTGACGCCGATAGATTTAATCAGTCCTTCGTCGTAAAGCTCTTCCATCGCGCGCCATGCCCCATGAACGTCAGAATAAGGCTGGTGGATAAGATAAAGATCGAGGTAGTCAAGTTTCAGACGTTCAAGCGAGCGCATGAATGCACTGCGGGCTTTGTCATATCCGGCGTCCTGAACCCACAGTTTTGTTGTAATAAACATATCGTTACGCGGCAGGCCGCTTTCGCGAATGGCTGCGCCAACCGCCACTTCATTTTCATAGGCTGCGGCGGTATCAACCATGCGGTAACCCGTCTCAAGTGCACCAAGAACGGCCTCCTGACACTGTTTCAAATCGCGCATCTGATAGACGCCAAAACCCAGCAGGGGCATCTGAACGCCGTTATTAAGCGTCGTAAATTTCATCAGCATTTTCCTTTCACGTTAGTCATCATTGACCCTTACAGGGCTGAGCTCTTGTTCAAGGGCTCACGGAATATTGCTATCCTACGGCAGCCGGATTAGCTTATTAATAACGTTAAGTCCAAATCACATTTGAAAAAATCTAATGGATCCATTTTCTGATATCCTCAACCTGCTTTCAGCCCGCAGTTATGCCACCGCTGGCCTGTCGGCCGGTCATCACTGGCACATGGCTTTTCCAGGCTTTAATGGCCTGAAATTCATTTACATCAGGAAGGGCGCGTTCTGGTTCAGACCTGAAGCCGAGCCCGAATGGATGAGAATGGAGGCTGGCACGGGCGTGATCCTCACCCGAAACGCATGTTTTATGATGGCCACAGATGTCACCTGTCCGGTGGAAGAGTCCCTGGAGAAAAAACGCCCCAGAGTCAGGGAAACGGTCAACTACGGCGGCGAGGATAATCTGCTGCTGGCCGGAAAAATGGAGATTGACTCCGCCGCCTCTGATCTTCTGCTTCAGGATCTGCCTCTGGTGCTCCGTTTTGATACCTATGCAAAAGAAAATTCGTCCCTCAGCACCCTGATGACCCTTTTATTCAATGAGAAAGTGTCAGAAAAGCCAGGCGCTTCTCAGGCCTGTGACCATCTCATGCACCTTATTATGATAGAGGTGTTACGAAACGGAATGGAAAATAACCGGAGTGGTGACGGGGTACTCACCAGCTATACCGATATCCGGATCAACAGGGTACTCAGAGCACTCCATCAGGAGCCAGAAAAAACATGGCGTCTGAGCGAAATGGCGGCCATAGCCGGTATATCGCGGGCTGGTTTTTCACGAAAATTTAAGGACACTACCGGGCTTACGCCTCTCCTGTACCTGACGAACTGGCGAATGCGGCTTGCAGGTAAATCCCTGAGGCACACCCGGGAGTCTGTAAAGCTGATTGCTTTTAAGCTGGGGTATCACTCGGAAAGCACTTTCAGTACGGCCTTCAAACGCGTTTATGGCGTGGCTCCGCGACTTTACCGCGATCAGCATCCGGGATCCCCCGATCTTACCGGCACGGAGTAACCGCCTGGAAGCAGGTCTGAGTCCGGGCCATTAATCAATGGAGAGCAGGACATTAATATAAATTGACAGGTACGCTGAGTTTTACAGGAACATCAATGATGAAGCTCTTTAATCCTGCGGTTCAGGGATTTTTGATCAATGTGTTTTCATATCATCCAGAAAATCTCATTCTCCCGGTATAATCAGCACGATTGAGGATTTCCTGATCCAAAACTCATATTTTCCGTAGACCTTTCCCACAGCTCAGGGATACCAGTCCGGCACAACTGGCTGACTATGAGTTGATCCCGCGTGGCATTCAATGAGACGCGTTGAACGAAGACCTATCACTTGCAGCCTGATGAGCCTGGAACTCTTCCTGGCCTGACAAATCAGTTGGCTTAGCCCTGTAGCCGGTGCCGATAATATTTCAGGATAACGTGTGTCACGATCTGTCCATAAATAAAGCCGCCGAGCCCAGAAAATATTACGGTGCCTGCTATGCCGCCAAAGTACGCTCCCGCGCCGCCGAAGGCCGCGCAGAGGGCGAGGCCTCCCCAGGTTTGCCAGTGCCGGAAGACCGATTTATACGCGCTCCGCCACCGTCTTCCGCGCTCCCGATAAGATAAGTCTTTTAGTTCGGTAATACTTTTCAGGGTCCAGTAAATTTTCACGGTGAGTTCCTTGTTCCGTTGCCTAAGCGAAGGAAAACATAAAACGTCGGCACAGGAAATGATTCTCAATGTCCGCTTCTCGCTCATTTCGGACGTGACACGTCTCTTTTGACCTTACTATTGTGATACCTCGATTAGCTCCGGCCCCTGATTCTTCACATTTCCAACGGCGCGCGTCACTGCGTGCCAGATAAACTTGTCGGCTGACACAGCACCATCGGCTGCTATCTCCTCAGCTTCTTTCCCTCCGACATCCTGACGCATCCACTCGCGCGCCGCTCTAGGTGACAGTACCAGCGGCCGCCGATCGTGTATATCCACTAGGCCTTTGTCAGCGGCAGACGTTACTATCAAAAAACCTTCTGCTTCATCGCCTCGCTCAAACGGTGTGCTGCCGATCGCCGCCATAAAAATCGGCTGGCCGTCTGCCCGATGGATAAAATAAGGCTGTTTCTTATCACCTTCTTTCTTCCATTCGAACCAACCATCAGCGAAGCAAATTGCCCGGCCATGCTGCCAGAGAGGTTTATACATCCTGCTGGTGGCCACCGTCTCGACGCGCGCGTTAATCAGTGGCGGCTTACCCCACCACCCGGGCGCGTAACCCCAGAAAACTGGATCAAGGTGCAGTTTCTCGTCGCGTTCGCTCAGCAGCAGGACTTTGGTACCTGGCGCCACGTTGTACCGGCCAATAGGTTCCGGGTCATAGGCAATGTCACGATCGGCTTTGTCGGCCAGGTAAGTCAGATATTCTTCACGGGTTTGTGCTTGTGCAAAACGTCCACACATAGAAACCTCCAATCAGTCAGACTGAAAGTATAGGGCAGGGAGAAAAAGAGGTACGTACTGAGTAAAGTTAGGGGCAAATTTAGGGGCAAAAATGCGAAATAGGGGCAAAAAAAGGGCACAAAAAATGTAGTTCTGGGTAGCTTCAGGGAGAAGTTATTATGCTATAACTAATTGAATTAAATGATAAAATCAATGATATCAATGGGTTGGCAAAATCAGCGTAGCTTGTTCAGGTTGTATTGCTCTTTCTTTGTATTAGATTGATTTTCTTGCATTTATTACTACCTTCGGAGCCAGTAGCGGCGAAAGACGGGTTAGCGCCGGCAGATAATAGCCAGCAGGCAAAAGTATGCCGCGTATGGTACGGATTCCGGCGGCGAATGCCAGCACGTTTTACACTCTGCGCAATAGCTAATAAAGCGTAGTCGGCTTTCTGTTCGCCATCCGGGAGAGGGGGGACCAAAACAAACTGGCGTTATCGTTGAACGCGGAAGCCATAAGGTACTGCTTGCTCATGATGGCGCGTATGCGAAGCTTCACAAAATGCAATTCGGTGCGTCGAAGAGGTCATTCATTTTGATGCCCGCATGCAATAGCGGGCTGATAGCACCTGACCGGATAATGCGTAAGATAGCGTATAATGCTTTCCCGACATACGCTTACATATTCCGTGACTGACCCTATGACATTAAATCGCTTTTGTTTTGTTCTGCTGATCTTCGCTGCGATCGGCAGCTTTTTTTCCTCGTATCCTTTTGCCATGTGGTTTCTGTTGATTAATATGCTGACGATAGCGATTTATGGTGTCGACAAAACGGCGGCACGAAAAGCGATGCGCAGGATACCGGAAGTCACTTTACTGACGTTTGGTACTGTGGGAGGGTGGCCAGGCGCCATATTGGGCCAACAGCTCTTTCGCCATAAAACGCAGAAGCAACCCTTCAAAACCTGGTTTTTGCTGAGCATCGTCGTGAATATTTCAGCCACGGCGGCGCTTTATCATTTCTTTCCCTTTATTCTTTTTTGAACGTCATCAGGACGCACAAATTCACCGTTGACCTCAAGTTAACTTAAGCTTTTAAGATGGCTACGACATGTTGATACAGGAGTAACATCTTAAAATGAAAGATATTGATGTAGGATTCACTCATGTTGCGTTTATGGTCAGGGATCTGGAGAAGAGCCTTGCTTTCTATCGCCGATATGCCGGGATGGACGTCATCCATTCGCGTGAGCCCGATCTTCCAACTGCCCGTAAAGTGGCGTGGCTAACTGACCATACGCGTCCTTTTGCGCTGGTTCTGGTGCAAGCGGACACCGTGACCGATACGCCGCTGGGGCATTTTGGCCACCTTGGGATTGCCTGCGCCACGCGCGAAGAAATTGACAGAAAAACTGCGATGGCCGCTAAAGAAGGGGTGTTGAGGAAAGCGCCGGAAGATCTGGGTGACCCCGTCGGCTATTATGTATTTTTTGCCGATCCTGACGGTAATACCTTAGAGCTTTCATACGGCCAGCGTGTCGGAATAACAGCGATCCAGGCGAAATAGTAAAACGCCTGAAAACGGTCTGAAAAATCCTGCTACGCTTGTTTGTTGTATCAGGAGCATGAGTATGAAGAACAAAGACGAACAAACAGGATTAGTGGGGCTGGCGATTGGGGCTGCCGTTATAGGGCTGGTTTCATCGCAAAAAACGATCGATCGTGACAGCATTGTCAACGAACTTGTCAGGCTGGGCAGGCAGAAAGGCGATGGTGTAGAAGATGAGGTTTTTCTCAAAGCTGCCGAACTGGTAAGAAAAGGGGTATAGCCAATGGCTGACATTCGTCATGCACAGTGCCACTGTGGTGCGGTGGCCTTTACCGTCGAACTGACTGACGGCTTGAATACCGCGCGGCGCTGCAGCTGCTCTTTTTGCCGTATGCGGGGCGCGATTGTGGTCTCTGCACCGCTGTCGGGTATCACCGTGACCAGAGGTGAGGATAAGCTGACGGAGTACCGGTTCAACACGGGGACGGCGCGGCATTTCTTCTGCTCGGTCTGCGGGATTTACACGTTCCATCAGCGTCGCTCTAACCCAAATGAATACGGCGTCAATGTGGCCTGTTTTAAAAATGTGTCGCCGTTTGATTTCCCAGAAGTGACGGTGATGGATGGCGTAAACCATCCGAGCGACGGCGAAAGCGGCGTTTTTGGCTATCTCTCGTTTCGCAAAAAAGAGATCAATCAAGATTAATCACCGCCTGGCCTTTTTTTTATCAGCCTGGCTATAGTGGGAAGTGGGTTTCTAAAACAGGAGAAATTATGCTCTGTGTAGAAAAAGACGATCCGCGTGAGGCCCCGGAATCAGGGGATAAAAAACCTCAACCCGTGAAAAAATAACGCTCGAAATGCGTATGACCGCCACCGGCACTGCTGGTGGCTTTTTTCTGGGAATCACTGTTAATGGTGATCCAGATGGTTTAGCAGCGTGCCGAGATGCCCGACAATATCTCGAAAATCAAAGATTAACGCCATCCACAAGCATGCTAAAAGTGTCAGAATGGTAACGGATATACGACCAAACAACGCAGGTATCCTTAATGAAGAGGGGGATATCGGCGCAGTCTAACCCGCTTTCTTTCAACTTATCCTCAACAATATCGCGATAAAGCGCTGTTGTGAGACAAACATCAAAAAAAGGAGAGCCCGCAGCGTCATGCGGGCTCTGACCATCAGAACTGGTAAACCAGGCCTAATGCAACGACATCGTCGGTGCTGATACCGTTGTTTTTGTAGAAGCTGTCATCTTCATCCAGCAGGTTGATTTTATAATCAACGTAGGTGGACATGTTCTTGTTGAAATAGTAAGTCGCGCCTACGTCCGCATATTTAACCAGGTCCTGATCGCCCTGACCGTTGCCCAGGTCTTTCCCTTTAGACTGCAGGTAAGAAATGGCCGGACGCAGACCGAAATCGAACTGGTACTGTGCGGTCACTTCGAAGTTCTGAGTTTTGTTGGCAATACCACCGCCTGATTTGCTATCACCTAAACCGTACGGCGTCATATTACGGGTTTCAGAATACATCGCCGCCAGGTAGATATTATTTGCGTCATATTTGAGGCCAGCAGTCCAGGCATCCGCTTTATCACCACCCGCATATTGAGATGCAGCGCCAGTACCTGCGCTTACCTGGTCATTTGTACGGTCAGATGAGGCGTAGGCGGCACCGGCACTGAACCCCATGCCGAAATCATAGGTGGTTGAAATACCGAAGCCGTCACCATTCTCATAACGCATGTCGCGGCCGTTGTTGGTGCCTTCCTGATTGTTGCTGGCATCTTCATTGTTGCCCTGATACTGCAGCGCGAAGTTCAGACCCTGCACCAGACCATAGAAATCAGTGTTGCGGTAGGTTGCCACGCCGTTGGCGCGGCCGGTCATAAAGTTATCCGCATAGGTGTAAGAGTCGCCACCGAACTCAGGCAGCATATCGGTCCAGCCTTCCACGTCGTACAGCACGCCATAGTTACGACCATAATCGAAGGAACCGTAGTCACCCACTTTGACACCCGCGAAGGCCAGACGCGTCCAGGACTGATTATCAGACCCTTCGGTGTTATTCGCCTGAATGTTATATTCCCACTGCGCGTAGCCGGTCATCATGTCGTTAATCTGCGTTTCACCTTTGAAACCCAGACGCATGTAGGTTTGATCGCCGTCTTTAGAGGCATCATCGGAGAAATAGTGCAGACCATCTACTTTTCCGTACAGATCTAATTTGTTGCCGTCTTTATTATAAATTTCTGCCGCATGCGCGGCGCCAGCCATTAACAGAGCTGGAATCATCAGAGCCAGTACTTTTCTTTGCATCGTGATATTCCTTTGCAGTTGTTTTTATTTGATTACCTGTTGAACTTTCTGAAACCGAAAGTTGTCCCATGCTAAATCACTCCTGTGAAAGAGTAATAAAATATAATTGTTACTAATTGAGTAAAATCTCAAAGGAATAAATCCACGGAAATGATCATTGTTGTGGTGAATGATTGAAAATGATTCATATTAAATAAAAATTATTAATTGGTGATTAAATCAGGTAATCTCTGCGCCGTTATATGCCTTTAAGATTATTTATCCATAATTATCGTGAATGTCATTTGGGAAACTAAAGAGAGATTCATTAATTATCTGGATTAGCCCGATGTGAAGACATCGGGCTTTTTTTATGGCAAAAAAATGCCCGGACAAGCCGGGCAGTGGAGTTAGTCGCTGGTTGATTTTTCGGCTTTACCCGCCATTTGTGCCAGGAAGTCATACCGTTTTTGCAGATCTTCGGCGGCGTCTTTCCAGAGCTGTTCTGCCACCTCAGGCTGTTGCGCATTCAGACGGCGGAAGCGCTGTTCCTGCATCAGCGTCTCTGCCAGGGCATCTGACGGCGGACGTGAATCCAGCGCCAGCGGTAATTTGCCCTCGTCCGCACGGCGCGGATCGAACCGGTAGAGCGGCCAGAAGCCGGTGGCCGTCAGTTGACGCATCTGATCGTGGCTGAGGGCCAGGTCGTAGCCATGCTCTTCGCACGGGCTGTAGGCAATGATCAGCGACGGCCCCGGATACGATTCAGCCTCCTGAATGGCTTTCACCGTCTGGTTAAGCTGCGCCCCCAGCGAGATTTGCGCGACGTAAACGTGGCCGTACATCATCATGCTCACGCCGAGATCCTTACGTGCCTTGCGTTTACCGTGTTCACCAAATTTCGTGACGGCGCCCAGCGGCGTGGCTTTCGATGCCTGCCCACCGGTATTGGAATAACACTGCGTATCCAGAACCAGAATGTTGACGTTTTCGGTCAGGCTTAATACATGATCCAGCCCGCCAAAGCCGATGTCGTAAGCCCAGCCGTCACCACCAATCAGCCAGATCGATTTTTCGACCAGGGCGTCAGCGTCGGTCAGAAGCTGTTCAGCGCCGTCAATTCCCTTGAGTGCGCTGCGAAGTGCAGCTACCTGCTCGCGACGAACCTCTGGCGTGGCTTCTGCGTGTAGCGCCGCGTTAAGTTCAGCCGGGATCTTATCGGCAAATTGTTCAAGCAGGCGCATCACGCGCGCGCGGTGCTGGTCAACGGTGAGTCGGAAGCCCAGGCCAAATTCGGCGTTATCCTCGAATAACGAGTTAGCCCATGCCGGACCGCGCCCATTCGCATCGGTGGTGTACGGCGTGGAGGGCAGGTTACCGCCATAGATAGACGAGCAGCCGGTGGCGTTGGCAATCAGCATCCTGTCACCATACAGCTGGGTAAGCAGTTTGATGTACGGCGTTTCACCGCAGCCGGAGCATGCGCCGGAGTACTCGAACAGCGGCGTGATCAGCTGCGAGGTACGAATATCAATGCGTTCCAGCTTGCTGCGATCGATTTCCGGCAGGTTCAGGAAGAAGTCATAATTCACTTTTTCTTCTTCAACGTGTTCAAGGCGCGACATCATATTGATGGCTTTGATGTCCGGGTTCTGCCTGTCCTTCGCCGGGCAAACCTCAACGCACAGGTTACACCCGGTGCAGTCTTCCGGTGCGACTTGCAGAACGTATTTCTGGCCGCGCATGTCGCGGGATTTTACATCCAGAGAGTGCAGGCTGGCCGGGGCATCTTCCATTGCTTCCGGTGACACCACTTTGGCGCGAATGGCCGAGTGCGGGCAGGCCGCGACGCAGTGGTTACACTGGGTACAGAGTTCTTCTTTCCAGATGGGGATCGCTTCGGCGATGTTGCGTTTTTCCCAGCGGGTGGTGCCCATCGGCCAGGTTCCGTCCGGCGGCAGCGCAGAGACGGGCAGGGCGTCACCCAGCCCGGCCAGCATGGCGGCCGTGACGGTCTTCACGAAATCAGGTGCGGAATCCGAGACCACCGGAGGGCGATTCGGGCTGGCGTCATTGACCGGCTGCAGCGGCACCTCGAACAGCGACTCGCGCGCCAGCGCCAGCGCCTGCCAGTTTCGCTCTACCAGCTCCTGCCCCTTGCTGCTGTAGCTTTTGGCGATGGCGCCCTGAAGTTCCACCAGCGCGCTGTCGCCCGGCAGGATATTGGTCAGATGGAAGAAGGCCATTTGCATGACGGTATTAATACGCGCGGCCAGGCCACATTCGCGGGCAATTTTCGCCGCGTTAACCACATAGAATCGGGCTTTTTTCTGATTCAGCACCGTCTGTACTTCCTGCGGCAGGCGCGCCCAGACCTCATCCGCATTGTATGGCGTATTGAGGAGGAAAATACCGCCGGGCTTCAGGCGCTCAGCCATCTGGTACTTGTCGATAAACTGCAGCTGATGGCAGCCAACAAAGTCGGCCTGAGAAATAAGGTAGGCCGAGCGGATGGGCTGCTCGCTGACGCGCAGGTGAGAAACGGTCAGACCGCCAGCTTTTTTGGAGTCGTAGACGAAGTAACCCTGCGCGTAACACGGGGTTGAATTGCCGATGATCTTGATGTTGTTTTTGGTGGCCGAGACGCTGCCGTCGCTGCCCAGGCCGTAGAACAGCGCTTCAAGTTTGGCCGTCGCAGGCAGGGTATTTTCCGGTAAAGGCAGGGAAAGATTCGTTACGTCATCATAAATGCCGACCGTGAAACGCGGCTTGGGTTTCGCTTCCCTTAGCTCGTTAAACACGGCCAGCACGCAGTCCGGCCCAAACTCTTTGGAAGACAGGCCATAGCGACCGCCAATAACGCGCGGTAACGTTTCACGTTCGCCGTTATTAAAGGCTTCAGCGAGGGCGGTCATCACGTCAAGATACAGCGGTTCCGCGTGTGCGCCCGGCTCTTTGGTTCGATCGAGCACCGCCACGGTACGCGCGCTTTCCGGCAGGGCAGAGAGCAGATGTTTAGCCGAGAACGGGCGGTAAAGACGCACTTTAAGCACGCCGACCTTTTCGCCGCGGGTCAGCAGCTCGTCAACGACTTCTTCACAGGTGCCGATAGCGGATCCCATCAGCATAATCACGCGCTCGGCCTGCGGATGGCCGTAGTATTCGAACGGCTTGTACTCGCGTCCGGTTGCGGCGGCAAAGTCATTCATTGCCTGCTCGACGTGGTCATAAACCGCGTTGTACCACGGGTTTGTGGCCTCGCGTGACTGGAAATAAGTATCCGGGTTTGCCGATGTCCCGCGAATTACCGGATGTTCCGGGTTAAGGGCGCGGGCGCGATGCGCGTCGATTTCCGCCTGCGGCAGAAGCTCAAGGATAGTCTCGTTAGCCAGCGGGACGATTTTGTTGATTTCGTGAGAGGTACGGAAACCATCAAAGAAGTGAATAAACGGCACGCGACTTTTGAGCGTGGCGATATGCGAAATTAAGGCAAAGTCCTGCGCTTCTTGAACGCTGCTGGCACACAGCATCGCGCATCCGGTCTGGCGCACGGCCATCACGTCCGAGTGATCGCCAAAAATTGAGAGTGCGTGGGTGGCCACCGTACGCGCCGCGACGTGCAGGACGAAGGGGGTCAGTTGTCCCGCGAGTTTGTACAGCGTTGGGATCATCAACAGCAATCCCTGAGAGGAGGTGAACGACGTGGAAAGCGCGCCAGTCTGCAGCGCACCGTGGACCGTAGCAATCGCACCCGCTTCAGACTGCATTTCAACCACTCTCGGGACATCGCCCCAGACGTTTTTTAACCCGTTTCCCGCCCAGGCATCCGCCTGCTCGGCCATAGTTGAACTTGGCGTGATCGGATAGATGGCGATAACTTCACTGGTGCGAAACGCGACTGAGGCAACTGCACCATTACCGTCAATAGTTTGCATAGGACGACACCCTTACATTGCGCAAAAAATAGGGGGCTGTCATAAGGCGACAAACCCTGAATATTATCTGTGTAGTCTAGCAAACAGGGGGTTTTACGATTTTCGCTTTTGTGTCCTCGGTATTCCCACCATCAATGGTTAGATCAAACTTAGGGCGAAAAAATTGCGAGAAATTGTTTCAGCGGCGCATAAATACGCACTTCCGCTCTCGACGACACGGGATGTGATGCCTATTATGCTTAGGTTTCGCACTAATTACGGGGAAGAGAGCATGCGTTCAGCATTTTGGGTAGGATGTGCCGCGTTGTTGTTGTCGGCATGTAGCAGTGAACCTGTGCAGCAGGCCACGGCGGCCCACGTGGCGCCGGGAATGAAAGCGGCAATGTCCAGTTCAGGCCAGGCCAACTGCGCCATGATTGGCGGCTCGCTGTCTGTTGCCCGCCAGCTTGACGGTTCGGCTATTGGGATGTGCGCCTTGCCAAACGGCAAACGCTGCAGTGAACAGTCGCTTGCCGTTGGAAGCTGCGGTAGCTACTGATTATTCTGCTCGCTTAAACATCAGCGTCTTATCGGCCGTCGCCAGCGTCAGCTGGTCTTCAGTCAGGTCGACCTGCGCCCCTTTGCGCAGCATGTCGCCGATGGCCTGATCCAGCTCGTTAAGCTGTGGTTCGGTACAAAATTTGCGGGTCATCGCCAGCGTTTTCACTTTCAGTTCACCTTCGGACAGCTTTCCCTGCCCGTTGAAGCGGTTACACATCTGGCCCGAAACGCTAATGTTATCAATGAGGCTAATGTCGGGAAGCGCGTTAAAAGCGATCTCAGGCTGCGTTGTCATGCCCTTCACGGATTTGCCGTCCACGTTTTCCAGAACAAAACGGTGGCTCTTCAGCTGATCCGGCTGAACGGATGCTTTGCCTGGATTAACGCAGCCGCTGAGGACAAGGCTGATAACACTTAACGCGATGAGCTTTTTCATTTTTCTTCTCAAATAATAAATTCTGTGAATCTTTTACCAGTGTAACGATACTCTGCGGTGCGTTAATGGGGTTTATCTGAAAGTGCGGGGTGGTGCCGGGCAGCGCAGGGCTGCCCGGAATGAAGTTTAATGCGATTTAAACCCGGCAGCCGTCATCAGCATGCGAAAGAGCATGCTGACTGCTGCCAGCGCAAGAACGCTGCCGCCCCAGATAATGGCCAGCCACAGCAATCTTTTCCAGACAGGTTGTTGCATCAGTGATAACCCTCCCCAGGCTGAACTTTGCCGCGAAATACGTAGTAGCTCCAGAAGGTGTAGACCAGAATAACGGGAATGATCAACAGCGCGCCCACCAGCATAAAGCCCTGGCTTTGCGTCGGCGCGGCGGCCTGCCACAGGGTGATCGACGGCGGTATGATATGCGGCCAGATGCTGATCCCAAGCCCGCTAAAGCCGAGAAATATTAGCCCAAGCGTCAGAATAAACGGCCGAGCATGGCTGTCAGGATTACTCAGGCAGCGCCACTGGTAGAAGCTAAACATGATGACCAGGGCAGGGACTGGCAGCAGATAAAACAGATTCGGCAGCGTAAACCAGCGCGCCGCGATGGCCGGGTGCGCCAGCGGCGTCCAGAGGCTGATCGCTGCGATAAACGCCAGAAGCACGATTAACAGCGTTTTCGATACCTCACGCATCCGCTGCTGCAGCGCATTTTCGCTTTTCATCACCAGCCAGGTTGAGCCTAACAGCGCGTAGGCCACCACCAGACCCGCGCCGCAGAACAGGTTAAACGCGGTAAACCAGTCAAACGGTCCACCGGTATACGTTCTGCCAGTGACGCTAAAGCCGTTAATGACGGCACCTACCGTCACGCCCTGGGTAAAGGTCGCCAGAACGGAACCGCCAATAAACGCCTTATCCCAGAAAGGACGGTGGGCCGGGGTGGCTTTAAAGCGAAATTCAAACGCCACGCCGCGGAATATAAGTCCGATCAGCATTAACGTCAGCGGAATGGTCAGAGCATCAATAATCACCGCATAGGCCAGTGGGAATGCACCGAACAGGGCGGCACCACCCAGCACCAACCAGGTCTCATTGCCGTCCCAGACCGGTGCGACGCTGTTGACCATCACGTCGCGATCGTCGGCGTTTTGTGTTGCCGGGAACAGAATACCGATTCCCAGATCAAACCCGTCCATGACGATATACATCAGCGTGGCAAAGACGATGATGACAAACCAGATAATGGAAAGATCGATACCCATTATGGCTGCTCCTTATGTTCAGCTGTGACGGCAGAAAGCGGGCGCGCCGGGCGTCCATCGGACTCGGTGGCGAACGATTCATGCGGCTGCGGGCCTTTTCGGATGAGGCGCACCATATAGCTGTAGCCCACGCCGAATACCGAGGTATAGACGACGAAGAAGGCCAGCAGGCTCACGCTCATATGCAGGTCACCATGGGCTGAAACCGCATCCTTCGTTCGCTGGAGTCCGTAGACCACCCACGGCTGGCGGCCGACTTCGGTGGTGACCCATCCGGCCAGAATGGCAATCAGCCCGGATGGCCCCATCAGCAGGGCAAACCACAGGAACGGACGCGAAGAATAAACCCGCTTTTTATAACGCAGCCAAAGCGCCACTACCCCAAGCAGCAGCATCAGCATCCCTAAACCCACCATAATGCGGAACGACCAGAAGACGATGGTGGAATTAGGACGGTCTTCTTTTGGAAACTCTTTTAGCGCAGGGACCTGTTTATCCAGGCTGTGCGTCAGGATGAGGCTACCCAGCGCCGGGATCGCCAGTCCAAAGCGGGTGCGCTCCTGCTCCATGTCAGGCCAGCCAAACAGCAGCAGCGGGGTAGGCTCGCCCGGCGGGTTTTCCCAATGGCCTTCAATAGCGGCAATCTTGGCGGGCTGATGCTTTAAGGTGTTCAACCCGTGCATATCGCCAACCAGGGCCTGGATGGGTGCAACAATCAGCGTCATCCACAGCGCCATCGAAAACATCGCCCGAATGGCAGGGGTATTATTCCCGCGCAGCAGATGCCATGCCGCGGATGCACCGACAAACAGGGCGCTACTCAGGAATGCCGCAATCGACATGTGCAGCAGGCGGTAGGGGAAAGAGGGGTTAAATACCACGGCGAACCAGTCCACCGGTACCACCTGACCGTTGACGATCTCGTAGCCTTGCGGGGTCTGCATCCAGCTGTTCGAGGAGAGGATCCAGAAGGTTGAGATAATGGTGCCCAGCGCCACCATGCAGGTGGAGAAGAAGTGCAGCCCTGGCCCCACTTTATTCCAGCCGAACAGCATCACGCCGAGGAACCCGGCTTCGAGGAAGAAGGCGGTAAGCACTTCATAGGTCAGTAGCGGGCCGGTAATGCTGCCTGCAAACTGCGAAAAGCCGCTCCAGTTGGTGCCAAACTGGTAGGCCATCACCAGCCCGGAGACCACGCCCATGCCAAAGTTGACGGCAAAAATCTTCGACCAGAAATGGTACAGCGAGCGCCAGACCGGATTTTTTGTTTTCAGCCACAGCCCTTCGAGCACGGCAAGATAGCTGGCCAGGCCGATGGTGATGGCCGGGAAAATAATGTGAAAGGATACGGTAAAGGCAAACTGTATCCGCGCAAGGTGAAAAGCATCTAAACCAAACATGCAATACTCCGCGATGTAATTATGTCGATGCCATTCTAAGCCGCGCCAGCGCTGGGTTGCAGAGACAGACCTGGGTTATTTATCTATAACAGTTTTCTTGCCTGCCTTTGCTTTATATTGCTGGGCGGCAATATTTCTGCCCAAGGGAGGTTCATTTTCGTAATGCCCAGAGGTAAATCAACATGGCATTGAGCAAAAATGAGAAGATGAAAAGCAACAGTGTATAGCTTTCACTCCATTCAAGTTCAGTCATAAAGCCAAAATGTCTGGTGAAGAGATGATAAAGTAATACATCAGGCATGAAGTAACATACAAGTGAGTAAATAACAAACAGCATCAATGTTTCAACAACCCAGGTCAGGGTATGCTTTTTTGCATTCATCAATATACCTGTATTGTTCCAAGTGCATCTAACCCAGCAGTAACTTTAAACGTGCCGGATGCCAGTAGACCATGCATCAGAATTCTGTAATGGGAGTGATTTGGCAACGTAATACATCCATTGCTAATCCCAGATTGTCCCGCCGGGTGTAACCGGAAAGAACCACGCTCAACATTATTGATAAAAGTTCTGTCGTCAATGTGAGTATCGTGGCGGTAAAGAGCAAACCAAAAGTCACGGTTTGATCCGCTTTCTAACCCTTTAATTGCGTCATGCCAGTGAGTACCAAAACCGCCTCGTGGACGTGTCACGATATAATAGAGTCCTGGGGGTAAGGGGCCCACCTCAGGAGTCGCAACGGCATTAGGATTATTTCTGTTATGCCCGGAATTTCCAGAATACGCGGGGAAAAAGCCTAAGCCGGGGCAACTCAAAGTGGAAAGCTGATAGCCGTTCAAATGAAAAGTGCACCGAATCATCTGTCTTTCCACTCGTCAGAAAAAATAATATTACCGTCACAGTGTTTCCAGGTTATTTTTTCGTAACGCAGGGAGATACTTTCCAGATGGTTATGCTTCTCCGTTGCCGGGTTTTTAATGTCATGCATGAGTGGACATATAGAGACGACTTTGACATTTTCTAGCTGCATATTGAAGTATTCAACTTCCTGCCCGGAATCGTTGATCTTATACCATTTAAATTCAGCCCCTTTCAGCGTCTGACCTTTTGCTACGGCTTTGTAGAGATAGGGACTTGATCTGTCGAATTCCTTCTCAAAAACGAGAGCTGAATGAATACGAGTACCAGTAATTTTCCCCGTCATGTTATCTGTTGGTAGATGCAGGCCATGACTAAATCCCAACACCTCGATACTGCCCTCACGATCTTGTACATCGACAGCGCCTTTGATATCTGCTCCACCGTCGTCTTTTAGCCACAGGTATGCTGGAATGGCCATCTTAAACTCCTTTTTCTTTCACAGTTCGTATACCGAATGGATGTTAATACTCCCAATGTGTTATGGTGATTAGACAAAAAATGCCATGCAAAATATTTATATTTCATTGATTTATAAATGTTTTTCTTGAGATTGGTCCCGCTAATATTTTGTGCCGCATTAAGCGTTTCTGAATAAAAACACTATTTTTATGAATTTTAGGCATTAAACCGCTTGCTTTGTCGTCATCGCCGTGCGTTAATGGTCTTCTGGTTTTGAGTCCAAAAAAATATCTGACGTAGTTTCATAAAGCAGTTCTCATCACGTTGTGCCTCTCCGCAGCCTCTCTTGGGTCTTTATCTACATTCCGATTAGTTTTGTTTAAAACCATTATTGCCTGATCGGCTCATGAGTAATTTACGTTTTTACGTTCACAGGAGAATCCTATGACTTCTTATATCCATTTCCGCTGCCCATGCTGTCATGGCTCGCAGTACCGTACCTCAGTCTTTGATGTATCTGAGAAAAACCCGCTCGGTGCGAAATGCATCTTTTGCAAATCGTCAATGATCACGCTCGATCACCTGGCCGCTGCGCGTCAGGCGCAAAGCCACGTTACCGAGTACCGTAAGTAATTTTTACTTAAACTATAACAGTTAGCAAAATCTTCTCTTTTTCTCCTGCTGATATACACTGTCGGCAATAAGGAGAATCTGATGAAAAAATACCAGCGTCTGGCGCAACAAATTATCTCGCAGATTGAGCTTGGCGTTTGGCTGCCAGGCGATAAGCTGCCTTCCCTGCGAGAGCAGGTGGCAAGCAGCGGCATGAGCTTTATGACCGTTGGCCACGCGTATCAGATGCTGGAAAGTCAGGGGCGCATTGTCGCCAGGCCGCAGTCGGGCTATTACGTTGCCTCGCGCCCGACCGCACAACAGCCTGCGCCGCCTGCCCAGGTAATGCGTGATGAAGCGGTAGATATCAACACCTATATCTTCGAGGTCTTACAGGCCAGCCGAGATCCGTCCGTTGTTCCTTTCGCCTCCGCGTTTCCCGACCCCCGGCTTTTCCCGCTTCAGCAGCTCAACCGCTCGCTGGCAAACGTCAGTAAAACCGCTACCGCAATGAGTGTGATTGAGAACCTGCCGCCCGGTAACGCTGAACTCCGTCACGCCATTGCGCGCCGTTATGCGCAGCAGGGGATGAACATCTCGCCGGACGAGATCGTCATTACCGCAGGCGCCCTTGAGGCCCTCAACCTGAGTTTGCAGGCGGTGACGGAGCCAGGATACTGGGTGATTGTTGAAAACCCGTGTTTTTACGGCGCACTGCAGGCGCTGGAGCGTCTGAAGCTAAAAGCGCTGTCGGTCGCCACAGACGTCCGGGAGGGTATCGATCTGAATGCGCTGGAGCAGGCGCTGAACGACTACCCCGTAAAAGCCTGCTGGCTCATGACCAACGGCCAAAACCCGCTTGGCTTTACGCTGAGTGCGGAAAAAAAAGCGCGTCTGGTCGCGCTCCTGACGGAACACAACGTCACTTTGATCGAGGACGATGTCTACAGCGAGCTCTATTTTGGTCGCGAAAAACCGCTTCCGGCCAAAGCCTGGGACCGGGTAGATATGACGCTTCACTGCTCTTCCTTTTCAAAATGCCTGGTGGCGGGGTTTCGCATCGGCTGGGTGGCGGCAGGAAAACACGCGCGCCGCATTCAGCAGCTGCAGCTGATGAGCACGCTTTCAACCAGTTCCCCCATGCAGCTGGCGCTGGTGGACTATCTGGCGACAAAACGCTACGACGCCCATCTGCGCCGCCTGCGACGAACCCTCGCAGAGCGAAAACAGCAGGCGTGGCAGTCGCTTCTGCGCCATATGCCCGCCGGTGTCAAAATCCACCACAACGACAGCGGCTATTTTTTATGGCTGGAGCTACCTGCGCAGCTGGACGCGGGGCTGCTGAGCGAAAAGGCCTTAACGCACCATATCAGCATTGCGCCCGGAAAGATGTTTTCCACCTCTGACGCGTGGACGCCGTTCTTCCGGTTTAATACGTCCTGGGCGTGGGGCGAGCGGGAAGAGCAGGCGGTCATTCAGTTAGGTAAATTAATTAGCACAATGATGGAATAACTTTTCCCCTTTATTTAAATAATCATTTCTTATCCTGACGACGGCACGGCAAATATTTTGCGGTGCCATATCATATGAAATCTGCATACCGGCTTTCGCGGCTAACTCCTTGTCTATAATCCAGTTAACGGGGAATGCGTCCTCGGTCACACCTTGATGAAATTTCCTTAAGCCGAACGGTGCGGCGCATTTGCGCGGTCTACGTTTAATAAGGGAGATATTTTTACGGCACGGCTGCCGCTAAATTTCATTGCGACAGGAGTAACTCTTATGAGCAAAAAATTTGCCCGCAGCAGCCTGTGCGCGCTCGGCATGACTATCATGACCGCGCAAGCCGCAGAACCACCAAAGGCCATTGGCGACGGGGAAGGCCGACTGGATATTATCGCCTGGCCGGGGTACATCGAACGCGGACAGACGGATAAAAATTATGACTGGGTTACCCAGTTTGAAAAAGAGACCGGCTGCGCGGTCAACGTTAAAACGGCGGCCACGTCCGATGAAATGGTCAGCCTGATGGCGAAGGGAGGTTACGACCTTGTCACCGCGTCAGGTGATGCCTCGCTCCGCCTGATTATGGGAAAACGCGTTCAGCCGATTAACCCGGAACTGATCCCCAACTGGAAAACCCTTGACCCGCGCATCGTGAAGGGCGAGTGGTTTAACGTGGGCGGCAAGGTCTACGGCACGCCGTATCAGTGGGGGCCCAATCTGTTGATGTACAACACCAAAACCTTCCCGACGCCGCCAGACAGCTGGAGCGTGGTCTTTACGAAGCAGGATCTGCCGGACGGCAAAACCAATCAGGGACGCGTGCAGGCATACGACGGCCCGATTTATATCGCCGATGCGGCGTTGTTCGTCAAAGCCACTCAGCCGCAGCTGGGTATTAGCGACCCGTATCAGCTCACTGAAGAACAGTATGCCGCCGTGCTCAAAGTACTTCGCGACCAGCATGCCCTGATCCACCGCTACTGGCATGACACCACCGTCCAGATGAGCGACTTCAAAAATGAAGGCGTCGTGGCCTCCAGCGCCTGGCCGTATCAGGCGAATGCTCTGAAGGGCGAGAACCAGCCCGTTGCCACCGTCTTCCCGAAAGAGGGGGTGACCGGCTGGGCGGATACCACCATGCTGCATGCGCAGGCAAAACACCCGATGTGCGCCTACAAGTGGATGAACTGGTCGCTCACGCCGAAAGTGCAGGGCGATCTGGCGGCATGGTTTGGCTCGCTGCCCGTCGTGCCTGAAGGGTGTAAGGCCAGCACGCTGCTGGGTGACAAGGGCTGTGAAACCAACGGCTATAACTATTTTGACAAAATCATGTTCTGGAAAACCCCCATCGCAGAAGGCGGAAAATATGTGCCTTACAGCCGCTGGACGCAGGATTACATCGCCATCATGGGTGGCCGTTAATCATCCGGGAGCAGAACATGACGTACGCGGTAGAGTTTAATGACGTTTCCCGTCTGTACGGCGACGTGCGGGCGGTGGATGGGGTCACCATTGCCGTTCGTGACGGAGAATTCTTCTCCATGCTGGGGCCTTCGGGCTCCGGCAAAACCACCTGCCTGCGTCTGATTGCCGGCTTTGAGCAGCTGTCTGGCGGCACGATATCTATCTTTGGCAAAGAGGCGAGCGCGCTGCCGCCGTGGGAGCGGGACGTGAACACCGTATTCCAGGATTACGCGCTGTTCCCGCATATGTCGATCCTCGATAACGTCGCCTACGGGCTGATGGTGAAAGGCGTCGACAAGAAAAAACGCCACGCGCAGGCTCGCGACGCGCTGGAAAAAGTGGGCTTAAGCTTTGCCGTCGCCCGCAAGCCTTCGGAGCTTTCCGGAGGCCAGCGCCAGCGTGTGGCCATCGCGCGGGCGCTGGTGAATGAACCGCGCGTCCTGCTGCTCGACGAGCCGTTAGGCGCGCTCGATCTCAAGCTGCGGGAGCAGATGCAGTTCGAGCTGAAGAAACTTCAGCAGGAACTCGGCATCACCTTTATTTTCGTCACCCACGATCAGGGTGAAGCCCTCTCCATGTCGGACCGGGTGGCGGTGTTCAATAATGGGCGCATCGAGCAGGTCGATACCCCGCGCGATCTCTACATGCGCCCGCGCACGCCGTTTGTCGCCGGTTTTGTCGGCACCTCGAACGTCTTCGATGCAGGCCTTGCGCATAAAGTCTGCGGCATGGAGGGCAGCTATTCCCTGCGTCCGGAACATATCCGCCTGAATGAGGGGGGTGAGGTTCAGGTGCAGGGCGTCGTCCAGGCCGTTCAGTATCAGGGGGCTGCCACGCGTCTTGAGCTCAGGCTCGCCGACGGTGCCAAACTGCTGGTGAGCCAGGCCAATCTCAGCGATTTCTCGCCGCTAAGCGGCATTGCGCCGGGGCAGGCCGTCACGGCGTCGTGGTCGCGCGAGGCGATGATTCGCCTGCAGGAGGAGAGGTGAAATGGCTATGAGTGTCGCGCACCCTCCCGCCCCGCGCGGCCGCATAAGCCGCATTACGTCACTGTTCTGGCGTAAACCGTCGCTTGGACTGTTCCTGCTTCTGCTTGCACCGCTGATGTGGTTTGGCATTGTCTATTTAGGATCGCTGCTGACCCTTTTGTGGCAGGGTTTTTACACCTTTGACGATTTCACCATGGCGGTCACGCCGGATCTGACCCTGGCGAACATTCTGGCGCTCTTCAACCCGGCAAACTACGACATCATCCTGCGCACGTTAACGATGGCGATTGCGGTGACGATTGCCAGCGCAATTCTGGCGTTCCCGATGGCCTGGTACATGGCGCGATACACCCGCGGCAAGTGGAAAGCGTTTTTCTATATCGCCGTGATGCTGCCAATGTGGGCGAGCTACATCGTCAAAGCCTACGCCTGGACGCTGCTGCTGGCGAAGGACGGCGTGGCACAATGGTTCCTCAACCACCTGGGGCTGGAGCCGCTCCTGACCTCGATCCTTACGCTACCCGCGGTAGGCGGCAACACCTTATCCACCTCCGGGCTGGGGCGGTTTCTGGTCTTCGTCTATATCTGGCTGCCGTTTATGATCCTGCCCGTTCAGGCGGCGCTGGAACGTCTGCCGGCTTCGCTGCTGCAGGCCTCAGCCGATCTCGGCGCGCGCCCGCGCCAGACCTTCCGCTATGTCGTTCTGCCGCTGGCTATTCCGGGTATTGCCGCGGGCTCAATCTTCACCTTTTCCCTGACGCTGGGGGATTTCATCGTACCGCAGCTGGTCGGGCCGCCGGGGTTTTTCATCGGTAACATGGTCTACTCCCAGCAGGGGGCGATCGGCAATATGCCCATGGCCGCGGCGTTCACGCTGGTTCCCATCGTGCTGATTTCACTCTATCTGGCGTTCGTGAAGCGTCTGGGAGCATTCGATGCACTCTGAACGCGCACCGCTGTTCCTGAAAGTGGCAGCGTGGGGAGGCGTCATCTTCCTGCACTTCCCGCTGCTGATTATCGCAGTCTATGCCTTTAATACCGAAGATGCTGCCTACAGCTTTCCGCCTCAGGGGCTGACGCTGAAGTGGTTTACTGCGGCGGCGGGGCGCGGCGATATCATCGAATCGGTGACGTTGTCACTTCAGGTTGCCGCGCTATCCACCGCGATAGCCCTGGTACTTGGCACGCTTGCTGCAGCGGCGCTCTGGCGAAGCGAGTTTTTTGGCAAGAACGCGATCTCGCTATTGCTGCTGCTGCCGATTGCGTTGCCGGGGATCATCACTGGCCTGGCGCTGCTGACAGCGTTCAAAACAATCAACCTTGAGCCGGGGTTTTTCACCATCGTGGTTGGGCACGCCACGTTTTGTGTGGTGGTGGTCTTCAATAACGTGATTGCCCGTTTCAGACGCACTTCCTGGAGTCTGGTGGAAGCTTCGATGGATCTCGGGGCCGACGGATGGCAAACCTTCCGCTATGTGGTGCTGCCCAACCTGGGCTCCGCGCTGCTGGCCGGGGGAATGCTGGCGTTTGCCCTGTCGTTTGACGAAATTATCGTCACAACCTTTACGGCGGGACACGAACGCACGTTACCGCTGTGGTTGCTCAATCAGCTAGGCCGTCCGCGCGACGTGCCGGTCACCAACGTCGTTGCACTGCTGGTGATGCTGGTAACAACCATCCCCATTCTGGGAGCCTGGTGGCTAACCCGCGACGGCGAGAACATCGCCGGCGGCGGGAAATAACATTGATTTGAACAGGACAATGCTATGCAAACACATCTGCTGATAAAGGGTGAACTGGTTGCCGGAGAGGGAGAAAAACAGCCGGTCTATAACCCGGCCACCGGAGAGGTGCTGCTGGAGATTGCTGAAGCGTCAGCGGCACAGGTCGACGCAGCGGTTCAGGCCGCCGACCGTGCTTTTGAGGCGTGGGGACAAACGACGCCGAAAACGCGCGCCGAGTGCCTGCTGAAGCTCGCGGATGCGATTGAAGCGCATGGCGAAGAGTTTGCCCGGCTCGAATCCCTCAACTGCGGAAAGCCGCTGCACTGTGCGCTGGGCGATGAAATTCCGGCAGTGGTCGACGTTTTCCGTTTCTTCGCCGGGGCGGCCCGCTGCCTGAACGGGCTGGCCGCGGGTGAGTATCTTGACGGCCACACGTCGATGATCCGCCGCGACCCGGTGGGCGTGGTTGCCTCTATCGCGCCGTGGAACTACCCGCTGATGATGGCGGCATGGAAGCTGGCGCCTGCGCTGGCGGCCGGTAACTGTGTGGTCATCAAGCCGTCTGAAATCACGCCGCTAACGGCGTTAAAGCTGGCGGAGCTGGCGAAAGATATCTTCCCGGCCGGCGTTCTCAACGTGCTGTTTGGCCGCGGGAAAACGGTGGGCGACCCACTCACCGGACATGAAAAAGTGCGCATGGTGTCGCTGACCGGTTCGATTGCCACCGGGGAGCATATCATCGGGCACACGGCGTCCTCCATTAAGCGCACCCACATGGAGCTGGGCGGTAAAGCGCCGGTTATCGTGTTCGATGACGCCGACCTGGATGCGGTTGTAGAAGGCGTGCGGACGTTTGGTTTCTACAATGCCGGGCAGGACTGTACGGCGGCCTGCCGTATCTATGCCCAGAAGGGGATCTATGCCCAACTTGTGGAAAAGCTCGGTGCCGCGGTCGCCAGCCTCAAAATGGGTGCCCCGGAGGATGAGTCTACTGAACTCGGTCCGCTCAGCTCGGCTGCCCATCTTTCACGCGTCTGTCAGGCGGTTGACGAGGCGAAAGCCCTTGGCCATATCCGCGTGGTGACGGGCGGGAGCAAAAAAGAGGGGGCGGGCTACTACTTCCAGCCAACGTTGCTGGCCGGGGCGAAACAGGACGATGCCATCGTTCAGCGCGAAGTGTTTGGACCGGTGGTGAGCGTCACCGAATTCGACGATGAAGCGCAGGTCCTGGCCTGGGCGAACGATTCGCAATACGGCCTGGCGTCGTCGGTCTGGACGAAAGACGTGGGACGCGCCCATCGCCTGAGCGCACGCCTGCAGTACGGCTGCACCTGGGTGAATACCCACTTTATGCTGGTGAGCGAAATGCCGCACGGCGGCATGAAATTGTCTGGCTATGGAAAGGATATGTCGGTATACGGGCTTGAGGATTATACGGTTGTCCGGCATGTGATGATTAAACACTAGAAAATCATGCCCGGCGGTCTGCATCGCCGGGCGTTTGCTTTACCAGCCACACACCTCGTGCTCATTTTCCGTGTCGTAAGCGCGGACGGTATTCACCAGATCTTTTACCACGTCTGCGGCGACGTCGGGGATGAGCAACTCCATGGGGGCCTCTGTTTCATAATCCACCGAGACGCCGTTGCTGTTGTTGGTCACGGTCACTGTGTACGTTGCTTTACCCACGCGGTTACTCCTTATGTGTATTGACCACTTTGCCGATGCCAGCCCCCTGAAGCGTAACGTCAGGATCGGCAAAAAAGTCGATATTGAAATAGGTATCGTCGGTCAATAGCTCGATGCGGTGCCATTTCTCCGGCGGTGAGATGCCAAACGATCCGGCTTCAATCACCAGCTCCAGATCCGGTTCGGTCGCGTCAGCGTTCGGGAAACCGAAATAGCGCACCGCACCCTGCATCACCGACAAACGGCCATATACGCTGGCTTTCGTATTATGGTGGGTGAAAAGGGCTTTTGGCGCGGTGTCTTTGTTCCAGAATGGCGTGGAGCGGGTATGAACAAAATTCTCAGGGATACGTAGCATAAGGGTTACCTCGTAAATAAAAGCCGCTTAAAGCGACTTCAACACCTCTGGTTCGACGAAAAATTCAATATTGAACAGCGTGTCGTCGCTCATCACCTCGATGTGATGCCATTTCTCAGGGGGAAAAACACCGAAGTGGCCGGCCCTGATAATCAGTGTGCTGTCAGGCTCAGGGACATGTTCATCAGCATAACCCAGGTAGCGGACGGCACCCTGCATAACGGACAGGCGGGGATAAACGCCCGGACGGGTACCCGTATCGAGATGACGCTGAAAGATCCCGGCGGGGGCGGTTTCTTTATTCCAGAAAGGGGTAGAGCGGGTATGAATACAGCTTTGCGGAATGCGTAGCATATTGCCTCCCATGTATGTCTGCCTTTATTAGACGCCTTTGCGGAAGAGAGAATTTATCAAAAAGTGCATTTTACTTGCATGTTATCAATAAAGATAATGGGTGGCTCCCCCTGTTTGTAATACAAAATACTCAGTTGTTATTAGCCATAATATTTAAGTGGTTATTATGTAATGAAAAAACTTGATCTGTATCAACATATGACGCATATTGCGTGCGGTTATTTTTTCGGCTCTGGTATACAGAATGACGTTGTATCAAAAGATGTTGGTTTTTTACGCAGTGATGGCTTCCATCTGTGCATTAATTACCTGGTTCCTTTCTAAAGACCGCAAGCGCATCCGCCTGCTTAGCGCGTTTCTGGTCGGGTCGACCTGGCCGATGAGTTTCCCCGTTGCGCTGCTGATTTCTCTTTTCTGAAGCATCCTTCCAATTTCGAAAGATGAACATAGCATTCCAGTTACGATGGCTGTATAAATACACAGTGCATCGTAAAGGAGTGCTTATGAACAGTTTTTACTCGCAGCATGCGGGTTGCACCGTGCGCTGGCATGATTTGCCCGGCTCTGGCGATCCCTTAGTCTTTATCCACGGATTGGGCTGCGCCTCTTCCTATGAATATCCTCGCGTCGTCCGAGACCCTCAGTTTGGCGGGCGCAGAGCTATTCTCATCGATTTACCCGGCAGCGGTTACAGCGATAAGCCTGAACATTACAGCTATAAAACGACTGAACAGGCGCGCGTCGTGGCGGAGTTGATTGACCATCTTCAGCTGGATGCTTTCTGGTTATACGGTCACAGCATGGGCGGCAGCATTGCTATAGAAACGGCGGGGCTGCTGGCACCGCGCGTGAAGGGACTGATAGTGTCGGAGCCCAATTTTCACGCCGGTGGGGGGATGTTTAGCCGCTCTATTGCGGCGCAAACCGAATACCAGTTTGTGGCGCAGGGCTATAATGCCATGCTCCGTAAAGAGACCACCGCCTGGGCCGGGTGCCTGCAAAGCAATGCACCCTATGCCGTCTGGCGCGGCGCATCAAGCCTGGTCGCCGGTGTTGAGCCGGACTGGGAAGCGCAATTTCTGTCGCTGCCTTGCCCGGTGACGTTGATTTTTGGTGAGCTCTCACTGCCGGATGACGATGTGGATAATCTGAAGCTGAAGGGCGTTGAGGTCAAAATCATCCCTGCGGCGGGGCACTCCATGTCGTGGGAAAACCCGTCGGCACTGGCGCAGGCCTTAGCGGAGTGTATGGCGGCGTGATTATCGTTGCTGAATATATGCCGGGTAAGCGCAGCGCTACCCGGCAAGAAAGGCCGCTACAGGATTAAAGCCCGCAGTGCCTGACGTGCGTCAGGCTGAACATCATGCGGATGCTGATAATCAATGTTTTCGATTGCCCGGCTATAGAGGGCAACCAGCCAGTCGTAAACGTACGCGGTGGCCGCATGAACAGGCTGCTCCCCCAGACGCGTCAGGCGCGGTGCGGCACTGCTGACGACGGGCGTAACAAAGATTGCCTGACCTTTGCGAATGCGGCTTGCGGGGCGTTCTGCTGACGGGGTCTGGTCGTAACCCAGCCAGCCAACGAAATTCCCTATCACCGCATGCAGCTGCGCCGCGCTGCTTTTATCCGCGTCGACAATGCGCTGAAGCTGTTGCGGCAGATTAAGCCGGTAGCTGGTTACCACCAGCACATCCGCGATTTGCTGCAGCACCGCGGGCTCCAGACCAAGACGGGCGGCGGTAGCTTCATTGCGGCTCCACTGGCGCAGATGATTTATCCATACTCTGTGCGCCAGGCGCGCTTTGTCTTTTGTCTGGAATCGTCCTGCGCTTTCCTGGGCGTTATCGGCGAACAGATCGATGGTGTCCGTGAACAGCCCGTTCACCTGCTCCTCGCGCGGCTGCTGAACGGCGAGCAGCGTTTCAAAGGCTCTCAGCGGCGGCAGCAGGCCTTCAAGCAGTTCGCCGTGACGGGCGGCACTGCTTTGCAGCGTGCGCACCATGTTTTCGGCCTGAGCACGTCGCGTACCCGGTTCCTCAACCAGCGGCGCCAGATAGCTTTGCATCAGCGACGCGATCTCCTGCCGCAGCAGGTTTTTCAGCGTGCCGAGACGCTTCTGCCGCTGTGCCGGGAGCGTCGCCTGAGACAACCACTCAATGACGCGCTGCATGCTGTGGCTGTCCAGCGCCTGCAGAGTTCCCCAGCGCAGGCCTGGCTTGCCCAGCAGATGCTGTACGGCTTCATCGAGATTCTGTCGGGTAGTGAAACGAGCGTCATGCGGGGTGATCGCCCACACCAGCCCCGGCAGGGCAGACTCCTCGGCAGGCTGGGTCTCTTTAATCCAGTTAATTAACACTTTTGCTTTTTGGGCCGTCTGCTCGTGCCGCGCTGTCGCGTTGCAGATAACCAGCACATCCGGCTGGAGCTGCTGGCGGTAATGTTCAAACAGCCACTGGCATTTAGCCTGTACTAAAGGATCGGCACTGCCGTATTCAAAGACCGGAATATCAATGATATCAACGTTATCCAGCGCGCCATTCTCAACCGGCAAGACCAGCTCGCGGGTAAGGAAGGCAAGCACGTCGACCGGGATGCTGATGGCGTTGAGCATTTCACCGTTGTTCAGCGGATGAAGCAGCGTCTCCTGAGTTTCCTGCTGGGTTAAGGTACCGTGCGTCAGGAACCCTTCACCAGGCAGACCAAAGCTGTCCACCAGCAGGCTCAGCGGCGCAGCCAGCTCGCTCGCATGGCTGGTCTGATGCAGCACGTGGGCAAGCTTCAGCCACTGCTGGGTTAACTCCTGTTGCTCGCCCCACAGTAGCGACCAGACGCTGGCGCGGGTGCTGAGATCGAGCGATGGCACCAGCTGGGCAAACTCATGCCACAGGGCGTCATCAATTTGCTGTCTCGCGGCGGGTACCGTGCTTTGCCAGAAACGCGAAATCGCACCCACATCCTGCGCCGTGATGCCGGGCACGCTCTGCGGCTGGCGAAGGCCGCGCCATTTCTCCAGACGCGTCTCAATGACCGCCTTATCCACCGCGCGCATCTGCGGGTGCAGCGTCGTGCGGGCAATAAACAGCTGTACCAGTTCGGCCTCTGTGACCAGGCTCAGACGCAGCGGAAACGCCTCATCCGCTACCTCCGGGGTGTCTCGTGTGAAGCGCACGGCCATGTTGGTCAGGGCATGCCCTGGGTTAATATGCGAAAAATAGTCAAAGGTGCGCTGGCCCGGCATCACGTTCAGGCGCCCGTTACCGCTGCCGCACAGCGACAGCAGCAGGTGCGCTTTGGCGCTCTGAGAATGGCCGTAAAGCCCAATGCTGCTCCGGCGGGTCAGGGCGTGTTCAATGGCCTGCTCCCGCGCCTGCGCCGCGTTGATGCGAGCAAGCAGGGCATCAGCATCGTTATCCAGCACAGGGGCGGTCAGGCGCGTCTCATTAATCCACCCGATCAAGGTCTGGGTGGTGGTCGTGGTCGCTGTCATTTCAGGTATACGCTCCCGCTGTCGATCCAGTAGTGGCTACCGCTGTGTCGGCGATCGGCCAGGGTATTCAGTTTGAAGGTTAACGCGTCAGGCGCAACCGGCGTGCCGTCCTGAAGCCAGGCATCGCTGAGCTCGAAGGACTCAGGGCCCTCTAATTTGCTGCCGCCGCAGAGCTTAAGCCGCACGTTCAGCACGCCGTCGCCGGCAATCGCTTTTGCCAGTTCAGCCGAGTTGATGCTGAGCGTATAAAGCGGCGTGGCGGGCCAGCGCGCGTTCGCCAGCTGGCGGAAGCCGAGGGTAACGTTACCGCGCAGCGGGAAGTGCAGACGGGCGTCAAGCTTCGCGCCGGGTTTATCGAGATCGATATCCTGATACCAGACGTTTTCCTCGCGCAGGGTATTGACGGTGTTATCCAGCACGCCCAGATAGCGCACGGTGGAATAGGCGCCAATGTCCGCGGCCTTAAAGTTAAAGCGCGGCAGACGCAGATCGAGCGCCAGGCTGCAGAGCATGGCCCCCACCGCGGCGGTCGATTTCGGATTGCCTATGCGCCCCTGCTGGCTGAAGGGATACCACTCGTGAACCTGATATTTATCCAACCAGACGATGCGGTTGACCGGCACCGGCTGCAGATGCCGAATCAGCGCCTGAACGCCCGGCAGGCAGCCCGGGCGCCCGGTGATGAGCAGAATATCGCAGCTGTAATGGGAAATCGCTTCACACACCGCGTGAAGCGGCGAGGTCAGCGTAAACTGACCGGCCAGCATTGCATCCTGCATTTCGCGGAAGTTCACGTGCAGCGGCACGGCGAACAGGTCGAACGCCTCTGAGCCCGCCGGCAGGGCATGATCGATTGCCTGCTGAAGATAGTTCATCACGTTGCGGGTTGGTTTCTGCGCAAGGAGCTCGCCAAAGGTGGCATGCAGGCCCGCCAGCGGATCGTCAATGTCGCTGGCTTCCCACGCGGAAAGAATGGCGTGGCCAATCGGCATAAAGAGCTGAAACGCCGTTTGCTGGCGCAGTACCGCCTGGGTATCAATACGCCCGGAGTCGCCGAACAGCGACGCCATCAGCAGTGAGGCGTCCGCAATGCCGGATTTCTGCAGCTGCGTTTGCAGGGCGGGCAGGACATAGCGCTGAATCACGTCCAGCAGGGTATCGTCGCCCGCCACCTTGAACCCTTCGCGGAACAGCAGTTGCGGGGTGATTTTGACGTTATTACCGGAGCCGTCATCAAGCTGGTAGTGGGTTATTGCCATATCCGTGGTGCCACCGCCGATGTCGATAGACGCGACGCGTAATGCGCGGCCCGGCTGCACGCCTGGCTCAGGTTCACGATCCGTGCGGGCGAGTGAGGCGAAAAAGGCTTCCGTCTGGCCGCCAAAACGGGAAATCGCTTCGTTATACAGCCACACCAGCTGACCGCAGCTGGCTTCATCCCACTCCATCTGGATCTCAGGGACCGGCACCACGCTTTTTTCCTGCTGCTTGCGGGTGGCAAAATCTTCATCCTGCGGGTGCCAGCCCATCGCTTTCCAGACGATGGCAATGGCTTCAAACATGCGGCGACGGAAAATCTCGCGCTCCTGCTTCGGCATGGCCGAGGGCAGGGTCAGGATCAGGGTGCGCAGCTGGCGCGGCGAGGCCGGGAAGCCCAGGCGCAGGCGGGTGGCGACGCTGTTGATCTGGCCCAGCGCCTGCGCCAGCAGCTCGCACAGCATGTGCGTCATCAGCGTGCTGCGGCTGTACTGCGGCGAAAAGACCGGCAGCCGCTCGTCCTGCGGCAGCGTAAACAGCGGCTCACCGTCATCGTTCATCAGGTTCATCAGCGGAAACGCCGTGGCGAGCGGTTCACGCTGGGTTTTGCCGTTCATCTGACTAAAGCGCCAGTCCTGCACGACAGGCGTTTCATCCCACAGGTAGCGGCGCGGGCTGGAAATGCCGCTGTTACCTTCGGTTCCCAGGCGCTGCATCGCCAGCTTGCGGGCTTCATCGCCTACGCGAACAATCGACGGCCAGACAAACGCATCTTCGCGACCGCTTTCCACCGAGAAGTGCTGTTTGCCAAAACGCGCTTCGGAGAATTCAAGACGGCTGGTAAAGAGAGGTTCGTTCAGGAACTGGGGCTCGCTTAACGAACGAACCTGCAGCTCGGCGGTCTGCCGAAGCCCGTCGTTTGCATCACCGTGGTCTTCAATAATGACGCCGCAGGTGTGGGTGTTGCCCACGTCGAGGATCAGATCGACCGGAATGGCAGGCGTGCTGAGCGTGTGGGTGACAAATTTCACTTCCGGAATGGTGAGCTGTTCACCGAGCATGGTCAGTACATTGAGCCAGTGGGCCTGATATTCAAAACTGCGCATCGCCTGATGCAGGTCGCGTTCAGAGCGGTTTTCAACGCCGTCGGCATACTGGGTAAATGCCTCGCGCAGCCAGCCGTCAATCCAGGTCTGGTCGAGGAAGCTTTCTACCTCACTATCGCGCCACGCCAGCGCAAAGCGGGTTCCATTCAGAATATCGTTTTCAACCGGCGACAGGGCTGAAGTGGCATGCTCCGCGATCTGGCTGTCGAGCGCGAGGGTGACGCGGTGCGAGTTGCCTGCCGTATCGGGCTTCTCGAGCTTGCGCACCTGAACGCGCGCCCAGTTATCCGGTCCTTCCACAAAGGTCCGCGGCGGGTTGAAGCGCAGGAAGGGCACGGGAAGCCAGACGCCGTCCAGCACGGCAAGGGACTGATGCAGCGGAATGGTGGTTTCCGGTTTAACCACTTCAGGCTGACCGCCGTTCGTCCCCGGCAGGGTATAGCGCCCGTTCACCAGGTCGAAATCGAGTCGCAAAAGGGGGCCGTTCGCGGTTTTACGTACGAAGCGCCCGTTGCTGGCGGTGTCCTGCGGCGTCAGGCCGAAATCCAGGAACTGCACGCCGCTGTTGGCAATAAGCGTGACGCTTTGTTTATAGTCGCAAAGATTTACCAGCATAGGATCAGGCACCTGCTTTCTTGAACGTCAGTGGGACGACGGTGTTGGCGTCATAGCGAGCGCGACATTCTGCGATATCGCTGGCCCCGGCTTTACAGGCGACTTCCGGCATCGGGTAGCGGGAACCGTCGGTGCAGCGGGCATTGCCGCGACTTTTAATCATCAGCTCGCCATTGCTGTGCAGCCCGGAGAAAATCTCCGCGCGGCAGACAATGTTGTCGCCGTGCACGACGCGGGCGAAACCTTTATTGTTCTGGATTTGATAGCGCATTGAGGGCGGCTTGCCGGTGACCGGATCTTTCACGTCGAGAACCGCGCGCCAGGTACCGTTCAGGAAGCGCGTCGACCCGGCTTTCACCTGACCGGCTTCCATCACCATGGCATCTTTCGGGATCGGAACAATTACCACCGGTGCGGCTTCAGGCGCAGGAGCGGGTTCTTTTTCTTTACTGGCGACGACCTCAGCCTGATGCAGGGGGAGATTCATAGCCAGCGGCTCTACCGCTTTGATCGGCTGCGGTGCAATAGCCACGGGCTCAGGAGCCGGTGCCGGAGCGGGCTCTGCCGAAGGGGCCTGTTTTGGCCACAGCAGCGGCGCGGCAACGGCTGCCACAATCACGGCGGCAACCGGCAGGGTCCACAGGGGAACGCGACGTTTTTTCGTGACGGCAACAGGCGCAGGTTCCTGAGCGGGTTGCGCAACAACCGGCGCGGGCTCCGGCTCATACAGTTCTTCCGGCGTAATACGCACGGCGGCGACGGGCGCAATCAGCGGCTCGTCTGCTTTTTCAAAGGTGATGGCCGGTTCGGGAGTGGGCTCTGGCTCGGGCTCTTCAATCACAACGGGGGCAGGCTCGGGGATCAACGCTTCACGCAGGCAGTCGAGGACATCGTCGCGCGCATTTTCGTTCAGGTTTACAAAACCCCAGAAGCAAATAATCGGCTTTCCTGCGACCAGGAAAACAAAATTCTCGCCGGGAAACTGAAACGCTTTCGACAGCAGCGAGCCGAAAAGCTGCTGCGCGGTTTTGGGCGACTGGAGGCATTTCTTGCTTAACGACTCAACGCTGGCAAGCGTGTTTTCCAGATAGCGCAGGGCGCGGTAGCGGTCGTCTTCACTGGCCGCCTTCCAGCTGGTGACGCTTCCCTCAACGGGGGAATACCAGTCCACGCGGTCGCCGCTGTCGTTGACCTGAGGAATAGCCAGACAGTCCACTATGGCCTGCTGTTTGCGCAATCGAAGCGCTTCCCGGATTTGTAACGCTGATTCAAAAACGGCCTGTCCGCCGCCGCCAACGGCCTGAAAATCATCCAGATTACCGCTGCGTAAAAGAGTTTTTGCCACGATTTGATCCCATATACTTCTTCACACCGTTACTTTAACGAAACGAGGAAGCAAACAAACGGAGGAAGAGACGCTAAAAGCGCCGATTTCTTGCGGCATAGATCGTGACGGTTGTGCTTGACGAATAACGTAACTTAAGGCAAATCACCTATTTTTGCACTGGAGGTAAAACCGGCAAAAAACGCGCCTTTAGAATAACCTGATAGTGTTTCGTTATTTGCCAGGTGATAAGGGCTGTGCTGTTATTACTGACCTATATAATAAATCTGTCAGGGTTATAACTATGTCTACAGGGAAAACGCTGCTCGCCCTTGCGCTGAGCGCTCTTTTACCAGCCGGTGCCGCATGGGCGGCAAACAACGACACCCTTATTTACTGCTCCGAGGCATCGCCAGAGTCGTTCAACCCGCAAATCGCCAGCTCCGGCCCGTCGTTCGTGGCCAGCTCTCAGGTTCTGTACAACCGCCTGATCAATTTCGACCCGGTGAAAAATACCCCGGTACCGTCACTGGCGGAATCCTGGACGATTTCACCGGACGGCAAGACCTATACCTTTACCCTGCGCAAAGGGGTGAAGTTCAACAGCAACAAATACTTCAAGCCGACGCGCGACTTTAACGCCGATGACGTTATTTTCTCGGTGATGCGTCAGAAAGACCCTAAACACCCGTACCATAATGTGTCCCAGGGCAACTACGAATACTTCAACGATGTCGGGCTCGATAAGCTGATTCAGGACGTTAAAAAGGTCGACGATTATCACGTCCAGTTCACCCTGAGTGAACCCAACGCCGCGTTCCTGGCCGACTGGGGAATGGATTTCGCGTCGATCCTCTCCGCCGAATACGCCGATGTGATGCTGAAAAAAGGCACGCCTGAGAACGTCGATACCTGGCCGATCGGTACCGGGCCCTATGTGCTCCAGCAGTACAAGGTGGACTCGCTGATCCGCTACGTCGCTAATCCGAACTACTGGGATGGCGAGGTGCCGACCAAACATCTTATCTTCTCCATCACGCCAAACGTGGAAACCCGCCTGGCGAAATTGCAGACCAACGAGTGTCAGATTATTCCTGCGCCGTCTCCGGTTCAGTTTGACGTGATTAAAAAGAACAAAGACCTGACGCTGCACTCTGTCGATGCGCTGAATGTTGGCTATCTGGCGTTTAATACCGAGAAAAAGCCGTTCGATAACGTGCTGGTGCGTCAGGCGCTAAACTACGCGACCGACAAGAAGGCTATCGTTAATGCGGTCTTTATGGGCTCCGGTACGGTGGCAAAATCGCCGATCCCGCCAAATATGCTGGGCTTTAATAAAGATCTGCAGGACTACAGCTACGATCCTGATAAAGCAAAAGCGCTGCTGAAGCAGGCCGGGCTGGAGAAGGGCGCGGAAGTCACGCTGTGGTCAATGCCGGTTCAGCGTCCGTATAACCCTAACTCGCGTCGTATCGCGGAGATGATCCAGAGCGACTGGGCGAAAGTCGGCGTGAAGGCCAAAATTGTCTCCTATGAGTGGGGCGAATACCTCTCCGGCATGCGTAAAGGCGAGCACGACTCCGCGCTGTTCGGCTGGATGTCCGATAACGGCGACCCGGACAACTTTGCCGATGTGCTGCTGGGCTGCAACAGCATTAAAACCGGGTCAAACGCCGCGCGCTGGTGCGATAAGGGTTATGATGCCCTGGTGCAAAAAGCGAAGCTGACCAGCGATCCGGCCGAGCGTGCGAAACTGTACGGCCAGGCGCAGGAGATTTTCTACCAGCAGGCACCGTGGATCGCGCTGGCAAACGGCAAAACGTTCTTTGCAACCCGCAGCAACGTGACCGGATACAGCGTGAGCCTGATGGGCAGCGATTTCTCTAAAGCGAAGCTGAACTAAGCATTTATTGCCGGGTGAGGCGTAAGCCACCACCCGGCAAAAACAAGGAGTGACAATGTCACATTTAAACGAAGTTACCGCCCGCGTGGATGCCGCCATCGAAGAGAGCGTCATCGCCCACATGAACGAACTGCTGATTGCATTGAGCGATGATGCCGATCTCAGCCGTGAAGACCGTTACGCCCAACAGCAGCGTCTGCGTACCGCGATTTCGCACCACGGTAAGCAGCACAAAGAGGAGATGGATGCGCGCCAGGAACAGCTGATCAAGGGCGGCACCATACTGTAATCAAAACTGGCGTCGCGCTACCAGCCAGGCCCCGACGACCAGCATCACCGCGCCGCATACCGGGCCGATCAGCGCGCGCAGGGGAATGCCATGGCTTCTCAGCATGTCAAGGACCAGCCCGCCAATCAGCTGGCTTGCGACCAGCACCGCGATGGTCGTTGCCGCGCCCACGTTCTGGTAGCCGCTGATGCTTGCAAACACAAAAAACGACCCCAGGAGCCCCGGGATCAGCGTCCACCAGCGCACCGTTGCGGCCAGCTCACTGAACCCGGCGAAGCCCTGCTTCAGCAGCAGAATGCTGACAAACAGCACAATGCCGACCAGGGAGTTCAGCAGCATTGCGATAAGAATGGTGGAGGAGGACTGGGTGATACGCACCATTAAGGTGTTTTGCACCACCAGACCGATCCCCGCCGCCACCAGGAACGCCAGCGTCAGCGACTGATTCATGGGATTGCGTCCGGGTCGCTGCGCTCGTCCAGCTGCAGCTGCATAAAGGTTAAGTCCAGCCAGCGGCCAAACTTGGTTCCCACCTGCGGCATCTGCCCCGTAGTCACAAAACCGAGCGTTTCGTGGAGGTGAATCGAGGCCTTATTTTGCGCTTCAATGCCGGCCACCATCACGTGTTTGCCGATGGCGCGGGCCTCATTGATCAGCGCTTTCATTAACGTGCGGCCAATGCCTTTACCCTGATGCTCCGGATGGATATATACCGAATGCTCAACCGTGTGACGAAAGCCGTCGAAGGCGCGCCAGTCGCCGAAAGAGGCGTACCCGGTAACCGCACCATTATCCTCAGCCACCAGAACCGGGTAACCCGCGAGCGTGCGGGCCTCGAACCAGGCGATTCGGTTATCGGTATCAACGGTTTTATCGTTCCAGATCGCGGCAGTATGCAGCACCGCATGGTTATAGATCTCTCCTATCGCAGCGCAGTCTTCTTTACAGGCGTGACGAACGATCATGATTAAACCTCTGTATGTTGTTTACTATAGTATTACGCTATAGATATGATATTACACAACTGTATCGTCAGAGCGCTACGTGAGAATGATTATGTGCCCCATTGAAACGGCGTTCATACGCTTTAGTATGACGTTATGAACACAATAACAGACACAATGAATCAGCGTATTAGCGCCAGAATTCGCCTCGAACGTGAATCACGCGGCTGGTCTCTTAGCGAGCTGGCCGAGCGGGCAGGCGTATCTCGCGCCATGATCCACAAGATAGAGCGCGGCGACAGCAGCCCGACGGCAACCTTGCTTGCCCGTCTGTCAGGCGCGTTTGGGATCAGCATGTCGACCCTGATTGCCAGAGCCGAGATGCAGGAGGGAAAACTTCTGCGCCTGGCGAACCAGCCCGTCTGGCGCGATCCGCAAACCCACTACCTTCGTCGCCACGTTTCTCCCCGTACCGATCTGCCTATCGACCTCGTTCAGATTGAACTGCCCGCGGGGAGCGACGTCCCGATGCCGGCGTCCTCCTACGCGCTCGCGCGGCAGCTGATCTGGCTGCAGTCCGGCGAGCTGGTATTCCAGGAGGGCGATACTCGCCACGAGATGAAGGCCGGAGACTGTCTGGAGCTGGGGCCGCCAAACGACTGCCGTTTTATCAACGAAACGAATGAAACCTGCATCTATCTTGTGGTCCGGCTTAACCAGTCTGCCTCGTAATGTTAAGGCGATAATGCCGATCGTGAGCCAGGCTGTAATGACATTTGTACCAGAAGGAGAATCCGATGAATCAATCTGTTTCGCAAAACCGCCGCTGGGTGCTGGCCTCTCGCCCACAGGGCGCGCCGGTGGCGGAGAATTTTCGTCTGGAAGAGCAGCCCGTTCCTGCTCCTCAGGCGGGGCAGCTGCTGCTTCGCACCGTCTGGCTGTCGCTGGACCCTTACATGCGGGGCCGCATGAGCGATGCGCCATCCTATTCTCCGCCGGTTGAGATTGGTGCGGTGATGGTAGGGGGAACGGTTAGCCGCGTTGAGCAGTCAAACCACCCCGACTTTAAAGCGGGTGAATGGGTGCTGAGCTACAGCGGCTGGCAGGAGTACGCGCTTTCGGACGGCAGCGGCCTGGTCAAGCTGGGCGATAATCCCACCCATCCCTCCTGGGCGCTGGGCATTCTTGGGATGCCGGGCTTTACCGCCTACATGGGGTTGCTGGATATCGGACAACCGAAAGCGGGTGAAACGCTGGTGGTCGCCGCCGCGACGGGCCCGGTTGGGGCGACCGTCGGGCAGATCGGTAAAATTAAAGGCTGCCGCGTGGTCGGGGTAGCCGGTGGGGCAGAAAAATGCCGCCACGCCGTTGAGGTTCTTGGATTTGACGTGTGTCTCGATCACCACGCGGCGGATTTCGCTGAGCAGCTGAAACGCGCCTGTCCGAAAGGCATTGATGTCTACTATGAAAACGTCGGAGGGAAAGTGTTTGACGCCGTGCTGCCGCTGCTGAATACCTCCGCGCGCGTGCCGGTGTGTGGCCTGGTGAGCGGCTACAATGCAACGGGGCTGCCTGACGGACCGGACCGTTTGCCGCTTCTGATGGGGACGATTCTGAAGAAACGCATCCGGATGCAGGGCTTTATCATTGCCCAGGACTACGGCCACCGCATTCATGAGTTTCAGGAAGAGATGGGGCGCTGGGTGCAGGAGGGCAAAATTCACTATCGTGAACAGGTGACGGACGGGCTGGAAAACGCGCCTGAAGCGCTGATTGGCCTGCTGGAAGGAAAAAACTTCGGTAAAGTCGTGATTCGCGTCGCGGGTGACAATAAATAAAAGGCACTATGGCGGGGTTTCCCGCCATATTTATTTGTGAAGATACGATATATTGTCTTTAATTAACGGACATGGCTTTTCGCGCCATCATCCCGGATGAGCCCGAAACCGATAAAAAAAACACATTTTGCATTTTTTGCTGTTTTACGTACTTCCCACCACCAGGCATGACGATACAGGATATATCGGACCAGCGTCGTTTTATTAAAACTGGCGTTTAAAAATAGCATTAAGTTTTAGCTACAGGAATTGAACATGCTTGATTTGGATCACTTAGAAAAAGCCCAAAGGATCAGTCTTACCATGCAAGTTGAACTCAGTTTGAAAGGAGCGTTAATTACAGGCTCCCTTAAACCGGGTGCACGACTGATTACGAAAGAGATCGCCGACAAATTAGGAACCAGCATTACCCCAGTGCGCGAGGCGCTGCTGCGTCTGGTGTCAGCAGGGGCATTACATGCCACGCCAGCACAGGCATTTCTGGTGCCGGAGGTGACGCTGGACCGTTATAACGAAATCAACGCTATTCGCAAGCAGCTTGAACCCATGGCGGTTGCCGCAGCCTGTCAGAATATGTCTGACCAAAAGATCGAGACGTTGCGCAAATTGTCGGAAGCGTTTCATGAGGCCATGCGCAACGGGAACGTTCAGCAGGCATTGCAGGCAAATCGCATCTTCCGCTTTACGCTTTATCAGTACGCGGAAATGCCCACGCTGAATGCATTAATTGAACAGCTTTGGGTGCGCATCGGGCCTTGCATTAACTATCTGCACCAGGAGCTTAATGACATTAAGGAAGCGACGTATCACTATGACGAACTGCTTTCAGCCCTGGAACGCCGGGATGTCGACGCCAGCCAGAAGGCGATTGAAAAATCGATTGATGAAGCGAATACGCTTTTACAGCGACAATATTTTAACTGAGAGATAATTTAACAGAGCGACTATATACCGCGTCTATTTATTTATCTGGTGAATAACTCCTGATGGCATTTTGCCATCAGGATCGTTATTTTCGGTATAAAATAAACTTTACTTATTTGTTACTCGAATCGATAAGACACCGACAGACCCACACCGTAGTTACGGCCAGGCGCTGGCTCGTAATAACGCCCGTTGGATTCGTTGACAATAACCGAGCCAACGTACTCTTTGTCGAACAGGTTATCTACGCGGCCAAAGACGTCCATCCCCCAGTTGCCGTAGTTGAATTTATACCCGGTATTCAGCCCGACCACCGTGTACGATGGCGCTTTCGCCGTGTTCTCGTCGTCGGCCATGATATCGCTCATGTAGCGCACGTCCGAGCCCGCGTACCAGCCTTCTTCAGGCTGCCAGCCAAACGACGCATAGCCCATATTGCGGGCAATGCCCGGCATACGGTTACCGTTACAGTCCGCGTCGCCGCAGACGTTGGTCCGGTAGGTGGCATCAAGGTAGGTCCACGCCATTTTCAGCTTCCAGTTCTCAGCAAACTGCTGATCGAGAGACACTTCGACTCCCTGACGGCGGGTCTTTCCGGCATTTTTATAGCTTGTGCGGCCACCAGAGCTGGCATCCACCACGATCTCGTCATCCGTATCGGTGCGGAACAGCGCTGCCGTCAGCAGGCCATTGCCAATGCGGGTTTTGCTGCCCACCTCATACGTGTTGTTCGTGGAAGGCTGCAGGCCGATATTCAGGCCGCCCTGGTTATCGGCGCGATACGAAAGCTCGTTGATGGTTGGCGTTTCGAACCCACGCCCTGCGGCAGCGTAGAGGTTCCACGCGTCCGTCACCGCATACTTCACGGAGCCCGCCGGGAGCCACTTGTGATAGCTCGCGTCACCGCTGTCGTCGCCGTTGCCCGGCGTAACGTAATGGTCGTTAGAATCAAACCAGACCGAGCTATAACGCACGCCCGCATCCACGGACAGTTTCTGCGTCAGCTGCCAGCTGGTCTGCAGGTAAGGGTCGACGTTCCACATCAGGTTACGTTCGTTCCGGCGTTTATCACCCTTCACGCCGTAATCCGGCACGCCGTTGTTCATCACGAAGTTCTCGTACCCGCGACGATCTTCACTCATATTTTCATAGTTCAGACCGGTGGTGAAGGTGACCGGCACCAGCAGCTCGCCGCGGTGTGTCCAGCGGGTATCAACCCCCTGATAATGACGCTGCATATCGATCACGCCGCCGGAGTGAGAAGGCCTCAGCTGCGGCTGGTAGGGAATCGACTGGTACTGGGTCATTTCACGCTCGCCGGCGTACATCATCACGCTGAGATCGTCCTGAGCGCTAAGCTGGCGGTCGTAGCGCAGCCCCGCCTGAGTCTGCTTGATGGTCTTGCGCGTGTTGTACTGATCGCCGCGCGGGGACTGACGCGGGTTATCCTGCCACTCCTGATAGCTCAGCCCGCCCGGATCGTTTGCTTTCATGTCCACGCTGTTAAAAATCAGCGTTAACTTGCTGGCATCGTCAATGCGTACGCCCAGTTTGGCATTAGCGAGATTCTTCCGCGCGCCGCTGTGGTCGCGGTAGCCTTTAGTGGTGAAGCGGGTGGTGGATACGGTGTAATCCACGTCCCCGGCATGGGTGCCATCGCCCATTGCGCCGGTGGCTTTCATGCCGTAGCGCCATGTCCCGTAACTGCCGTAATAGCTGCTTGCCTCGATGGTCGGCGGCTGCTGCCCGGTTTGCGTATTGATGTTAATCACGCCGCCAGAGGCGTTGCCATACAGGGCGGAGAAGGGACCGCGCAGCACCTCAACGCTGTCAATGCTGGAGAGATCGATGTTGGAGGTCTGGCCCTGTCCGTCCGGCATGGTGGCTGGAATACCGTCGACGTACATGCGAATGCCGCGCACGCCAAACGTTGAGCGGGCACCAAACCCGCGCATCGAAAGCTGGAGATCCTGAGCATAGTTCTGACGGTTCTGAATCTGTAGTCCCGGAACGCTGCCAAGCGATTCGGAGAGATTAATGCGCGGCGCGGCGTGGCGCATATCCTCGCCATTCACGACGCTGACCGCCGCCGGAGTATCAAGCTCTGATACGGTTTGCGGCGTGGCGCTGACGATCATGGTCTGTTCCTCTGCGCTCATCGCGCTTAGAGGCGCAAAAACAACGGGAACCAGCAGCAGCGGGAGAGATGCCTTACGGGCAGATATGATTTTCATGAGTAAAACCGGTTGTGATGTATAAACGAACCAAATGGAACATGTCCATACATGTTAAAGGTTTTGTAAATGTTTTGAAAACTATAACCGCACATTGCGTTAATGAAAGGCAATAGGGAAAAGAAAAACTCCACTTTTAACTTATTAATGATTACTATTCTCATTATCAAAACGGCAATGCCATGACGTTGCCAGCCGGAAGCGATGTCAGCAGTACCCCCAATTTTCAAAAAAGGAATTGTTATGTCTTTACGCCATCTGAGCTCGCCACGCCTGAGTACGTCTCTGCTGTCTGCCGCTTTACTGTTTGCCGGAACCTTCCAGGCGCATGCCGCCGAAGAGATGCTGCGTAAAGCGGTGGGTAAAGGTGCCTATGAAATGGCGGTCAGCCAGCAGGAGAACGCCCTGTGGGTTGCGACGTCGCAAAGCCGTAAACTCGACAAGGGTGGCGTTATCTATCGCCTCGATCCTGCTACGCTTGAGGTGACGCAGGCCATTCATAGCGATCTCAAACCGTTTGGCGCCACCCTCGACGGCGCGACGCAAACCCTGTGGCTGGGTAATACGATCAACGGCGCAGTGACGGCCATTGATGCGAAAACGGGCGACGTGAAAGGGCGACTGGTGCTTGATAGCCGCCAGCGCAGTGAAACCGTCAAGCCGCTGCAGCCGCGCCAGCTGGTGGCGGATGACGCGAGCAACACGATTTACATCACCGGAGTCGGCAAAGAGAGCGTGATTTGGGTCGTGGATGGCGCAAAGCTGAAGCTGAAAGAGACCATTGCCAACACCGGCACATACAGTACCGGTCTGGCGCTGGATGCAAAGGCGAAACGCCTGTACACCACCAATGCAGACGGTGAGCTGGTCACCATTGATACCGCCACCAACAAAATCCTGAGCCGCAAAAAAGTGCAGGACGACGGAAAAGAGCACTTCTATCTGAACCTGAGCCTGGACACCGCCGGTCAGCGCGCGTTCCTGACCGATTCAAAACAGCCGGAAGTGCTGGCGGTGAGCCTGAAAGACGGCAGCGTGATCGAGAAAATCGCCGCGCCTGAATCCCTGGCCGTTCTGTTTAATCCGGCTCGCAATGAAGCCTACGTGACGCACCGTGAGGCCGGCAAGGTGAGCGTGATTGACGCGAAGACCTACAAAGTGACGAAAACGTTCGATACGCCGGTCTACCCGAACAGCCTGGCGCTCTCTGCGGATGGCAAAACGCTTTACGTGACGGTGAAGCAGAAATCTACCCGCCAACAGGAAGCGACCCAGCCTGACGATGTGATTCGTATCGCGCTGTAATATAAAAAAAGGGAAGGCATATGCCTTCCCTTTTTAATACCTGTTTGATGCTTAACGCGAGGTCTCTTCCACCAGCGGCGCGTCGTGTTTTTCATCGTCAGGATGAACCGGCGCGGTGCTGTGAATTTCGTGAACGCGCTTACGCACGCCGAACCAGCCAGCGATCAGCAGCACGGCCAGCAGCGGGATGGTGGCGATGGTATAGGTGCCGTTCGGGTAGTCGAACGCCATCAGCACCAGCACGCTGAACAGGAAGAGCAGGGTGAGCCAGGAGGTCACCGGCGCGCCCGGCAGCTTAAAGCTGATATCTGCGGCTTTGCCTTCTTTAATGGCTTTACGCAGACGCATCTGGCAGACCACGATAAAGGCCCAGGAAGCGATAATGCCGAGTGCGGCCACGTTCAGAACGATCTCAAAGACCTGAGACGGCACCAGATAGTTCAGGAAAACGCCGAAGACATACACCACCAGCGTGGCAAGAATGCCTGCGTAAGGCACGTGCTGCTTGCTCATCTTCGACATGAACTTCGGCGCTGAACCGCCCATCGACATGGAGCGCAGGATACGCCCGGTAGAGTAAAGTCCGGAGTTCAGGCTGGAGAGCGCCGCCGTCAGCACCACGATGTTCATGATGCTGCCCACGTAAGGCACGCCGAGCTTCGAGAAGAAGGTGACGAACGGGCTCTGGCCGGCCTGATAGGCGTTCCACGGCAGCAGCAGAACCAGCAGCACCACGGAGCCGACGTAGAACAGACCGATACGCCAGATCACGCTGTTAATGGCTTTTGGCACCATCGTTTGTGGGTCTTTACATTCGCCCGCAGCGGTACCGACCAGCTCAATAGAGGCAAAGGCAAACACCACGCCCTGCACCAGAACCAGCGCAGGCAGCAGACCGTGCGGGAAGAAACCGCCGTTATCGGTTATCAGGTGGAAGCCGGTAGCATTGCCGTCCAGCGGCTTGCCGCTGCCGAGGAAGACGGTACCGACCACCAGGAAAATCACAATGGCGAGCACTTTGACCAGCGCAAACCAGAACTCCATCTCGGCGAACCACTTCACGCCGATCATGTTCATGGTGCCGACGATCGCCAGCGCGCCAAGGGCAAAGACCCACTGCGGCACATCACCGAACGCGCCCCAGTAGTGCATATACAGCGCAACGGCGGTGATATCGACGATACCGGTCATCGCCCAGTTGACGAAGTACATCCAGCCTGCCACGTAGGCGGCTTTTTCACCGAGGAATTCTCGGGCGTAAGAGACGAAGCTTCCGCTGGAAGGGCGATGCAGTACCAGTTCACCCAGCGCGCGAAGAATGAAGAAAGAGAAGATCCCGCACACCAGATAGACCAGGGCGAGAGCCGGGCCCGCCATCTGCAGACGCGCGCCAGCACCTAAAAACAGACCCGTTCCGATAGCGCCGCCGATGGCGATCATTTGAACCTGACGGTTGCCCATCGCTTTGTGGTAGCCCTCTTCGTGGGAGTTCAACCAGCGACGTTTCGCAGCGTGATGATCGGCTGCGCTTTTATTGCTTGTTTTCATTGAGTTACCTGTTTGCCTGTCTGAACCATTATCGTGATAGTCCTGCCTGGCAGAGCGCAATACAAACGATTGCTTCTGCGCAAACACATGCCGCCTTCCCAGTCATTCTGCGTATGGATAAGGCGAAACATGGCGAGGCATCCTACCTGCAATTGATAAGCGACGCAAAATATAACCGTGCCGAAAGTGATGCACGTCGAAGGAAATCGTGTGGTCAGAGCAGAGGGGGATCACAACACGCTGAATCGTGATGAGTTTTTAGTCAAAACAATCGCGACGTTGTTTATTTAATCATCAGATTCCCTTAATTATTACCAGATGGTATAAATTTTTACTGCCGCAGGGCATCGAGAAGCAACCTGAACGCGGTTGTGTGCTGTCGACGGCTTGGATAATAGAGGTGATATCCTTCAAACGTGGGGCACCAGGACTCAAGGACCCTGACGAGCCGTCCGTACTGAAGGGCGTCCAGGACCGAGGACTCGGGCACGTAGGCTAATCCGAGGCCACTCTCCGCCGCGTCGATGCGCTGCGACAGATTACTCAGTGTAAGCTGTCCTTCAACCCGCACCCGAAGCTCGCGCCCGTCGCGCTCAAACTCCCAGTCATACACTGCCCCTCGGGTGGGCAGGCGGAGATTGATACAGCGGTGTTCACCCAGCTGCTCCGGCACGAGCGGCACGCCAAAACGAGCCAGGTAATCCGGGGAGCCGACGACCGCCATGCGCATGTCCGGCGCTATCCGCACCGCAATCATATCTTTTGCCACCTGTTCACCCAGGCGTACCCCCGCGTCGAAGCGGCCATCGACGATATCTGTCAGGCCGTTGTCGACCGTCACTTCGACGTTGATTTCAGGATACTGCAGCATAAAAGCCTTCAGTGCCGGCCAGAGCACGGCGTTCATCGCGTGCTCGCCGGCGACGATGCGGATAGCGCCTGCGGGTTTGTCGCGGGTGCTGCAAAGCGCCGTGAGTTCCTGTTCGATCTCCTGCAGATGCGGGCTGAGGCGCGAAAAGAGCTGCTCACCCGCGGGTGTCGGAACCACGCTGCGGGTTGTGCGGGTTAACAGGCGAACGTCTAATCGCGCTTCAAGCTTGCGCATCGCATGACTCAGTGCCGATTGCGAGACGCCCAGCTGCGCCGCTGCGCGCGTAAAGCTGCGCTCGCGGGCCACTACCATAAAGGAGAGCAGGTCGTTGAAATTATCTTTTAGCATTGCGGTTCTATTTATGAATTTGAGTCATGTGTTCTATCTCATTATGTACCCTAATGCTCCAGAATGCTTTGCGCTACTGTTAACGCAACAGTCAACAAGGAGCAAAAGATGAAAATTATCCGCAGCGGTTCATTACCTTCAGCAACAGGCCCGGAGGCCTGGTTTACCGGCGCTGTTCGCATTGACGCGCCCTTTCAGGCGAGCGAACCTGCCAGCGTCGGCGGGGCAACCGTGACCTTTGAGCCGGGGGCGCGCACGGCCTGGCATACGCATCCCCTGGGACAAACGCTGATTGTGACGCAGGGGCGCGGCTGGTTACAGGCGTGGGGCGAAGAGGCGGAAATCCTGAATCAGGGCGATATCGCCTGGATCCCACCCGGCGTGAAGCACTGGCACGGCGCAAGTGCGCAAACGGCGATGACGCATATCGCCATCGCCGAAGCGGTAAACGGCAGCCCGGTAACGTGGCTGGAAAAAGTGACCGACGAACAGTACCCGAACGGCTAACCGCCAAAAACGGCAATCGCCTGCTGCAGGCGCGGTTGATCAAACAGCAGCACCAGACTGGCCAGCTGCAGACGTTTCTCAGGGAATAAATAGACTGCCAGACAGGAGAGTAACACCGCCGCGGTAATACCAGGAAGCATTTCGTTAACAGAATGAAAACGTTATGATTCGGTCTCATTTTCGTAAATACAGGGAGGCTGAGGTGAAAATTAACGTCATCGGAACCAGCGGAAGTGGAAAAAGCACGCTGGCGAAGCAGATTGCGACCGAACTGGCTATTCCCTATATCGAGATGGACAGACTCTACTGGCGACCCGAATGGCAGGGAACGCCGGACGATGAGTTTCAGGAAAAGCTTGAGCAGGTGCTACAGGCGTCGCCAGACTGGGTACTCGACGGCAACTATAACCGCACGCGGCCCGTTAAATGGCGTAATGTAGACGTTGTCGTGTGGGTGGATTATGGGTTTGTCCGCACCCTCTGGCAGGCCGTCAACAGGGCAATCAAACGGGCCTGGCATAAACACGAGCTTTGGCCCGGAACCGGGAACAAAGAGAGTTTCCGGCGCGCGTTCTTCAGTAAAGAGTCGATTCTCATCTGGACGATGAAAACGTGGCGTAACAACCGCACGCGTTATGAAGCCGATCTGCAAAACCCGCAATATGGGCATATCCGCTTCGTCCATATTACCCGCCGCGGGCAGGCGGAAACGCTGATTGCCGCCTTAAAATCTTATTCTTAGTAGGGTTTTATATATCTGATTTCCGGCAAACCAAATGTAAATTAATTGTTTCTCAGTGGTGAAATACGCCTTTAATAATGTCGACATGTTAAGTCAAACGAGAACGCAACATGTCATGGCGAATCAGCATTCTGGATAAAAGCCCCATCGCTGAAAATGAAACGGCTGCCGATGCGCTGGCGCGGACGTTAGCGCTGGCGCAACAGGCAGAAAATCTGGGCTATCACCGCTTCTGGATTGCCGAACACCACAACACTCCCCATCTTGCTAGCCCTTCGCCGGAGCTGCTGATTGCCTGGATCCTCGGGCAAACAAAGCGCATCCGCGTGGGCTCTGGCGGCGTCATGCTTCAACACTACAGCCCCTATAAAGTCGCTGAAAACTTTAACGTTCTGGCCGCGCTGGCGCCGGGTCGCGTGGATCTGGGCGTCGGGAAAGCCCCCGGTGGTTTGCCGCTCTCAACCCGCGCGCTTCAGCAGGGCCTGAATCAGCAGGAAAAGGGCAGCTTTGCCGAACAGCTGGACCAGCTCGATCGCTGGATCCGTCCTGAAAACCAGTCGGCGGAAGAGGCCGTTCGTGCCACGCCGTTGCCGCCGGTCCCTGCACAAGGTTTCCTGCTGGGGGCCAGCCCCGAAAGCGCGCTGCTCGCCGCATCGCTCGACTGGCACTTCGTCTTTGCCGCACACCTGAACGGCGATCCGGAGCTGCTGCGCGAGGTGGTATCGATCTGGCGGAAGAACAGCGCGCGGGAGGTGATTGTGGCGGTGCAGGCGGTTGTCGCGCCGACCCAGGCCGAAGCGGACGCGCTGGCGCAGAAGGTCGAAGTGTGGGGCGTTGAGCTGGCAAACGGCCAGCGCGTAACCGTCGCCAGTGAGGAGCAGGCCTACGCCTTTGCCCGTCAGGCGGGGAGCGAGCCGGTACGCATTGCCCGTCGGGCCCAGTCGCTGCTGGCGGGAACAGCTGAGTCGGTGCTGGAACAGCTTAACGCGCTGCACGAACAGTGGGGCATTGACGAATTTATCATCGACACGCCGGTCGCGGAGGGGGCAACGCGCGTCGCGTCTCTGCGTCTGCTGGCCGAGGCGCGTCTTAACAGGGAGGTCACCGTATGAGCTTCGGCGAACAACTGATTGCCTGGCGTCGTGAGCTGCACCGGAACCCGGAGCTGTCCGGCCAGGAAGTGGAGACCACCGCGCGCCTGCGCCAGTGGCTGACGAATGCCGGTATTCCCCCACAGCCTTACGATCTGCCGACCGGTCTGGTGGCGGAAATTGGAACCGGTAGCAAGCTGATTGCGCTGCGGGCAGACATTGATGCCCTGCCAATTGAAGAGCGCAGCGGCGTGCCGTTTAGCTCGCAGCATGCAGGCGTGATGCACGCCTGCGGACACGATATCCACACCAGCGTGATCCTCGGCGCCGCGTTAAAGCTCAAAGAGCGGGAAGCCTCACTTAACGGCAGGGTGCGTATCCTGTTTCAACCTGCCGAAGAGAACTTTGGCGGTGCGAAGAGCATGGTGCGTGCCGGTGCCCTGCGTGACGTCAGCGCCATTTTCGGTATGCACAACGAGCCGGGCCTGCCGGTCGGTGAGTTCGCCACCCGCGGCGGACCGTTTTATGCCAACGTCGATCGCTTCGTGATCCGCATCACCGGCAAGGGCGCACATGCGGCCCGCCCGCACGAAGGCAACGACGCCATTGTGCTGGCGAGCCAACTGGTGACGGCGCTGCAAAGCGTCGCCAGCCGCAACGTCAACACGCTGGATTCGGTGGTGCTGAGCGTGACGCGCATCGCAGGGGGTAACACCTGGAACGTGCTGCCCGAAAGCGTCGAGCTGGAGGGCACGCTTCGCACCCACCGCACGGAGGTGCAGCAGAACGTGAAGGCCCGCGTGGGCGAAATTGCCGCCGGGTTTGCCAGCGCCTTCAGCGCGCAGATCGACATCACCTGGTATGCCGGGCCCACCGCGCTGGTGAACGACGAGCGCTGGGCCGACTTCGCCACCTCGGTCGCGCGTGAGGCCGGTTATGAAACCCGGCACGCGGAACTGCATATGGGCGGGGAAGATTTTGCGGTCTACCTGCAGTCTGTTCCCGGCGCGTTTGTCAGCATCGGCAGCAACAGCCCGTATGGTTTACACCACCCGGCGTTTAATCCTGACGAAGCCCTGATTGAGCCCGCAGCCCGCTATTTTGCACAGCTGGCGGAAAAAGCCCTGCAACACGTTTAATTCTGGAGAGGTAAATATGTCTGCACATCGTCAACTGCGGCTTGGGACCATTTTGCATGGTGCATCGGGCAATATGTCCGCCTGGCGTCATCCGGCGGCGGTCGCGGATGCCAGCATTAATTTTGAATTTGTAAAAGAGACGGCGTTAAAAGCGGAGGAGGGCAAACTCGATTTTTTATTCGTTGCCGACGGTCTTTATATAAATGAGAAATCCATTCCGCATTTTTTAAACCGCTTTGAGCCGTTAACGGTATTATCCGCGCTGGCAAGCATCACCACGCGTCTGGGGCTGGTGGGAACGTTATCCACCTCCTACAGCGAACCCTTTACCACGGCGCGCCAGTTCGCCAGCCTCGATCATCTGAGCAACGGACGTGCGGGCTGGAACGTAGTGACTTCGCCGCTGGAAGGGTCGGCAAAGAACTTCTCTCGCGAAAAACACCCCGAGCATGCGCTGCGCTATCGCATTGCGGATGAGTATCTCGACGTGGTGAAAGGGCTGTGGGACTCCTGGGAAGGCGACGCGTTTATTCGCAACAAAGAGAGTGGGCAGTTTTTTGACCCGGCCAGGCTGCATACCCTCGATCACCACGGTGACTTCTTCCAGGTCGCCGGTCCGCTGAATATTGGTCGCACCCCGCAAGGGCGTCCGATTGTTTTTCAGGCGGGCGCGTCGGACGACGGGAAAAAGCTGGCGGCAAAACATGCCGACGCCATCTTCACGCATCACGAAACGCTCGACGAGGCAAAAGCGTTTTACCGCGACGTTAAGCAGCAGCTGGAAACAAACGGCCGCCGCTCGTCAGATTTACATATCTTCCAGGGCGTCAGCGTGATTGTCGGTAAAGACGCCGATGACGTGGAAAACCAGTATCAAACCACGGCGGCGCTGGTGTCGGTTACCGATGCCCTCAATTACCTCGGGCGTTATTTTGAACATCACGATTTCAGCCAGTATCCGCTCGACGAGCCGTTCCCGGATATCGGTGACTTAGGCAAAAACAGCTTCCGCAGCACCACCGATGAAATTAAGCGAAATGCCCGCGAGCGCAACTTAACCCTGCGCCAGGTGGCGCTTGAGGCCGCATCGCCGCGCCCGCGCTTTTCCGGCACGCCGGAGGAGGTCGCCGACGGTCTGCAGGCCTGGTTTGAAGGCTATGCCGCAGACGGCTTCATCATCCAGGGCGGTACGCCGGATACCTTTCCGCGCTTTGTTGACCAGGTGGTGCCCGTTTTACAGGCCCGCGGCCTGTTCCGCACCGACTACCCGGGAACCACGCTGCGCGAAAGCCTTGGCTTAGACCAACCGAAAAACCAGTTCACACAACAATAAAAGAGAACTCCGCTATGCAGAAAACATCGCTTATTCTGGCGCTCGCGCTGGCCTTTACCCCTGCCGTCTGGGCAGAGAATGTGAACATTAACGGCACCGGCGTGAGCATCGAGGCCAATAAAACGCCGATCAATACCGCCAAAAACAGCGATGCAGTGGCGCAGCTGCCGAAAGATTATCGCTTCGCCGTGCCGGGGAAATTTACCGTGGCGGTGGCGGGCCTCAATCAACCGCCGCTGACGGTATTTTCCGACGACAACAAAACGCTGCTCGGGAGTGAAGTTGACGTCGCCCGTCTGGTGGCCGACAGCCTCGGACTTGAGTTGAACGTGGTGCCAACGTCGTGGGAAGACTGGCCGCTGGGCGTGGCGTCCGGGAAATACGATGCCGCCATCAGCAACATTACCGTTACCAAAGCGCGCAAAGAGAAGTTTGATTTCGCCACCTACCGTAAGGACTCCCTCGGTTTCTACGTGAAATCGACCAGCCCGATCGAATCGCTTCAGAAGGCTGAGGACATCGCCGGGCTGCGGATTATCGTTGGTTCCGGGACCAATCAGGAGGCCATCCTGCTGGCATGGAATGCTGAAAACCTGAAGAAGGGGCTAAAACCGTTTACCCCGATCTACACCAAAGACGATGCGGCGCAAACGCTGGCGCTCCAGTCCGGGCGCGCGGATGCCTACTTTGGCCCGAACGTGATTGGCGCATGGAAGGCGGCGCTGAACGGGAAAACCAAACTGGTGGGCAGCGTCGACGGCGGCTGGCCGAAGGCGGCGCACATTGCGGTGACGCTGAAGAAAGGCAGCGGGCTGGTTGAGCCGGTGCAAACCGCGCTGAACGGCGTCATCAAAAACGGCGATTACGACAAAGTGCTGAACCGCTGGGGGGAAGGCGTTGAGCGTATTCCGCAGTCAGAAGTGAATCCTGATGGCCTGGGTGATTAAGGAGGCGCTATGCGTGAACAATTTCGTGACGTTTCACCGGAAGATGCCGAACTTCAGCCCATTATCGAGGGGCTGTTCGGTGAATATGCCGCCCGCTACGGTGACTACTTCTCTAAAGACGCGGAAGTGGAACTCACCGAGTGGTATTTAGCGCCGCAGGGGCTGTTTATCGTCCTGGAGCGTGAAGGAAAAATCATCGCCACCGGTGCGTACAAACCCTTCGACGAACGCACTGCGGAAATCAAGCGCATCTGGACGGACAAAACCCTGCGTCAGCAGGGGCTTGCCGGACGCGTAGTGCAGGAGCTGGAGCGCAGGGCGGTGCTGGCAGGTTACAGCCAGATCTACCTGACAACCGGTTTTCGCCAGCCGGAAGCGGTCAGGCTCTATCTCAGCCAGGGCTACCAGCCACAGTTTGATCTGAACCGGGATCCGGAAGAGTACAGCCAGCCGCCGTTTGACGGTCGGCTGCGCTTCACTAAAACGCTGGTACGCGAAGCGTTCAGTAAAACCGCATGAGGAACGACGATGAGCAACGTTGAAACCATTAAGGTGGTCCCGGCGCGTTATCCGCTGCGGACCGTCGGCGCCGCGGTCGCGCTGTTTGTCCTGGCGGTCGTGATCCAGTCCGTCGCTTTCAACCCGCGCTGGGAGTGGGCGGTGTTTGCCCGCTGGTTCTTTGACCCGGTTATTCTCGAAGGCGTAGGACAGACTCTGCTGCTTACCCTGATCGGTACCGCGCTGAGCGTGGTGTTGGGCGGCATGCTGGCGCTGGCGAGACTCTCCTCGTCATGGCTGCTGAGCAGCCTGGCGTGGGGCTATATCTGGCTGTTTCGCTCGCTGCCGCTGATCGTGGTGCTGATCATTCTCTACAACTTTTCCTATCTCTACGACACGCTCTCCCTCGGCGTGCCGTTCACCAGCATTAGCTGGGGCAGCTTTGAGACCATTAACGTGCTCGGGCAGTTCTCCACTGCCGTGGTGGGGCTAACGCTGGTGCAGAGCGCCTATACCGCCGAGATCATTCGCGGTGGATTCCTCGGCGTCGATCACGGGCAGTATGAGGCCGCCGCCGCGCTTGGCCTGCCGGCCTGGCGACGTACGGTGCGGATAATCCTGCCTCAGGCGTTGCGCACCATTCTGCCGTCCGGGTTCAATGAAATTATCAGCCTCGCCAAGGGAACGGCGATGGTCTACGTCCTGGCAATGCCGGAGCTGTTCTATACCATCCAGATGATCTACAACCGTACCCAGGAGGTGATCCCGTTGCTGATGGTCGGTGCCGCCTGGTATCTGGTGATTACCACCGTCTTGTCCGCTATTCAGTACGGTGTTGAACGCGCACTCGCCCGCAGCGAACGCCGCTCTGCGGTTAATCAGAACCGTGCCGCCCGTCGCACCCGTTCCGTCACCACCACGCCATCACAGGAGCCTATCCATGCAAGCCTCTCCTGAAGGACATATCTCGATTACCGGCGTCAGCAAGTATTTTGGTCGCCATAAGGCGCTCGACAACGTTTCGCTTGAGATCCCGCCCGGTTCCGTGACGGTCATTCTCGGGCCCTCAGGCTCGGGCAAATCGACGCTGCTGCGCACCATTAACCATCTGGAGCGCGTCGACGAAGGCTTTATTCAGATCGACGGGGACTACATTGGCTACCGTCGTCAGGGCGACAAGCTCTATGAGCTGAAGGAGAAAGAGATCCTCAAGCAGCGCGTCAACGTGGGCTATGTGTTTCAGAACTTCAATCTCTTTCCTCACCTCACGGTGCTGGAAAACCTGATTGAGGCGCCCATCGCGCATAAGAAGCTCAGCAAAAAAGAGGCGGTGGAAAGGGCATACAGCCTGCTGGATGTGGTCGGGCTGCGGGATAAAGCCGATGCCTGGTCTCGCCATCTCTCCGGCGGGCAGCAGCAGCGCATTGCGATTGCCCGCGCGCTGGCGTTACGCCCCCGCGTGATGCTGTTTGATGAACCTACCTCGGCGCTGGATCCGGAGCTGGTGGGAGAGGTGCTGGACGTGATCAAAAAACTGGCCCGGTCCGGCACTACGCTGGTGGTGGTCACCCACGAGATCGGCTTTGCCCGCGAGGTGGCGGATCAGGTGGTGTTTATGGTCGACGGGAAAATCGTGGAGCAGGGCAGCAGCGACGCGGTATTGAACCGTCCGTCGCATGCGCGAACGCGCCAGTTCCTGTCAAAAGTGCTGTAAGGAGCGCAGATGAAATACGGACTTCTGGCGGGGCTGGTCTTCACAACGGCAAGCCACGCCAGCATCGATCTGAAAGCCAACGAGCAGCCGCTGCCGGTGACGGTGGATCGGCAGGCCGTGGCGAAGATCCCCGCCGGTTATAAATTCGTTGAGCCGGGTACGCTGACGGTCGCCGTCTCGATGCTGAACTCCCCGCCGCTGGCGCTGCTGGCCAGCGATAACCGCACGCGGATTGGCAGCGACCCGGATATCGCCCGCCTGCTGGCGGGCAGCCTGGGGCTGAAGCTAAAGCTGGTGCCAACGGCGTGGGAAGACTGGCCACTGGGCATCGCTTCCGGGCGCTACGACGTGGCGCTGGTGAACATTGCGGTGACCGAACAGCGTAAAGAGAAGTTTGATTTTGCGACCTACCGCGTCGATTCGTTGGCGTTTTCGGTGAAGTCCACCAGCGAGATTCAATCAATCAAAAGCGCGGAAGATCTGGCCGGAAAAAAGGTGATTGTCGGCTCGGGCACCAATCAGGAGCGCATCCTGCTGGGCTGGAACGAAGAGAATAAAAAGGCGGGGCGAGCGCCTGCGCTGCCGGTCTATCTCCACGACGATGCCTCGGGCAATCTCTATATCCAGTCCGGCAGGGCGGACGTGTTCTTTGGCCCTCAGTCGGTTTCAGCTTACAAAGCGGCGCTCACCGGCAAAACCCGCGTGGTCGGTTTAGGTCCGAAAAAAGCTTATGTCGCCACCACGACCAAAAAAGGCAATGGGCTGGTGTACGCGCTGCAGGCCGCGCTGAACGGGGCGATTGAGCGCGGAGAGTACCAGAAAGTGCTGGCGCGCTGGGGCGAACAGGGCGAAGCGGTGGCGCAATCGGAGGTCAACCCGCCTGGGATAACCTACTAATGGTGCTCTACACTTAGGATTTTCACTCCTGAGGGGGCAACATGATGAAACTCTATGGCGTACCCGGCTGGGGCTCGGCAATCAGTGAAGTGATGCTGACCCTGGCTGATATCCCTTATCAATTTGTGAACGTTGACGGGTTTGACCAGCCCGGCCCGCAGCGTGAACTGCTGCAAAAACTCAACCCGCTGTGCCAGGTGCCCACGCTGGAGCTGGAAAATGGCGCCATCATGACCGAAACGGCGGCGATTGCTCTGATGGTGCTTGACCGTTGTTCCGATCTCGCCCCGCCCGTGGGACAGGCCGAGCGTCAGCAGTTTCAGCGTCTGCTTATCTGGTTCGTGGCGAACGTCTATCCCACCTTTACCTATGCCGATTATCCCGAACGCTGGGTGCCTGATGCGCCGGAACAGCTGCAGAAAAACTGCATTGAGTACCGGAAATCCCTCTATCTGTGGTTTGAAAATCAGCTTAAGGCCGCGCCGTTTGCGCTGGGTGAACGGCTGACGCTGCTGGATGTGTATATTGCGGTGGCGCGCACCTGGGGGCCTCGCCATGAGTGGTTTGCGACAAATACGCCGAAGCTTACGGCGATTGCGGATACCGTATGTCAGCTGCCGGAACTGCACAAGGTGTTAAAGGCAAACAACATTATCTGATAACGTGGAATGCTCACACATAACAGGAAGCCTGCATATGCCACACGTAGATATCAAATGTTTTCCCCGCGATCTTAACGACGAGCAAAAAACCGCGCTGGCGGCAGATATCGCTGAGGTGATTATTCGCCATTTCAACAGCAAAGACGGTTCAGTATCGGTGGCATTGAACCAGGTAAACCCGGAAGACTGGAAGGCGCAGGTCTGGGATACCGAAATCGGACCGAAGCTGGACGAGTTGATTAAAAAGCCCGGGTATTCAATGTAATCTTTCGCCGGGTGAGGTCATCGTCTTACCCGGTTTCTCCTGCCGCTTACGCCTTCTTTTCGCAAAAAACGTTAAAAATAAGTTTTATCTGATCCGTTACACTTAACGTTTACGACCGACATTTAATCAATCCTTAGGAAAGATCGACAACAGAATCAATTAAGGACAGTCACATTAAAGGATAATTTTCTCATGACAAAATTACCCCGGTTTTCACCTGCTTTTTTCCACCCGCGATACTGGCTAAGCTGGACAGGCATCGCCGCCCTGTGGCTTATCATGCTGCTGCCTTACCCGCTGTTGTTCAGACTCGGACACGCTCTGGGCCGGTTAGCCATGCGCCTTCTACCGCGCCGTGTCGAGATTGCCCGCCGTAATCTGGAACTGTGCTTCCCGCAGATGGAAGCAGAAGCGCGTGAATCTTTGCTGCAGCGAAATTTTGAATCCGTGGGAATGGGGGTTATCGAAACCGGCATGGCGTGGTTCTGGCCTGAATGGCGGGTGCGTAAATGCTTTACCGTGCGCGGTTACGAACATATGGAGCAGGCCAGGGCGCAGGGAAAGGGCGTGGTGCTGGTTGGCATGCATTTTCTGACGCTTGAGCTGGGCGCGCGGATATTTGGTATGCTTAACCCCGGTATTGGGGTTTATCGTCCCAACAATAATGCGCTCCTGGACTGGCTACAAACGCGCGGTCGTCTGCGTTCGAATAAAACCATGCTGGATCGTCATGATTTAAAAGGCATGATCCGTGCCCTGAAGCAGAATGAAATTCTCTGGTACGCGCCGGATCATGACTATGGCAAAGCCAACAGCGTGTTTGCGCCATTCTTCGCCGTCCCGGATGCCGCCACGACGGCGGGCAGCTATATGCTGGTCAAAAGCGCTAAGCCTGCCGTTATTCCGTTTGTGCCGCGCCGCAGAGAGGACGGTACAGGGTACGAGCTGATTATTCTTGAAGATATCAGCGCGTCATTGCAGGGTGCGGATAAAGAGTCTGTCGCAACCCAGATGAACCGGGCGATCGAGCGCGCGGTGCTGATGGCGCCGGAGCAGTATATGTGGCTGCACCGTCGCTTCAAGACGCGTCCTGAGGGCGTGCCGGACAGATATGCCCCTAAAAAAATCTCCGCGCCCCCTCGGGCTGGCTTAACCGACGATGAATTCTCGCAGCAGTCGGGCATGCAGCACTAAAACGCCACGCAAAAGGCTGCTGGAGCTAGTTTCCGGCAGCGCTTTTGGCCTTTAGCAGTATTTCCATCAGCCCGGGAAAACGGGCATCCAGATCCTCCCGACGCAGTGAAATCATATTTTCTCGTCCCTGCGGACGCTGCCAGATGACCCCACTGTCGCGTAACACGCGCCAGTGGTGGGTCATCGTGGACTTCACCACATCTTCCGGGCGCAGTGCGTTACAGCTGAGTTCGCTGCCATCGGCGAGCCGGCGAATAATCGATAGCCGGAGCGGGTTGCCGAGGGCAAACAGCACATTTTCCAGCAGTATTTGTTCAGTTTCAGGGTGGTTAGGGATCATCGTTTTCCTGCGCGTGATGTCAGATTGAGCTATATCAACAATAGGTCAACCCTTAAAAAATAGTTCGATAATACTCGTACAATAGGACTATTATAGCAAACGAACCAATGCACGACCATCCCGGTCGTCACAAACACGTCATAGTGACTAAGGAAATATCATGCCCCGACCCATTCCTCTCGAACGTTATCGCAACATCGGTATCTCCGCGCATATCGATGCCGGTAAAACCACCACCACTGAGCGCATCCTGTTTTATACCGGGATGAGCCACAAGTTGGGTGAAGTACACGATGGCGCGGCAACCACCGACTGGATGGCGCAGGAGCAAGAGCGCGGGATCACCATTACGTCCGCGGCGGTCAGCTGCTTCTGGCCAGGCATGGACAGAGGCTTTGAGCCGCACCGGATCAACATCATCGACACTCCGGGGCACGTGGACTTCACCATTGAGGTGGAGCGTTCCATGCGCGTGCTCGACGGCGCGGTGATGGTGTATGACTCCGTGGGTGGCGTGCAGCCGCAGTCGGAAACCGTCTGGCGTCAGGCCAATAAATATCACGTACCGCGTCTGGCCTTCGTCAACAAAATGGACCGTCCGGGTGCCGATTTCTTCCGCGTCGTGCGGATGATGCAGGAGCGCCTGAAGGCCAATCCGGTGCCGATTGTCATCCCGGTGGGTGCCGAAGATCATTTCACCGGCGTGGTGGATCTCATCAAGATGCGCACCATTCTGTGGGACGATGCGACGCAGGGTATGGTGTTTACCTATGCCCCCGTGCCGGACGATTTAGTCAGTACCGCCCAGGAGTGGCGGGAAAAAATGGTCTCCGCGGCGGCGGAAGCCAGCGATGAACTGATGGACAAATACCTGGAAACGGGCGACCTGACGGAGGCGGAAATTATCCAGGGGCTGCGCATTCGCACCATCTCGGGCGAAATCCAGCCGATGCTGTGCGGCAGCGCCTTTAAAAACAAAGGTGTGCAGCGCATGCTGGATGCGGTGATTGAGCTGATGCCGTCCCCGCTGGACGTGCCGGCCATTGACGGCGTTGATGAAAAAGGGCAGCACGCGGAGCGTCATCCGAGTGATGATGAGCCGTTCTCGGCGCTGGCGTTCAAGCTGATGAGCGACCCGTACGTCGGGCAGCTGACCTTTATCCGGGTCTACTCTGGCGTGCTGCGCAAAGGCGATGCGGTTTATAACCCGGTGAAAGAGAAGAAAGAGCGCATCGGGCGCATCGTGCTGATGCATGCCAACGATCGCCATGAGGTGGACGAACTGCGCGCGGGTGATATCGCGGCCTGTGTCGGGTTAAAAGACGTGACCACCGGCGACACGCTCACCGATCCGAACGCCGTGATCACGCTTGAGCGCATGGAGTTCCCGGATCCGGTGATCTCGCTGGCGATTGAGCCGAAAACCAAGGGCGATCAGGAGAAAATGGGCATTGCGCTGCAGCGTCTGGCGGCGGAAGACCCGTCTTTCCGCCTGCACACTGACGAGGAGTCCGGTCAGAACATTATCTCCGGGATGGGTGAGCTACACCTCGAGATCATCGTCGATCGCATGAAGCGTGAGTTTGGCGTCGAGGCGAACATTGGTCGTCCGCAGGTAACCTACCGGGAAACCCTGCGCAAGGCGGTGAAGGATATTGAAGGGAAATTTGTCCGACAGTCCGGCGGGAAAGGGCAGTACGGTCATGTGGTCCTGAGCCTGGAGCCGCTGGAGCCCGGAAGTGGTTTTGTATTTGAAGATGCCACCAAGGGCGGCGTGGTACCGCGCGAGTATATCCCGTCCGTAGAGAAAGGGCTGCGGGAAGCGATGAACAGCGGCGTGCTGGCGGGCTATCCGGTCGTAGATGTTAAGGCGACGCTGACGTTTGGCTCGTATCACGACGTCGACTCCTCGGAGATGGCGTTCCGCATGGCGGCGATCCTCGGCTTCAAGGAGGGCGCTCGCAGGGCGGATCCGGTGATCCTTGAGCCGATCATGCACGTGGAAGTGGAAACCCCGGAAGAGTACGCCGGGAACATCATGGGCGATCTCTCTTCCCGACGCGGCATGGTGCAGGGAATGGCGGAGCAGTACGGAAGCCAGATTATCCGCGCCGATGTGCCGCTGGCCGAGATGTTTGGCTACGCCACGACGCTGCGCTCGATGTCCCAGGGACGCGCGACGTACACGATGGAGTTCCATCATTTTGCGGAGGCACCGCGGAATGTTGCGGATGAGATTATTGCGCGGCGTGCGAAGTGATACGGTCGGTTTCCTACAAATAATGCCTGCACGGACAACCCCTCTCCCTTGAGGGAGAGGGCTGGGGTGAGGGGGAACATACTACACTCGTGGTCATTCCGTTCACTTTATGCTCCTTGCTACTCTGTAACGACAATACCTGTGAACGTGCCAGGGCGGCTCAATCGCCGCCGCCCTGGCAACCCGGGCTCCCGGCGGTAAATCGCCGCTTCGCGGTGCCCTCAGCTTATTCCTTCAGGCTATCGGGTCGGGCATGAGCCTGCATCCCTGCAGGCCACGCCCTCTCGGCGCATCCCTGCGCCTCGCCCCGGCCTTACGGAAACGCTTCGGCGATTTACAGCCGGACCAGGGCGTCGCTGAAAGCCTACAGCCATCATGAAAGCAACTTTATTGCTTCTGCTTAAAATTACTGGGCATGCCTCAGCCCATAGAGGAAGGTTATCTCAATCCAGCGCCTTCACCATCTTCCCGCTCGCCACAAATGTCCCAGCCCCTAGATGATGCAGCGTATTCAACTTATCCTCGTCAAACTGCCAGCGCCCGGCGATAAACGCCCGCTCATCGGCTGCCGCTGAAACCACTTCTCCAAACAGCGTGTCGTATTTCTCTGCCGCAGAGGTGACGGGAAGTAATCGGCACTCCATCCACGCCAGACATTTTTCTTCAATCACCGGCAGCCCGAGCTCAGGGCCGTTCACGACCGGGATCCCGTAGCAGTTGAATTTGTCCTCGTCGCGCCCGCTGACGCTGCCGACAGCGTATGTCCAGTTAGCTGCTGCCACGCCGGGGATGACTATGCCAAACTTCCCGCTGTGCTCAATCAGCTCACGTGACCAGGTACTTTTATCCACCACAATCGCGATGCGCGGCGGTTCAAACTCAACGGGCATTGACCATGCGGCGGCCATCACGTTGCGTCTGTCCAGGGTTTCATCACGACTGGTGATAAGCACGGTAGGGCCGTGGTTCAACAGGCGGCTGGCATGACGTAATTCAACAGGGCGAAAGTGGCTCATAGGATCTCCTCATCTGTAACGATGAGTATGACGAAAAAGCACGTAAATCAAAGTGAGTGCGTAAAATTAGTTTATAAACAGAACATCACAATCAAAGGAAAATGATGTATGTCCCCCTTTCTGACTGACTATTTTGCCCGCATTGGGTGGGCGCAACCGACACGGGTTGATATCGAAACCCTGCACGCGCTGCATTTACACCACAACTGTGCGATCCCGTTCGAAAATATTGATGTCGCCCTGCCGCGCGAAATCCATCTTGACGATCAATGTCTGGTCGACAAGCTGGTGACGGCGCGACGCGGAGGATATTGCTTTGAGCAAAACGGCCTTTTCGAGCGCGTGTTGCGTGAAGTCGGGTTTAACGTGCGCAGCGTGCTGGGGCGGGTCGTACTGGCAAATCCATCGCAGATGCCGCCGCGCACGCACCGCCTGCTGCTGGTTGAGCTGAACGGCGAGCGCTGGATTGCCGACGTGGGGTTTGGTGGACAGACGCTGACGGCGCCGATTCGCCTGCTCGCCAACGAGGAACAGGAAACCCCGCACGGCATTTACCGTCTTCTGAGCGAGGGTAACGACTGGGTATTACAGTTCCGTCACCACGAGCACTGGCAGTCGATGTACCACTTTGACCTGACGACGCAGTATTTCAGCGATTACGTGATGGGGAACTTCTGGTCGGCGCACTGGCCGCAGTCCCATTTTCGTCATCATCTGCTGATGTGTCGCCACCTGCCGGACGGTGGCAAGCTGACGCTGACTAACTTCAACTTTACCCACTGGCAGAACGGTCACGTGGAGGAGCAGATCCATTTGCCGGATGCGGAGGCGCTGTATAAGCTGATGCAGGAGCGGTTTGGCCTTGGCGTTGATGATCCGAAGCACGGCTTTACACTGGCCGAGCTGACGGCAGTGATGGCGGGGTTTGATACGCATCCGCAGGCAGGGAAATAGCCCGGTGGCGGCTACGCCTTACCGGGCCTACGGGAGTGTGAACGTAGGTCGGGTAAGGCGTAGCCGCACCCGCACCCGACAGAATCAACGGCGCGATCTCACCACCTGATACCGACGGGTAAAATACTCAAACGGTGCGCTCCACACGTGCACCAGACGGGTGAACGGGAAGATGAGGAAGATCGTCATCCCCAGCACCAGATGGACGCGGAAGATCGGCGCGACGCCGCTCAACATCTCCGACGAGCCCCCCTTAAACGTTACGATCCCCTGCGCCCAGCCGACCAGTTTCATCATCTCGCTTCCGTCAGGATATTGCGCGGAGAAAGGAATGGTCGACAGCCCCAGGATGCACTGAAGCAGCAGGATACTCATGATGATAATATCCGGCGTGGTGGACGTGGCGCGTACCCGCTGGTTGAAGAGGCGGCGGATCAGCAACATTGACCCACCAATCAGCGTCAGTACGCCGCAAATGCCTCCCGCAATCATGGCCAACTGCTGTTTAACCGCGACGGGTAAAAACCAGGCGTACATCCAGTGCGGGGTTAACATGCCGAACAGGTGCCCGAAGAAGATCCCCAGAATCCCGATATGAAACAGGTTAGAGGCCCAGTTCATCCCGCGCTTGCTGAGCATCTGGCTCGATGAGGCCCGCCAGGTGTATTGCCCGTAGTCGTAGCGCAGCCAGCTGCCGAGGAAAAAAACGGTAGCACAGATATACGGGTAAATATCATAGAAAAACACGTTCAGGTAATGCGTCATTTTGGGCCTCCGGCGCTGACGTCCACGTACTGCGGCGCGACGTCCTGGCTAAAGCGTCGTTGATATTGCTGCATCGGCGAACTGTCGCACGATGTGGCGTTGTCTTCGATAAACTTCACCTGTTCCTCTTCCCACACGGCGTCCAGTGCCTGACGGGTATCATCCCGTTTTTCACCGGACACCTGCTTCGCCACGCTGTCGCTGGAAAGCCGTGTACCGGCCATCGTCAGCAGGGCGTCAAACAGCTGGTAATGCGCCTCGCCGCGCTGCTTGAGGCGACCACCAATCAGCGCCAGGATCGGCGCGACATTTTGCAATCCTTCACGCGCCTCGTCGTCGGTGACGAGGCTGAGGTATTCCAGGTAGAGCGGCAGATAGTCGGGCAGCTCGCGACAGTCCAGCTCCAGCCCGGCTTTCTCATACTGGCTCATCAGGTCGACCATCGCCTGACCGCGATCGCGGGACTCGGCGTGAACGTGCTCGAACAGCAGCAGGGACGTTGCGCGCCCGCGTTCAAACACTTCGCACCATTCGGCCTGCTTATCCAGCAGCGGGGCGCTCAGGTGCTGCTGCGCAAACGGCAGCAGCATGGGCGCGTCCTGCTCAACAAGGGAAAGCGCCTCATCGCGGTTTTCCCACAGCAGCTCATCGGGATACTCAATCAGCAGCGCGATGATTTTAAGGATCTGCATTATTCTCCCTCCCCGTGTTCGCGCACCTCGGTGATGTTAATCGCGTCGATGCGGCTGCTGTTGAAGAGGTTGAATTTGGTGTCGGAGCCGTGGCAGCCGTCGCCAAAGGTGAAGCCGCAGCCGTTTTTCTCCGGGAAGGCGTCGCGCGCCATTTCGCGGTGGCTGGTCGGGATCACGAAGCGGTCTTCGTAGTTAGCGATGGCGAGATAGCGGTACATCTCCTCAACCTGCGCTTCGGTCAGGCCCACTTCCTCAATGGCGCGGGTATCGGTCACGCCTTCCACGGTCTGGGAGCGTTTATAGTGACGCATCGCCATCATGCGCTTCAGGGCGCGCAGCACCGGGCCTGTATCGCCCGCGCTGAGCATGTTTGCCAGGTACTGCACTGGAATGCGCAGGCTTTCCACGGCAGGCAGGACGCCGTCACTCTGCGGCAGGCCGCCCGCATCCGCGTAGGACTGAATCGGCGACAGCGGCGGCACGTACCAGACCATCGGCAGGGTGCGGTATTCCGGATGAAGCGGCAGGGCCAGCTTCCAGTCCATCGCCATCTTGTAGACCGGCGAACGCTGGGCGGCATCAATCACGTTCTGTGGAATGCCCTGTTTCAGCGCTTCCTCAATCACCGCCGGATCGTTCGGGTTAAGGAACACGTCGCACTGGCGCTCGTAGAGATCGGTTTCATGCTCGGTGCTGGCGGCCTCTTCAATACGGTCCGCGTCGTACAGCAGCACGCCGAGATAACGGATGCGCCCGACGCAGGTTTCCGAGCAGACAGTCGGCTGGCCGGACTCAATGCGCGGGTAGCAGAAAATGCATTTTTCTGACTTGCCGCTTTTCCAGTTGAAGTAGATTTTCTTGTACGGGCAGCCGCTGATGCACAGGCGCCAGCCGCGACATTTATCCTGGTCGATCAGCACAATGCCGTCCTCTTCGCGCTTGTAAATCGCGCCGCTCGGGCAGGTGGCCACGCAGCTCGGGTTCAGGCAGTGCTCGCACAGGCGCGGCAGATACATCATGAAGGTGTTTTCAAACTGGCCGTACATCTCCTTCTGGATCTTCTGGAAGTTGCGGTCGCGGGCGCGTTTTTCAAACTCGCCCCCCAGCAGCTCTTCCCAGTTGGGGCCCCAGACGATTTTGTCCATCCGCTTACCGTCGATCAGCGAGCGGGGGCGCGCGGTAGGGAGGTGATCCCCCTCCGGCGCGCGGTGCAGATCCTGATAGTCAAAGGTGAAGGGTTCGTAATAATCGTCAATCTGTGGCAGGACGGGGTTGGCGAAAATCTTCGACAGCACGCCCATTTTGCCGCCGAGGCGCGGCGTCAGCTTGCCATGTATGCCGCGGATCCAGCCGCCTTGCCACTCCTCCTGATCTTCCCAGTTTTTCGGGTAGCCAATTCCCGGTTTGGTCTCCACATTGTTAAACCACGCATACTCCATCCCTTCGCGCCCGGTCCAGACGTTCTTGCAGGTGACCGAGCAGGTGTGGCAGCCGATGCATTTATCGAGATTCAGAACCATGCCAACCTGTGAGCGTATTTTCATTTTTTCGCCTCCTGTACCTGATCCCGACCTTCGCCATCCAGCCAGTTAATGTTTTTCATTTTGCGGATCATGATGAACTCGTCGCGGTTCGAGCCGACGGTGCCGTAATAGTTGAAGCTGTACGCCAGCTGGGCATAGCCGCCGATCATGTGTGTCGGTTTTGGGCAGACGCGGGTGACCGAGTTGTGGATCCCGCCGCGCCGTGCGGTCACTTCTGACCCCGGAATGTTCAGGATGCGCTCCTGGGCGTGGTACATCATGGTCATGCCCGGCGGCACGCGCTGGCTGACCACCGCGCGGGCGGTGAGGGCGCCGTTGGCGTTGAAGGCTTCGATCCAGTCGTTGTCCTCTATGCCCAGCTCGCGCGCGTCGGTTTCGCTGATCCAGACGATGGGCCCACCGCGCGACAGGGTCTGCATCAGCAGGTTTTCGCTGTAGGTGGAGTGGATGCCCCATTTCTGGTGCGGCGTCAGGAAGTTCAGCGCTTTTTCCGGGAAGCCGTTCGGCGGGATCTCGCGCATGTGGGTCACGCTGCGGGTATCAATCGGTGGGCGATAGGCCACCAGGCTCTCCCCGAAGGCGCGCATCCACGGATGATCCTGATACAGCTGCTGGCGGCCCGAAAGGGTGCGCCACGGGATCAGCTCGTGGACGTTGGTATAGCCCGCGTTATAGGAGACGTGCTCGCTCTCAAGGCCGGACCACGTCGGGCTGGAGATAATTTTGCGCGGCTGCGCCTGAATGTCGCGGAAGCGGATTTTCTCGTCTTCTTTGTTCAGCGCCAAATGGGTGTGGTCGCGCCCGGTCAGTTCCCCGAGCGCTTCCCAGGCCTTCACCGCCACCTGTCCGTTGGTTTCCGGGGCGAGGGCGAGGATCACCTCCGAGGCGTCAATGGCGGTTTCAATGCGCGGGCGGCCTTTCGCCGGGCCGTCGAGCTTGACGTAGTTCAGCTTGCCGAGGAAATCGACCTCGTTCTGCGTGTTCCACGAAATGCCTTTCCCGCCGTTGCCGAGCTTGTCCATCAGCGGGCCGAGGGCGGTGAAGCGTTCGTAAGTTTCCGGGTAGTTACGCTCGACCACCGCGATGTTCGGTGCCGTTTTACCGGGGATCAGGTCACATTCCCCTTTGCGCCAGTCCTGAATATCAAACGGCTGCGACAGCTCCGCCGGGGAGTCATGCTGCAGCGGCTGGAGCACCACGTCGGTTTCTGTGCCCAGATGGCCAACGCACACCTCGGAGAAGTCTTTGGCGATGCCTTTGTAGATCTCCCAGTCGCTGCGCGATTCCCACGCCGGGTCAACGGCGGCGGAAAGCGGATGAATAAACGGGTGCATGTCCGAGGTATTCATGTCGTCCTTTTCATACCAGGTGGCGGTCGGCAGGACGATATCGGAGAACAGGCAGGTGCTGGACATGCGGAAATCGAGCGTCACCAGCAGGTCGAGTTTGCCCTCGATGGCGGCGGTTTGCCACTCCACCTCTTCAGGCTTCACGTCATCCGTTGAGCCTAAATCTTCACCCTGAATGCCGCTCTCGGTGCCGAGCAGGTATTTCAGCATGTACTCGTGGCCTTTCCCGGACGAGCCGAGCAGGTTAGAGCGCCAGACGAACAGGTTGCGCGGGTGGTTCTTGCCGTTGTCCGGCTGTTCGCAGGCGAAGCGGATATCGCCCGATTTCAACGCCTGAACGGTGTACTCCTGCGGCGTCATGCCCGCCGCGTCCGCACGCGCCTTGACATGCAGCGGGTTGAGGTTGAGTTGCGGGGCCGACGGCAGCCAGCCCATGCGCTCGGCGCGAACGTTAAAGTCGATCAGATGTCCGGTGAACTTCGACGCGTCCGCCAGCGGGGAGAGCAGCTCCTGCGCGGTGAGCTTCTCGTAGCGCCACTGGCTGGCGTGGTTGTAGAAGAACGAGGTGCTGTTCATCTGGCGCGGCGGGCGGTTCCAGTCCAGCGCGAAGGCCAGCGGCAGCCAGCCGGTTTGCGGGCGCAGCTTCTCCTGACCGACATAGTGGGACCAGCCGCCGCCGCTCTGCCCGACGCAGCCGCAGAAGACCAGCATATTGATCATCCCGCGGTAGTTCATGTCCATGTGGTACCAGTGGTTCACCCCTGCACCCAGAATGATCATCGAGCGACCGTGCGTTTTGTGCGCCGTGTCGGCGAACTCGCGGGCAATTTTTTCGATCAGGTACGCGGGTACGCCAGTGATCTGCTCGCCCCAGGCGGGCGTGTAGGCTTTGATCTGGTCATAGCTGTCTGCGGCGTTACTGTCTTCCAGGCCGCGATCGAGACCGTAGTTCGCCAGCACCAGATCGTAAACGCTGACCACGCGTTTCTGGCTGCCGTCGGCGAGCGTCAGGGTTTTGCTCGGCACGCGGCGCGTCAGCACCGGCTCTTGCTTCACGCTGCGAAAATGCGGGTTTTCGTTGCCGCCAAAGTAGGGGAACGCGACGTCCGCCACGCTGTCGTGGGTAATCAGCAGGGAGAGTGTGAGTTCTGTTTCATGGCCCGCAGCCTGAGGCTCCAGGTTCCATTTGCCTTTTTCCCCCCAGCGGAAGCCGATCGAGCCGTTTGGCACCACCAGGTTACCGGCAATATCGAAGGCGACGGTCTTCCACTCCGCGTTATTGGCTTCCCCCAGCCCGTCGACAAGGTCCGAGGCGCGCAGCATACGCCCAGGCACCACGCGACCGTCAACCTGCTCGTCCAGCAGCACGAGCATCGGCATGTCGGTGTAGCGGCGGCAGTAGTTAAGGAAGTAATCGCTCGGGTTATCGAGGTGGAACTCTTTGAGGATGACGTGGCCCATCGCCATGGCGAGGGCGCTGTCGGTGCCCTGTTTGGGGGCCAGCCACTGGTCGCTGAGCTTGGCGACCTCCGAGAAGTCCGGCGTAATCGCAACGGTCTTAGTGCCTTTGTAGCGCACCTCGGTAAAGAAGTGGGCGTCCGGAGTACGTGTCTGCGGCACGTTCGAGCCCCAGGCAATGATATAGCTGGAGTTGTACCAGTCGGCGGACTCCGGCACGTCGGTCTGCTCGCCCCAGGTCATCGGCGACGCCGGCGGCAGGTCGCAGTACCAGTCGTAGAAGCTCAGGCAGGTGCCGCCCAGCAGGGAAAGATAGCGCGTTCCGGCGGCGTAGGAGACCATCGACATCGCCGGAATAGGCGAAAAACCGGCCACGCGGTCCGGGCCGTAGTTTTTGATGGTCCAGACGTTAGCGGCGGCGATCAGCTGGTTCAGCTCTTTCCAGTTTGAGCGGATAAACCCGCCTTTACCCCGCGCCTTCCTGTAGCTTTGCGCCTTTTGCGGATCGTTCTGGATGGCATCCCAGGCCAGAACCGGATCGGTATGCTGCGCCAGCGCCTCGCGCCAAAGTTCAATCAGCCTGCGGCGCACCAGCGGGTACTTAAGGCGGTTGGCGCTGTAGAGGTACCAGGAGTAGCTTGCGCCTCGCGGGCAGCCGCGCGGCTCGTGATTGGGCAGGTCAGGGCGGGTGCGGGGGTAGTCGGTCTGCTGGGTTTCCCAGGTCACCAGGCCGTTTTTGACATAAATCTTCCAGCTACAGGAGCCGGTACAGTTTACCCCGTGGGTGGATCGCACAATCTTGTCGAACTGCCAGCGCTGGCGGTAGCTGTCCTCCCAGTCGCGGTTGGTGTGATACACCTGCCCGTGCCCATCGGCGAAACTGTCGCCTTTTGTTTTGAAGTAACGGAAACGGTCCAGCAGTTTGCTCATGACATTTCTCCTGCTTCGATAGCATGGCCGGAGTGCGATGCATCACGCTCCGGCGAAGATGTAGTTTTTATTTTTTTGAGGATTTACGGCCATACACCAGCCAGGTGACCAACACGCAGACGATGTAAAACACGAGGAAGACTTTCATGGCCCCAACCGGCGAACCGGTCATTGCCAGCGATGTGCCGAACGCCTTAGGGATAAAGAACCCGCCAACGGCACCGATGGCGGAGATAAAGCCCAGCGCGGCGGCGGTCTCCGTCACCGCTTCATGCTGCGCCTGCTCGTCCGTGCCGCCCTGCTTCTTGACGCGGTCGAGGGTGATTTGGCGAAAGATAATCGCGATCATCTGGAAGGTCGAACCGCTGCCCAGCCCGGCGGTGAGGAACAGGCCCATAAAGACCAGGTAGAAGGCGATAAAGCTGCCGGAGCCAGAGCCGGGGAGCGTCAGGAAGATCAGGGCGCTGAAGATAGCCATAAAGACGAAGTTAATCAGCGTGACGCGCACGCCGCCCAGCCTGTCAGAGACCATCCCGCCCGCCGAACGCGCCAGCGCGCCGATCAGGGGGCCAAAGAAAGCGAGGTGCAGGATGTTCACGTCCGGAAACTGGGTTTTCGACAGCATGGCAAAGCCCGCCGAGAAGCCGATAAACGAGCCGAAGGTCGCCAGATAGAGCAGGCTCAGCAGCCAGAGGTGAAAGCGCTTCAGTACCGGCAGCTGGCTGGCGATAGAGGCTTTAGAGCTGGCGATATCGTTCATGCCAAAAAACGCCGCAAGGGTTGCCAGCAGCAGCAGCGGCGCCCAGACCCAGGCCGCATTGGCCAGCCACATCGTTGAGCCGTCTTCCTGCGGTACGCCGTGCACGCCGAGGAAGGTAAACATTGGCAGGAAAATCACCAGCGGAGCAAACAGCTGCATCACGCTGACGCCCAGATTTCCCAGCCCGCCGTTGATGCCCAGCGCGCTGCCCTGTCTGGCCTTTGGGAAGAAGAAGCTGATGTTACCCATGCTGGAGGCAAAGTTGGCCCCGGCAAAACCGCAGAGCAGGGCAATCACGATAAAGACCCAGTAAGGTGTCGCGGTGTTCTGAATGGCTATCCCCAGCCAGACGCAGGGGATAATCAGGATAACGGTGCTCAATACCGTCCAGTAGCGTCCGCCAAATATTGGCACCATAAACGAGTAGGGGACGCGCAATATCGCGCCAGAGAGTGAAGGTAATGCCGTTAGCATAAAAAGCTGATCGGTGGTGAAATTAAATCCGACTTTATTCAGATTGACCGCAACGGCGCTAAATAACATCCACACGCAAAACGCTAATAGCAGGCAAGCTACAGAAATCCATAGGTTTCTTCGTGCAATATGTTTTCCTTTATTCTCCCAAAATTGCGCGTTTTCAGGTTTCCAGTTACTCAACAGATGGGGATTACTTTTATCACTTTGTTGCGACATATCGCCCTCTTGCTTACCATGTTTGAGAGAAAAATGAAGTAAAAACAAAAAGATGATTAAAGAAGTGTTATTGGTTTTTTGGGATGCTTTGGGATACATCTGAAAGGATAGATAAAAAAGCGAACCCCCGAGATTAGAATGAAAATAAGGGCTCGCTTAATGTGTTACTAATTGTAACATTTTGCGTAATTTATACTCCGGAAGGAGTATTAAAACAATTCCAGCGTGATAAGTTTGTCGAGATGTTTATTAAATGCCGCATCGTCCATTTCAGGCATATTTAATACGGTGATCCCATCCAGGCCACAAACCAGCCCTATTAAACGCCAGGCGATATTTTCCGCCCGATCGGTAAGCGTGAACGCGTGGGCATCAGCCCCGGCGCGGATAATCGCCACGGTTTCCTGATGCCACATCTCCATGGTGAGGACATAAGCCGCTTTGATCTCGGGATCACGGCTGGCAAGAATTTGGGCTTCCCGCCAAAGGCGAATGTAAGGTTCAAGCCCACCGTCGTCACTGCCGAGCATGCTGTGCAACCGTTCCCGCCAGCCGGCGTTTTCACCCACCACGTCGGCATCCAGCAGCTCGCGGATCACGCGCACAAACGCCAGCGATTTTAACTCACCGCCGGAGGCAAAGTGGTGGTGGACCTGCCCGGTCGCGACGCCCGCTTCTGCGGCAATGCGCCGTACCGTCATGGCTGCCAGCCCCTCGGCCAGCGCCACGCGCATCGCAGCCTGTAAGATCGCTTCCCGCCGCTCTTCCTTGCTCAAATAGCGCATTTTTTCTCAACTCTCAATAAGACCGAAACGAGTGTAACAAAAAGCTGGACAGTTGTTCAACTTTACGTAGGATCGGATTCTGGACATGTGTCCATGTTTAAAATGAAAAGGAAATTTATGTTTCGTCAGTGGTTAGCGTTAGTAATTATCGTGCTGGTGTACATCCCGGTGGCGATTGACGCGACGGTGCTGCACGTGGCGGCGCCGACATTGAGCATGACGCTGGGTGCCAGCGGAAACGAATTGTTGTGGATCATTGATATTTACTCGCTGGTGATGGCGGGGATGGTGCTGCCGATGGGTGCCCTGGGTGACCGCATTGGCTTTAAACGCTTGCTGATGATCGGCAGCACGCTGTTTGGCCTGTCGTCCCTGGCGGCCGCGTTTGCACCGTCGGCAGGGTGGCTGATAGCGGCGCGCGCCTCGCTGGCGATCGGTGCGGCAATGATCATTCCGGCTACGCTTGCGGGGATCCGCACGCTGTTTACCGACGCGAAAGATCGCAACATCGCGCTCGGCGTCTGGGCGGCAGTGGGTTCCGGCGGGGCGGCGTTTGGTCCGCTGATTGGCGGTATGCTGCTCGAGCATTTTTACTGGGGATCGGTGTTTTTAATCAACGTGCCGATTGTGCTGGTAGTGGTGTCGCTGGCCGCGCGTTTTGTGCCCCGTCAGCAGGGCCGACCGGAGCAGCCGCTGAATATCAGTCATGCCATCATGCTGATTGTGGCGATTTTGCTGCTGGTCTACAGTGCCAAAACCGCGCTCAAAGGCGTCCTGTCGCCGTGGCTGGTTGCCTCCGCGCTGGTGACCGGCTCGGTGCTGCTGTTTATCTTCGTGCGTATTCAGCTGCGCGCCCGCGTGCCGATGATCGATATGCGCCTGTTCTGCCATCGCATCATTCTGAGCGGCGTGGTAATGGCGATGACCGCCATGATTGCCCTGGTCGGGTTTGAGCTGCTGATGGCGCAGGAGCTACAGTTTGTCCACGGCTTTACGCCGTTTGAAGCGGGTATGTTTATGCTGCCTCTGATGGTCGCCAGCGGGTTCAGCGGGCCGATCGCGGGCGTGCTGGTTGGGCGATTAGGGCTACGCATCGTCGCGGCTGGCGGCATGGGGCTCAGCGCCGTCAGCTTCATCGGCCTGTCGATGCTCGACTTCAGTACGCAGCAGTGGCAGGCGTGGGGGCTGATGGTGCTGCTCGGCTTCAGTGCCGCCAGCGCGCTGCTGGCCTCGACCTCCGCCATTATGGCTGCCGCGCCGAAGGAGAAAGCCGCTGCCGCAGGGGCGATTGAAACCATGTCCTATGAACTGGGCGCCGGGCTGGGGATCGCTATTTTTGGTCTGCTGTTGACCCGCAGCTTCTCGGCGTCCATTGACCTGCCGCAGGGGCTGAATTCCTCGCTCGTCGATAAAGCCTCGTCATCCATTGGTGAAGCGATGAAGGTGGCGCAGGAGCTGACGCCGTCCCTCGCGGAGCCGGTGATTGAGGCGGCGAAAAGTGCGTTTATTACCTCCCACAGCGTGGCGCTGGGGAGTGCGGGCGGAATGCTGCTTTTGCTGGCTGTGGGGATCTGGTTCAGCCTGGCGAAGGTGCCGAAGCCGTAAAACACGCCCGGTGGCGCTGCGCTTACCGGGCCTACGGGCGCGGTTGTCCGAGCCGCGCCACCCGGTTTATTTTTCCTGGGCCGCGGACAGGACGCTGTGCAACAGCACGTTCGCCCCTTTCTCCGACCACTCTGGCAGGATCCTTTCCGCTTCGTTATGGCTGATGCCCTTCACGCAGGGGATAAAAATCATGCTGGCAGGGGCAATTTTACTCACATAGCAGGTGTCGTGTCCCGCGCCGGAGACCATCGGTTTCGCCGAGTAGCCCAGTTCCGCCACGGCCTTCTCCGTGCGGGCCAGACATTCGGCATCAAACGCGATGGGCGCGTAGTCAAAAATGCGCTCAACGACAGCCGCCACGCCGCGCAGGCTCAGGCTTTCAGCCACCTTATGCAGCGCCGCCTCCATGGCTTCCAATGCCGTCAGCGCCGGATGGCGAAACTCCACGCTGCAGACCACCCGAGACGGCACGACGTTGCGCGAGTTTGGCGTAACCTGCGCCATACCGATGGTCGCACGTCCGTCCGGCGCGTGCCGATAGCCAATCTCCTCCACCTTCAGCGCCAGCTCCGAGAACGCGGTCAGCGCATCGCGTCGGCTGTGCATCGGCGTGGTGCCCGCGTGGGCGGCAAACCCGTCCAGCGTCAGGGTAAACCAGCGCTGGCCCATTGCCGCGCGGACTAACCCGATATCCAGGGCTTCGTCTTCCAGAATCGGGCCCTGTTCGATGTGCAGCTCGTAGCAGGCGTGAACCGGAAACGCACGGGCAGGGGCTTCACCCCGGTAGCCGATGCTTTCCAGCGCTTCACCCACGCTGATACCGTCGCTATCCGCGCGGGCATGGGCGTACGCTTCGCTAAATTGCCCCGTCCAGACCCCTGAAGCGAGCATGGCTGGCGCAAAGCGCGCGCCTTCTTCGTTGGTCCAGTTGACCAGCACGATGTCACGCTCCGTCTCAAGGTGATGGTCATTGAGGGTGCGCAGCAGCTCCAGCCCGGCCAGCACGCCGTAAACCCCGTCGTAGTTCCCTCCCAGCGGCTGGGTATCCACGTGCGAACCGGTCAGGACCGGCGCAAGCTGCGGGTTTTTCCCCGCGCGGCGGATGAACATATTGCCCATGCTGTCGACGTCGCAGGTAAAACCGGCGTCCAGCGCCCAGTCGCGCAGCAGGTTACGCGCAATACGATCTTCCTCGCTCAGTGCCAGACGGGTGACGCCACCGGCGGGCGTGCCGCCGATCTGCGCCATCATCTCAAGCGTTGACCACAGCCGTTCGGCGTTGACGCGGATCATGACTTGTCCTTACCGCTGCGGTAGCGGAAATCACAGCACGCACCGCCCTGCATAATGGTCGTGGTGCGGGTTAGCTCTACGTCCGGCGCATAGCCAACGATGAATTTTTCATCGCGCGCGCAGGAGAGCAGGTGACCAATCTCGCCCAGCCCCATCTCGTGGTACATCTCCGCGTAGCGACAGCGGGTCACGTTGTAGTTGTACTGCTGGTCGTCAGCGTCGATCACCTTCACGTCCAGGGCGTTATCTTTCTCCCACAGATACTGCAGGGCGATAAAGCTCTTGATGTTCGCGCCGTTGGGTTCTTTGCTGGCAAACCCTTTACCAGCGTCAATCGCGGCCTGCTCAATGGCCTCGCCAATCACCGCCTGGGCGCGGGCTTTCCCTATCTCGCGCACCAGGATTTCATAAATTGGCTTAATAATTTCAGCTTCAATTTTGCGGCGGGCGAGAATGCCCAGCTCATTATTATCACTCATCACATTGCCTCACTGCGTTACTTCGCTTTTGCGCCGCCCAGCACGGTCTGCGGCTGCCATTTGCCGTCGACAACCTTATAGACCGTGAACGACGGCGATTTCAGGTTGCCCTCTTTATCAAACGCGATCTGTCCGGTAACGCCGGAATAGCTGATGGCGCGCAGGGCGGGCAGATAGTCTGATGGCTCAACGGAGTCTGCTTGTTCCATCGCCGCAACCAGCACGCGGGTGGCGTCATAGGCGAACGGGGCGTGCAGTTCGATATGGGTGTGGTAGCGGGCCTGGTAGGCCTGTTCGAATGCCTTTCCACCCGGCATCTGGTCAACGGGCAGGCCCGGCTCCAGCGCCACAACGCCTTCGCCTTCTTTCTGCGCCAGCTTCAGGAACGTCTGGCTGACGAATCCGCCTGCGCCCATCAGCGTGGCATTCATGCCCAGCTGTTTAATGCGGCGAGCCAGCGGTGCGGCCTGGCTGTCGACGCCGCCGAAGAAGATCAGATCGGCGTTTTTACTGCGGATGGCGGTCAGCACGGCGCTGAAATCGACCGTTTTGTCATCCACGTACTGACGGTCGACAATTTTCACGCCCTGGGCTTCCAGCGATTTAATAAACTGGTCTGCAAGCCCCTGACCAAAGGCGGTACGGTCGTCGATCACCGCAATGCGTTTGGCTTTCAGGGTGTTAACCGCGTACTGACCGGCGAGCTGGCCGCCGTCATCGTCGTGTCCCATCACGCGGAAGCTGGTATCAAAACCTTGTTGCGTATAGGCGTGACCGGTCGCGACCGGTGCCACCTGGGCGATGCCTGCATCGTGATAAACGCGGGCCGCTGGAATGCTGGTGCCGGTGTTCCAGTGGCCGACCACGCCCGCCACATCGCTGTCCACCAGACGCTGCGCGACGGCTACGGCAGTGCGCGGGTCAGACTGATCGTCTTCGGACTGCAGTTTGAAGGTGACCGCTTTGCCGCCGATGGTCGGATGCTGCTTGTTAATGTCGTCAATGGCCAGCTGCGCGCCGTTCTCCAGATCTTTCCCGATACGGGCGGACGGGCCGGTGAGCGGGCCTGCCAGACCGATAACCACGGTTTCACCGTCGGCGGCCCACGAGGACGTTGAGGCAAGACCGCCGAGCAGAATAGCGGCGCTGAGCGCGCTGATTTTTACTGTTTTCATTGTATTTCCCTGATGTTGGCTGGTGTGGTTAAACGGGTATTTCGCCCAAATAAATGTGTGCAATCTGTTCGTCGTTAAGCAGCGCTGTCGATTCGCCATGATGAACAATGCTGCCGCTGTCCATCACCCACGCGCTGTCGGTCACTTCCAGCGCGAGCCGGGCGTTTTGTTCGATCAGCAGCAGGGCGACGCCGCGCTCGCGCAGCCCGGCAATAACGGCAAATATGTTCTCGACCATCTTCGGGGCAAGGCCCATCGACGGCTCGTCGAGGATCAGCAGGCGCGGGCGGCTGAGGAGGGCGCGGTTAAGGGCCAGCAGCTGTTGCTCGCCGCCGGACAACAGCCCGGCAAGCTGATGCTGGCGCTCGCCCAGACGCGGGAAGCGTTCGAAAATCTCGTTCATCTCGCGCTTAATGGTGACAGTGTCACGTCTTAGCCAGGCGCCCATCTGCAGGTTTTCCAGTACCGTCATGCGGGAGAAGATCCCGCGGCCCTCCGGGACCATGACCAGTCCGTCGCGAAGCAGGGTCTCCGGGCTCTGTTTACGGACCGGCTTACCGCTGAATTCAATACTGCCGCTAAAGCTTTCCAGCCCGGTAATGGCGCGCACGGTGGAGCTTTTCCCCGCGCCGTTAGCGCCGATCAGCGTAGCCTGTTCGCCCTCGTGCAAGGTAAAGGAGACATCGCGTACGGCCTGAATGCCGCCGTAATGCACGTCCAGGCGTTCTACCTTCAGTAATTCAGTCATGGGCGTTACCTCCAAGCCAGGCGGCGATCACTGCCGGATCGCGCCGCACGCTTTCCGGCGTACCGCTGGCGAGCGTTTTACCGTAATCAAGCACCGTCAGGCGATCGCAGATGCCCATCACCAGCTTGACGTCATGTTCAATCATCAGCAGGGTTTTGCCGTCATCGCGGATGCGGATGAGCAGCTCGCCGAGCGCCACTTTTTCCGCCGCGTTCATTCCGGCGGCGGGCTCGTCCAGCGCCAGCAGCAGCGGATCCGTCGCCAGCGCGCGGGCGATTTCAAGGCGACGCTGATGACCATAGGCCAGATCGCAGGCGCGATAGTGGGCGAACTGCGCAATGCCGGTATAGTCCAGCCAGTGCCAGGCCAGCTCGCGGGTCTGCTTCTCTTCGTCGCGGGCGCGTTTATGGCGGCTCAGCGCGGCCCACAGGCCGTTACGGGTGCGCACGTGGCGGCCCACCATCACGTTTTCCAGCACCGACATCTCGTTGAAGAGGCGCACGTTCTGGAAGGTGCGGGCAATCCCGGCGGCGGTGACTTTCTCTATGTGCTTTGGGAAGTAGGGCTTATCGGCAATCGAAAACTCACCGCTGTCCGCCGGATAAAGCCCGGTGATCAGGTTAAAGCAGGTGGTTTTTCCCGCGCCGTTGGGGCCAATCAGCCCGTAGATTTCCCCTCTGTTCACGGTAATCGAAACGTCATCTACGGCAGTCAGCCCGCCGAAGCGTTTTGACATGTTGCGTACGGTTAACAGGCTCATGCCTTCACCCCCTTGTGGCGTACCGGCCAGAGGCCTGACGGGCGCACCAGCATGACCAGCACCAGTGCCAGACCGTAAAACAGCTGGCGCAGCACTTCCGGGTCAATCAGTACCGTACCGAACAGCGCCTGCTGAACCGGCGCTGCCTGGCTGCGCAGCAGTTCCGGCAGGGCGGTAAGCAGTACCGCGCCCAGGATCACGCCCGGTATGTGCCCCATACCGCCCAGCACCACCATCGCCAGTACGGCAATCGATTCCTGTAAGGTGAAGGATTCCGGAGAGACAAAGCCCTGAAACGCGCCGAAAAGCGCACCTGCTATGCCGCCAAAGGAGGCGCCCATCGCAAAGGCGAGCAGCTTATAGTTACGCACGTTGATGCCCATCGCGCGGGCCACATCTTCATCCTCGCGGATGGCGTGCCAGGCGCGGCCAATACGGGAATGCTGCAGGCGCAGGCAGACAAAAATAATCGCTACAATCATCAGCATCAGCAGGTAGTACCACAGCCACAGGGCGGGCACTTTGAAACCAAACCAGTGATAGACGCCGCTAAACTTCAGGCCGAACAGGTTCAGCGTATCTACCCCGGTAATGCCCTTTGCGCCGTTGGTGATGTTTACCGGACGGTCGAGGTTGCGCATCAGGATGCGGATAATTTCGCCAAAGCCGAGGGTCACTATCGCCAGGTAGTCCCCGCGCAGCTTCAGCGTTGGCGCACCGAGTAAAATCCCGCAGACTGCCGCCACGAGGGCCGCCAGCGGAATAATGAGCAGATACGAGGTGTGCAGCCCGTCCGGGAACCAGACGCCGAGGATCGGAAACACCTCCAGCAGGTGTGGGGAGGCCATCAGTGCCGCGAGGTAGGCGCCGACGGCGTAAAAGGCGATAAAGCCCATGTCCAGCAGGCCGGTATAGCCGACCACAATATTGAGCCCGAGCGCCAGCATGATGTAGAGCAGGGCGAAGTCGATAACGCGCACCCAGTAGTTGCCGCCGAGCTGCGTGGCCACCACGGGTGCAATCAGCAGCGCGAGGCAGAACAGGCTCATGCCTGACCAGAATTTGCGCGTCGTCGCCGGGGCCTGAATTTGAAGTGTTGTCATGGTATTCCTTACGCCCTGTGCGCTACGCGCTCGCCCAGCAGGCCAGCCGGACGGAAGACCAGCACCAGGATCAGCACCATAAAGGCAAAGACATCCTGATAGTTGCTGCCAAATACACCGTGGGTCAGTTCACCCAGGTAGCCTGCGCCCAGCGCTTCGATAATGCCGAGCAGGATGCCGCCAATCATGGCACCCCGAATGTTGCCAATGCCCCCCAGCACGGCGGCGGTAAAGGCCTTGATCCCGGGTAAAAAGCCCATCGAGAAGCTGGCGTTACCGTAGTTGCTGGCCATCATTACGCCTGCCAGCGCGGCAAACGCCCCGCCAATCGCAAACGTCAGGGTGATAATGGCGTTTGGGTTAACCCCCATCAGCGTGGCCACGCGCGGGTTTTCCGCCACGGCGCGCATGCCGCGCCCCAGGCGGGTGTATTCCACCAGCAGCCACAGCCCGGTCATCACCGCCAGCGCCAGCGCCACGGTGACAATACCGGTAACGGTCACGATGGCGGGCGGGTGCATTTCACTTCCTGACGTCACGGTAATCGGATCCATGGGCAGGATCTGCGGAAACATCAGCGGGTTGCGCGTCCAGATAATCATCGCCACGGTTTGCAGCAGGACGGAGACGCCGATACCCGAGATCATTGGCGCCAGGCGCGGAGCGTTGCGCAGTCGACGGTAGGCAAAGCGCTCCACGGCCATGGCCAGCAGGGCGCAAACGGCCATGGCAATCATCAGGGCAACGCCGAGCTGCAACAGCAGCGGCATATGCGGGAAGGTGCTATTCAGGGCGTTAATGGCGGAGAGCGTGGTGAGCGCGCCGACCATCAGAATATCGCCGTGGGCAAAGTTAATAATGCGCAAAATGCCATACACCATGGTATAGCCCAGCGCGATCAGCGCGTAGATGCTTCCTAGCATCACACCGTTGATCAGTTGTTGTATGAGTGTATCCAACGTCTGTACCCGCAAAGTGCTCGTTCTGCGGCTACCATCCAATAAATGAATTAAATTGTAAAATACGCATCTATTATTTCTTATGATAAATAAATATTGTTTTATGTTTATGATTTATATGAAAATAGTTAATGCCTGCTTTTGGGTGAAAAGCCTAAAGAAATCAACATATGAATAAAACAGAACAATTGACGAGCCTGACGGTGTTTGCAGAGAGCCGCCTGGCAAACGATCCGCCGCTTCGGGCCGTACGTGCATTCGAGGCCATCGCCAGGCTGGGGAGCGTCACGCTGGCCGCGCAGGAGCTGGATATCTCTCCGTCGGCCGTCAGCCATCAGCTCAAGGTGCTCGAAGGATACCTGCAAATGCCGCTCACGGAACGTCAGGGACGCAGGCTGGTGCTGAGCCAGCACGGGCGGGAATATTACCGCTCGATCCGTGCGGCCTTTAACGTGTTGCGCCAGGCGACGGAGCACCTGGCGGAGCAGGCGCAAACGCGTCAGGTCACCATCAGCCTGATTCCGCTTTTTGGTATGGGGTGGTTTATCCCGCGCTTGCCTGCGTTCATGCGCGCCAATCCCCAAACCGAGATCAACGTGGTGTATGCCAACCACCGTAACTATCTGAGCGACGCGTCGGATATGTCGATTCGTTTTGGTAACGGGCAGTGGGCGGGGTATCAGAGTGAAAAGCTGATTTCCGGCCAGATGGTGCCGGTGTGCAGCCGCGCGTTTTTGCGCGTTCATGGACATATCGATACGCCTGAACAGCTGCTGCAAATGCCGCTGCTGCACGATGAAGAACGTACTAGCTGGACGCAATGGTTTTTGTTGCAGGGGGTAAAACGTCCACTCCGGCGCAGCGGCCCGCTGTTTGAAGACGGGCTGTTGACGCTGGCGGGCGTTCAGGCCGGGCTGGGATGTGCGCTCATGCGTGAGCCGCTGATTGCGCCATATCTTGAGAGCGGCGAGCTGGTCAAGATATTTGACTTACCGATTGATGACGGGCGCGATTATTACCTCTGCGTGCGCTCAGATTCAGAGATGACCGAAGACGGCAAGCTGCTGCAAACCTGGCTGCGTCGGGCGGCAGGCGGGGAGTTGTCTGTCGGGTAAAAGCGGAAGATAAAAAAAGCCAGCGTGTTACGCTGGCTTTTGTACTGACAAATCTTAGAACTGGTAGGTCAGACCCAGCGCAACGATGTTGTCGGTACCGATACCTGCCTGGCGAGTGAACTGGTTGTCATCCAGCAGGTTGATTTTGTAATCCACGTAGGTGGACATGTTTTTGTTAAAATAGTAGGTGGTGCCGACATCAATGTATTTAACCAGATCCTGGTCGCCGAAGTTCTCGATGTCTTTACCTTTAGACTGCAGGTAAGCGATGGATGGACGCAGGCCAAAGTCGAATTGATACTGAGCCACAACTTCGAAGTTTTGCGCCTTGTTTGCAAAGCCGTAGATGTCGCTGCGGTTACCGTTAGAGGTGCCGAAACGGGTTGCGTTATAGGTCTGAGAGTACTGCGCGGCAAGGTAAACGTTGTTCGCGTCGTACTTCACGCCGCCGCTGTACACTTCAGCGCGGTCGCCTTCACCGTATACGCCAGCCGCATTCTGGTCAGCGGTACGGCGAGAGGAAGACATTGCACCACCGACGCTGAAGCCTTCACCCAGATCGTAAGTCAGAGACGCGCCGTAGCCGTCGCCGTTCTGGTTCAGCAGGCTGCGGCCGTTAGTGTTTTCACCGCTTACGCTGCCATTTTTACCCTGGTACTGCAGGGCAAAGTTCAGGCCGTCAACCAGACCGAAGAAGTCCTGGTTACGGTAAGTTGCCACGCCGTTTGCACGAGACTGCAGGAAGTTGTCGGCACCGTAGGTGTCACCGCCGAATTCTGGCAGAACGTCGGTCCAGGAGGTCACGTCGTAAATCACGCCGTAGTTACGACCGTAATCGAATGAACCGGCTTCAGCGAACTTCAGACCTGCGAAGGCCACACGGGTCCAGGACTGGTTGTCGCCTTCGTCCTTGTTACCCTGAATCTGGTATTCCCACTGGCCGTAACCGGACAGCTGGTCGTTAACCTGGGTTTCACCCTTGAAGCCGATACGCATGTAGGTTTTATCACCGTCTGCGCCTGCGTCATCAGAGAAATAGTGCAGACCTGTCACTTTACCGTACAGATCCAGCTTGTTACCGTCTTTGTTATAAATCTCAGCTGCGTTTACAACGCCTGCTGCCAACATGGAAGTGACTGCCACTGCAACTAATTTAAGTTTCATCTTAAATATTCCTTATAATTTTTTTCAGTATTTCCTGAACCATCGCGAACGATTTCTAAACGAGGCTGTTCGTCAACGGCGTGCTATTTTTAAAAATCTTGTAGTTGTCTTTCAATAATAAGTTTCAAAATATGAGTAATAATTTCATTTAGTGTGATCGAGATCGGGTTAATGACGCCTGAATAAAATGTTGTGGCGATTATTTAATCAGTATGAGTTTATTTTTTTGGCAACCATGATGGCGAATATTATTGCATTCCGTGTTATTAAGAGCGGTAATATTCGCAGGGAAGTAGTTACGCAGCGGTGTCAGGTTATGTCAATTTGATGCCGGGGGAATTGACGAAGGAAGCTAATATAAACAGAACATCAACAAATGCACTAATGTTCTGATTAATATATTACGATGTGATCACATATTAAATTTATGTTAATTTTTCTGCCGGATTTAATCGAACCCGGCATAAATCTGAACCCTATTTTCGTGTAGCGTACCAGCAGAGCAATGACCCGGCGCAGACCATCAGCGCGCCCTGCCAGAACGAAAAAGAGAGGGGGGAGCTTAGCAGCACGGCTGCAAGCGCGGCGGAGAGCACGGGAGTAAAATAGGATACGGCAGCCAGCACCGTGACGTTACCGTGCAGAATGCCAATATTCCATGCTGCATAGCCAAACCCAAGCGCAATGCCGCACATAACGAGCTTCACGATAACCGGAAAGCTGAACACCATTTCTGGCTGATCGCTAATGGTATATTTCACCCACAGGCTCAGCGCAGTGAGCAAAACAAAGAGGGTAATACCGTTTTGCCCTTTGGCAAATTTGGCGGTTACGGTGCAGTAGGCGGCCCAGATAAATGCTCCGGCAAAAGCAAGCGTATAGCTAAGGGGATTAGAGACGACATTGCGGATTATTTCATCAATGTGTAATCCTTGCTCACCTCCTAATACCCAACACACGCCGAGCAGAGCGATAGCTAAACCGGGGACGACCCACAGCGTTGATTTCTGTCCGTTGAATAAAATAGCAAAGACGATCGTCAGGCTCGGCCAGAGATAATTAACCATACCGACTTCTATGGCCTGCGCTCGCGTGGCGGCATAGCCTAACGACAGCGCCAGACAAATTTCATAACTGACAAACAGTACGCTGCCTGCAATAAGATACCCGGGTGAAAAACGTTTAATATCAGGAAATCCTACCGTTACCAGGCACAATAACCCACTGAGGGTGTAAATCATCGCCGCGCCGCCGACGGGCCCCAGCCCCTCGCTTACGCTGCGAATCAGGCCCACCATTGTGCTCCATAGCAGTATTGCCGCCAGCCCCGTGAGCGTTGCTCTCTTTCTGTCCATTACGTTTTCATCGCTAATAAAATCACAGGGAAAATGTATAGCATTAATTCTGACCCTGTCGCGAATTATTCTCTTACGTGTTTAACCCTTAAGGGGTATTCAAACGCGGCAGCGGTGACTATTAAGGGGGCGACGTCAGGCGACCTTGATTTGACGCAAAAAAAACAGGGGCTTTAATGTTAGTTTGCGGCGCGAAGTCTTATCAGATAACGAGGACAACAATGGACGTCAGCCGCAGACAATTTTTCAAAATCTGCGCGGGCGGTATGGCCGGAACCACAGCCGCAATGCTGGGATTTGCTCCCAAAATGGCGCTGGCTCAGGCACGCAACTATAAGCTGCTGCGTGCGAAAGAGATCCGTAACACCTGCACATACTGCTCCGTGGGTTGTGGGCTATTGATGTATAGCCTGGGCGATGGCGCGAAGAACGCCAGAGAAGCGATTTACCATATTGAAGGGGATCCGGATCATCCGGTGAGCCGTGGGGCGCTGTGCCCGAAAGGGGCGGGACTGCTGGACTATGTCCACAGCGAAAACCGCCTCCGCTACCCGGAATACCGCGCGCCGGGCTCCGACAAATGGCAGCGCATCTCCTGGGATGAGGCGTTTTCCCGTATTGCAAAACTGATGAAAGCCGACCGTGACGCCAACTTTATTGAAAAGAACGAGCAGGGCGTGACGGTCAACCGCTGGCTCTCTACCGGGATGCTGTGCGCATCTGCGGCAAGCAATGAAACCGGCATGCTGACGCAAAAGTTTGTGCGCTCTCTCGGCATGCTGGCGGTAGACAACCAGGCGCGCGTCTGACACGGACCAACGGTAGCAAGTCTTGCTCCAACATTTGGTCGCGGTGCGATGACCAACCACTGGGTTGATATTAAAAACGCCAACGTCGTGGTGGTGATGGGCGGTAACGCCGCTGAAGCCCATCCGGTGGGATTCCGCTGGGCGATGGAAGCGAAAAACAACAACGATGCGACGCTTATCGTCGTCGATCCGCGCTTTACGCGTACGGCATCGGTGGCGGATATCTATGCGCCGATCCGCTCCGGTACGGACATTACGTTCCTCTCCGGCGTGCTGCTGTACCTGATCGAAAACAACAAAATTAACGCGGACTACGTTAAGCATTACACCAACGCGAACCTGCTGGTGCGGGATGATTTTGCCTTCGATGACGGGCTGTTCAGCGGCTATGACGCTGAAAAACGCCAGTACGACAAAACGTCCTGGAACTATCAGTTCGATGAAAACGGCTATGCGATGCGGGATGAAACGCTGACGCATCCGCGCTGCGTGTGGAACCTTCTGAAGCAGCACGTTTCCCGCTATACGCCGGACGTGGTGGAGAACATCTGCGGCACGCCGAAAGCGGACTTCCTGAAGGTGTGCGAGGTGCTGGCCTCCACCAGCGCCGCTGACAGAACCACCACGTTCCTGTATGCGCTGGGCTGGACGCAGCACACCGTGGGCGCGCAGAACATCCGTACCATGGCGATGATCCAGCTGCTGCTCGGCAACATGGGGATGGCCGGTGGCGGCGTGAACGCCCTTCGCGGACACTCTAACATTCAGGGCTTAACCGATCTCGGCCTGCTCTCCACCAGCCTGCCGGGCTACCTGACGCTGCCGTCGGAAAAGCAGGCCAGTCTGCAAGCGTATCTTGAAGCTAATACGCCAAAAGCAACGCTGCCGGACCAGGTGAACTACTGGAGCAACTATCCGAAGTTCTACGTCAGCCTGATGAAATCCTTCTACGGCGACGCGGCGCAGAAGGAGAATGACTGGGGCTTTGAGTGGCTGCCCAAGTGGGATCAGGCTTACGACGTCATCAAGTATTTCAACATGATGGATAAGGGCGACGTCACCGGTTATATCTGCCAGGGCTTTAACCCGGTGGCGTCATTCCCGGATAAAAACAAAGTCGTGCGCAGCCTGAGCAAGCTGAAGTACATGGTGGTTATCGATCCGCTGGTGACCGAGACCTCCACCTTCTGGCAGAACCACGGGGAATCCAACGATGTCGATCCGGCGTCGATTCAGACCGAAGTGTTCCGCCTGCCGTCCACCTGCTTTGCGGAAGAGGACGGCTCTATTGCCAACTCCGGCCGCTGGCTGCAATGGCACTGGAAAGGGCAGGATGCACCGGGCGAAGCGCGTAACGACGGCGAAATTCTGGCCGGCATTTATCATCGTCTGCGCGAAATGTACCGCACCGAAGGCGGCAAAGGCGCGGAGCCGCTGCTGAAGATGAGCTGGCACTACAAGCAGCCGGATCGTCCTGAGTCTGAGGAAGTCGCGAAAGAGAACAACGGCGTGGCGCTGGCGGATCTGTATGACGCGAGCGGCAACCTGGTCGCGAAAAAAGGCCAGCTGCTGAACAGCTTTGCGCTGCTGCGCGATGACGGGACAACGGCATCGTCCTGCTGGATCTACACCGGCAGCTGGACGGAGCAGGGTAACCAGATGGCCAACCGCGATAACGCTGACCCGTCAGGCCTGGGCAACACCCTGGGCTGGGCATGGGCGTGGCCGCTGAACCGTCGCGTGCTGTACAACCGCGCGTCCGCCGACGTGAACGGCAAGCCGTGGGATCCGAAGCGCATGCTGATCCAGTGGAACGGGGCGAAGTGGACGGGGAACGACATTCCAGACTACAACACCGCCGCGCCGGGCAGCAACACCGGGCCATTCATCATGCAGCCGGAAGGGCTGGGGCGCCTGTTCGCCCTCAACAAGCTGGCAGAAGGGCCATTCCCGGAACACTACGAGCCGATGGAAACGCCGCTGGGGACCAACCCGCTGCACCCGAACGTGGTCTCAAGCCCGGTGGTGCGCATTTACGAAGAGGACGTGCTGCGCTTAGGCAAAAAGGACAAATTCCCGTACGTGGGGACGACCTACCGCCTGACCGAGCATTTCCACACCTGGACCAAGCACGCGCGGCTTAACGCCATCGCGCAGCCGGAACAGTTTGTGGAGATAAGCGAAACGCTGGCGAAGGCGAAAGGCATTGCCAACGGCGATCGCGTCAAGGTGAGCAGCAAGCGCGGCTTTATTCGCGCCGTGGCGGTGGTGACCCGTCGTTTGCAAAGTCTGAACGTGCACGGCCAGCAGGTGGAAACCGTCGGTATTCCGCTGCACTGGGGCTTTGAAGGGGTGGCGCAGAAAGGCTATATCGCCAACACCCTGACGCCAAACGTCGGCGATTCCAACTCGCAAACGCCGGAGTACAAAGCGTTTCTGGTCAACATCGAGAAAGCGTAAGGAGCGATTAAATGGCGATGGAAACACAAGACATTATTAAACGCTCCGCGACCAACCCGATCACCCCCGCGCCCCGCGCGCGGGACTATAAGGCAGAGGTCGCCAAGCTTATCGACGTCTCCTCCTGCGTGGGCTGTAAGGCCTGCCAGGTGGCCTGTTCGGAGTGGAACGATATCCGCGACGAGGTGGGGCACTGCGTCGGGGTTTACGATAACCCGGCGGATCTGAGCGCCAAATCCTGGACGGTGATGCGCTTTAGCGAAACCGACCAGAACGGCAGGCTGGAGTGGCTGATCCGCAAGGACGGCTGTATGCACTGTGAAGATCCCGGCTGCCTGAAGGCGTGCCCGTCTGCTGGCGCCATTATTCAGTACGCCAACGGCATCGTCGACTTCCAGCAGGATAATTGCATTGGCTGCGGCTACTGCATCGCGGGCTGTCCGTTTAATATCCCGCGCCTCAATAAAGAGGATAACCGGGTATACAAATGCACCCTGTGCGTGGACCGCGTCAGCGTCGGGCAGGAGCCTGCCTGCGTGAAGACCTGTCCGACCGGTGCGATCCACTTCGGCACCAAAAAAGAGATGCTCGACGTGGCGCAAGAGCGCGTGGACAAGCTGAAAGCGCGCGGCTACGACAAGGCAGGCATTTACAACCCGCAGGGCGTGGGCGGCACGCACGTGATGTACGTGCTGCATCACAACGACCAGCCGGAGCTGTATCACAACCTGCCGAAAGATCCGGCGATCGATACCTCCATCAACCTGTGGAAAGGGGCGCTTAAACCGCTCTCTGCGGCGGGCTTTATCGCCACCTTTGCGGGGCTGATCTATCACTACATCGGTATCGGCCCGAATAAAGAGGTGGATGACGACGAGGAGGAGCATCATGAGTAAGTCGAAAATGATAGTGCGCACCAAATTTGTCGATCGCGCCTGTCACTGGACGGTGGTCATTTGCTTCTTCCTGGTGGCGGTATCCGGTATTTCGTTCTTCTTCCCGACGCTGCAGTGGCTGACCGAAACCTTCGGTACGCCGCAGATGGGGCGCATTCTGCACCCGTTCTTCGGCGTGCTGATTTTCGTGGTGCTGATGTTTATGTTCGTGCGCTTTGTCCATCACAATATTCCGGACAAGCAGGACATCCCGTGGGTGAAAGGGATTGTCGAAGTCCTGAAGGGTAACGAGCATAAAGTCGCGAAGGTGGGGAAATACAATGCCGGACAGAAGATGATGTTCTGGACCATCATGAGCATGATTTTTGTGCTGCTGGTGACCGGGGTGATGATCTGGCGTCCTTATTTTGCACAGTACTTCCCGATCCAGGTAGTGCGTTACGCGCTGCTAATTCACGCGACGTCGGCCATCATCCTGATTCATGCCATCCTGATCCATATGTATATGGCGTTCTGGGTTAAAGGGTCGATCAAAGGGATGATTGAAGGGAAGGTGAGTCGCCGCTGGGCGCAGAAACATCACCCGCGCTGGTATCGTGATGTGGAACGGCTGGAGGCGAAACAGGAAAGTACGGAAGGGATGAAGTAAGACCTGCGCCGTCGGCTCTGCCCGGCGGCGCTGCGCTTGCGCGGGCCTTCATGTGTTAGTCAATAAACGATCAATTGCCGCTATAACGTCATGACGTGCGTTACGTAAATTACAAACATAGTCTTTAGGATTGATTTTGTTGTTGTTAAGGTTGGTTATCATCGGTGAATAAATCAGAAACGTTTCAAAGTCGATATTTACGCCCGGAGCCAGATGGCTCTGCCATAACGGCAACTTATTATTTCTCGCGAGTGGCGCAATTACGCGTGTGGCAAGATCATCATAACAATCATCCTGAATGAGCATATAATAGGGAAGTTTGTCCCGTGTAGCCGCAGATGTATTACGGTAAACATTAAATTGTCTCAGCATTAAAGCACCCTGAAAAACTCATCATCAGTGATGGTTCCGTGTTTCTCCACAAAATCATTCATTGCCCGTATAAATGCACGATCCTCTTCTGATGGCTGCCGCCGCCTGGTTGAGTTTTGTTCTGCATGACACAAGGGCTTACGCGATGTGATGTTCTGGCCCAGCTCTGCTTCTGTGGTATGTTTCATCGTTATCTCCTTTGTTGGTGCGGTCATTATCAACCGCCGCCAACAAAAAACAATACTGTATCCCCTGGTAATCTATATTCTGCGAGCCGCCTTCCAGTAATATCAGAACCGGTCCTCAACATACCGGAACGGGTATTTCGTGGGTTTAAGTTTGCCGATTTTGCGCTTCGGTAAATCCACCTTGTCGACGTGAATTTCTTTATACGGGATCTGCGAAAGCAGATGCGAAATAATATTCAGACGGACGCGTTTTTTATCTTCAGAACGGGCGACAAACCACGGTGCCCAGGCTGTATCGGTGGCTTCAAACATGGCGTCGCGCGCGCGGGTGTATTCGTCCCAGAGGTTAAAGGATTTAATATCCATCGGCGACAGCTTCCAGATCTTACGCCCATCGTTAATGCGGTCGCGCAGGCGCCGCTCCTGCTCTTTCGGGGTCACCTCCAGCCAGTACTTCAGCAGGATAATTCCGGCATCGACCATCGCTTTTTCCATAACCGGCGCGCCGTCTAAAAATTTCTCCGCCTGTTCCTCCGTGCAGAACCCCATCACCCGCTCCACGCCCGCGCGGTTATACCAGCTGCGATCGAAGATCACGATTTCGCCCGCCGAGGGCAGGTGAGGCACATAGCGCTGGAAGTAGAGCTGGCTTTTCTCTTTATCCGTTGGGGCAGGAAGCGCAACAACGCGAAACACGCGTGGGCTGACGCGCTCGGTGATCGCTTTAATGGTGCCGCCTTTGCCGGCGCCGTCGCGTCCCTCAAAAACAATGCACACCTTCAATCCTTTGGCGACGACCCACTGCTGGAGCTTAACCAGTTCGACGTGCAGGCGGCGGAGCTCTTTTTCATACTCTTTGGTCTTAAGGGGGGCATTCGATACGACATCAACAGCGACAGGGGTTTTCTTTTTGCTTCCCATGATTGTCATCCTCAGGTTGTCCGGCGTGGAAAAAGCGAGGCCGCACTATGAAGTGTAATCCACCTGAATTAATGGATTAACGTGTCAGCCAGCTGATTTGAACTGGCTCACCATACAAGATTATTTAATAATGCCCTCGCGATTGATTAACCGGTGGTTGAGGCATGAAAAAGACAATATTTTCGTTGGCGCTTGGCACATTTGGCCTGGGTATGGCTGAATTTGGCATTATGGGGGTGTTAACCGAGCTGGCGCATGACACCGGTATTTCGATTCCCTCCGCCGGGAATATGATCTCGTTTTATGCCTTCGGCGTGGTGATTGGCGCGCCGATTGTGGCGCTGTTCTCCGGCAAGTTCTCGTTAAAAACGACGCTGCTGTTTCTGGTTGCCATGTGCGCAGTCGGAAATGCCCTGTTTACGTTTTCTACGTCGTATTTCTGGCTGGCGCTGGGGCGTTTGATCTCCGGTTTTCCGCACGGGGCCATTTTTGGCGTCGGGGCGATAATCCTCTCCAAAATTGCACCTCCGGGGAAAGTGACGGTCGCGGTGGCCGGGATGATCGCCGGAATGACCGTAGCCAACCTGGTGGGCGTTCCGCTGGGGACCTGGCTGGGGCACGCATTTAACTGGCGCTATACCTTTTTCCTGATTGCTGCCTTCGACGCGCTGGTTATCCTCTCGGTTCTGCTTTGGGTGCCGGATATCCATGACAAATCAGAAATCAAATTGTCCGAGCAGTTTCAGTTCCTGAAGAAGCCTGAGCCCTGGCTGATTTTTGCCGCCACCATGTTCGGTAACGCCGGCGTGTTCGCGTGGTTCAGCTTCGTTAAGCCGTTTATGGTCAACGTTTCTGGCTTTTCCGAAGGGATGATGACGGCCATTATGATGCTGATGGGCCTTGGCATGGTGTTGGGCAATCTGCTGAGTGGCAAGCTCTCGGGGCGCTTTAGCCCGCTGCGCATTGCGGCCATCACCGATATGGTGATTGTCGCCTCGCTGCTGCTGCTTTTCGCCCTGGGCGAACTGAAAACGGCCTCGCTGGTGATGGGCTTTATCTGCTGTGCCGGGCTGTTTGCGCTCTCTGCACCGCTGCAAATTTTGCTTCTGCAAAATGCGAAGGGCGGTGAGATGCTGGGGGCTGCCGGAGGGCAGATGGCGTTTAATCTCGGCAGCGCGATCGGGGCGTACTTTGGTGGGATGATGATTACCCTCGGCTTTAGCTGGCGCTACGTCACGCTGCCTGCGGCGTTCCTCTCGTTCTCGGCCATGAGCGCGCTGTTGATCTACGGTTACCTGCGGGCCAGACAGGCTCAGGCTAACGCTCGCGCGCTAGCCTGATTGCATTCAGGCAAGCCAGGGCTCACCCAGGGTCAGCATCAGGCGGTTGGCCCAGGCGAAGAACGCGGCGGACTGCACCAGGTCCAGCTGGGCTAAGGTGTCCAGCCCCTCTTTTTCCAGAGCGGCGAGGTGCAGCGGCGTGGCGGCAGGCGGGGTAACCGACAGCGCTGCCGCAAAATTAATTTCCGCCTGCCAGCGCGCAGATTGCCCCTCGCTCAGGGATCGTCCCGGACGCACGGCCAGCAGAGCCTCTACCGCCGCGTCATCCTTTGACAGCTGGCTGGCTTTACGCGCATGGACAGAGGCGCAGTAGATGCAGCCGTTGATTTTACTGGCTACCGTTGCGGCCAGCTCGCGCTCGGCGCGCGGCAACCCCCCCGGCGTATAAAAAATCCCTTTATCGGTCAACGTGCGCTGTTCAAGCACCGGCAGGTTGCGCCCCAGCAGGCGGAAGTAGTCGGAATCGGTATGGCCAAATTTCGCCAGAACGGCAACCTCGTCATCATGGAAGTCCGCCAGCGGTTTGGCGTCGATCCACGGCTCCCAGCCCAGCTCCTGCTGGGTGAACGCGACGGGAGCCGTCTTCCCGGAGACCGTGGTTGCGGTTGTATGCCAGATGCCTGCCGCCACCGGCACATCGCTTGCCACCACCGGCTTGTCATTTAGCAGCCGCAGCCCGGCGACGAGTCGGCTCTGAAAGCTGATAAACGCAACAAGCTGCGCCAGGGTAACAATGCCTTCCTTGCTCCAGCCCGCCCGGGTCAGCGCCGTCAACGCGGACGGCGTGGCTTCGACGGGAGAGAACGTCAGCAGGCGCGCAAAATTCAGCGCCGGAGTCAGACGGCCTGAGGTCGGGTCCGCCAGGCCAAACCCCGCATAGTGTGCCGCCAGCGCTTCCGCGTTGTGCCACCGGGCGACTTTTGCCGCGACGGCGAACCGCTCGTCCAGCGCAAAATCGCTATCCTGCTGGGTAAATAAGATTTCGTAGCTGCCCTGTGCGTGGCGCGTGGCGGCGTCCCGCGTGGCGCGCGCCTCTGCCAGAGGGGAACCGGGTTTAATTTCCGCCAGCTCGGCGAGAATGTCGTGACTTAATGCCATAGGTCTCTCCTCAACGTAAATAGGGGGCAATATGTTCGGCGATCAGTTCGATGGAGCGCAGCGTGTCGCGATGGGTGGGCTCAACCGAATGGACCTGGAATGAGATGTCCGTGGCGCGCCGGAGAACGGAATCAGCCTGCAGCGAATGCAGCACCGTTTCTGGCGAACCGATATGGGCGTCGAACTGGCGACGAAAATCTGTGACAGTGTCACCTTTGACCGCGTGTCCGGCAGCGCGATGCTGCTGGGCCTGCCTGGTGAGACCCGGCGTGGCGACCTTCAGCGCGTAGTCATCGCTGTCGGCGACGAATGCCGTACGGGAGGCCAGAATGCGCGGTGCGATACCGGCGGGCAGTGCCTCAAGGTAGGCATCCACAATCGGATTCTGGATCGCGTCGAGCGTTAAATCCAACTGGTCTGCCGGGCGCGGCTGCGTGCGGGAGAGCATCAAACCGTGGCCGGCCCGCGCGGCGCGAACGGCACCGTCGACGGAAAAGGTGGCAATCCAGATCCGTTCAGCCAGCTGTGGCGCTGGCGGATAAAGGTGGTTATCCGGATGGGTGAGCGAATCCCCGCGCCAGGCGCTCTGGATCACATGCAAATGGTCAGCAAAGGCCGCGCCGCGCTGTTCAAACGTTAGTCCGAACGGCAGGAAAGAGGTCGGCGTGCCGCCCGAACCAAAACCGACTTCGAGACGTCCATCGGCGAGTAAATCCAGCACTGCCGCATCTTCCGCCACGCGCAGCGGGTTTTCCATCGGCAGGGTAATGATGGCCGTCCCCAGCCGAATGGTCTCGGTATGCGCCGCAACGTGGGCCAGAAACAGCAGCGGCGACGGCAGGCCGCCTTCATTTTCATGGAAGTGGTGCTGGGCAATCCAGGCGCTGTCAAAACCATGGCGTTCGGCGTGGCGGATCTGTTCGGTTGCCAGACGATAGCGCTCTTTTGGCGTGGCGTCGTCAAGCAGGCGGGTGAAAAATCCCAGGCGTTTTCGCGTCATGCGAACTCCTCCGTAGCGGGTGAAAAATGGGGAATGGCGGCAATCAGCTCGCGGGTATAGTCGTTCTGTGGCGACGTGAATAAGGTCTCGACGTCACCGTATTCGACCACCTGACCGCTGCGCAGCACCGTGACGCTGTGGGCGATCCGGCGAACGGTAGAGAGATCGTGCGTGATGAACAGGTAGGTTAATCCCAGCTGCTGCTGTAACTGCTGAAGCAGTGCCAGAATCTGCGCCTGTACGGTGACGTCCAGCGCGGAGGTGGCTTCGTCCAGCACCAGAATAGTCGGCTCCAGAATCAGCGCCCGGGCGATGGCTACGCGCTGGCGCTGCCCGCCTGAAAGTTCCCGGGCGGTGCGGCTCAGGAGTTCGACGGGCAGGGCAACCCGCTGCGCCACGGTCTCCACCCGGACCTTTCGCTCCGCTTTGCTCAGGCGAGAAAAATTCTTCAGGGGCTCTTCGACGATCTCGAACAGCGTCTGACGCGGGTCGAGAGAGGCAAACGGGTTCTGGTAGACAAACTGGATCTTCTGGCGCAGCTGGCGTCGGGCCTCGCGGCTGAGGTCGGTGGCATCAATATCATCAATAATGACCTGTCCGCTGTCCGCCTGTTCAAAACCCAGCAAAATACGGGCGAGGGTGGTTTTTCCTGAGCCGGATTCTCCGACCAGCGCATGCGTGCTGCCGCGCCTGACGTCAAACGTCACCCGATCCAGCGCCTGAAGGTGATGACCTTTGCCCAGCGAGAACCGTTTGCTGATGGCGCGGGCGCGAATGGCCGGTGACGCCAGCGGAAGGCCAGCTACCGGGGCGATGGTCAGGCGCTGGCCCTGGAGATCGCTCAGTAGCTGACGGGTATAGGCGTGCTGCGGCGTGCGGACAATGTCGGCGGTGTCGCCGTGCTCCTGAACCTCGCCGTTGCGAAACACCAGCAGCCTGTCCGCGCGCTGGGCAGCCAGCGCCAGATCGTGGGTGACAAACAGAACCGCAGTACCCGATTCCCGGCGCAGGATATCCAGCAGATCGAGAATGCGTTTTTGCACCGTCACGTCCAGCGCGCTGGTGGGCTCATCGGCGACGATCACATCCGGGCGTAGGGCAATGGCGATGGCAATCAGCACGCGCTGTTTCATCCCGCCGGAGAGCTGATGCGGATACTGCTTCATGCGCTGTTCGGGATGGCTCAGGCCGACCTTTGTCAGCAGGGCGAGCACCTGCTCGTCGCGCTGGAGTGCCGTTACCTTTTGGTGCTGCTGAATAATTTCTCCGACCTGTACGCCGATCGTCTTCACCGGGTTGAGTGAATTACCCGGATCCTGCGGAACCAGGCTGATTCGCGCGCCGCGCAGGGTATCGAGACGCTTCGCTGACCACCGGCTAATCTCCTCGCCGTTGAGCACGATTTTCCCGGTATCGCGTCGGGCGTTATCCGCCAGCAGACCGATGATCGCCTGTGCCGTGGTTGTTTTGCCGGAGCCGGATTCACCGACAAAGGCCAGCATTTCCCCCCGTCGGAGGGTGAAGCTGACGTTATGCACCACCTCGCGCCACTGGCGCGCGGTACGGTAGCTGATGGTCAGGTTTTCTACCGAGAGTACGGTCATTTCAGGCCTCCGCTGAACTGCTGGCTGATACGGTTGGTGGCAAGCACGACGGCGATGACGACCACGCCGGGGAAGGTAGTTAACCACCAGGCGGTAGAGAGATAGTTACGACCTTCGGCAATCAATAAGCCCCATTCCGGAACGGGCGGCGGGGTGCCGTAGCCGAGAAAGCTCAGCGTGGAAAGCGCCAGAATGGCCTGACCAAACTGCAGCGTGGCAAAGGCGAGGACGGCGGTTAAGGCGTTGGGCAGGATATGTCGCCACAGGACCGCCAGGAACGTCCCGCCGCTGCCAAACGCCGCCTCGACATAATCCGTATGGCGGATGCGCACCACTTCACCGCGCGCGAGGCGGGCGAAGCTGGCGATGGAGGCCACGCCGACGGCAATGGCGGCGTTAACGGTGCCAAACCCGAGCAGAATAATGACCGTCAGCGAGAGCAGCAGAGACGGAATGGACAGCAGCACGTCGACAAAACGCATCAGGAAAGACTCGACGCGTCCCGCGAACGCCCCGGCGACAACCCCCAGACCGGTGCCTACCACCAGTCCCATCGTGACGGCAGCGAGCGCTGCGCTCAGGGAGTGGGACGCACCATACACAATGCGGGTGTAAACATCGCGGCCAAGCTGATCGGTGCCGAGCCAGTGGCCCGCCTGCGGTGCCAGACGTTGCGCTCCGGCGATGCCCTCAATCGGGCTGTAGTGGGTTAACAGGCCGGGGGCTACGGCAGCAAAAATCGCGAGAATAATCACCGCCCACGCCAGCCACAGTCCCGGCTGCCACGCGACGCCCTGCCAGCCGGGAACGCGTTTTCGCGCGGCGGCAGCGTAATCGACCAGGCTCATGATGCACCTCCGGTAACGGTTTGCAGACGGGGATCCAGCAGCGGCATCAGCAGGTCCACCAGCAGATTGATCAGGACAAAGCCGAGAGCGGAAATCATGACCACCGCCTGAAGCACGGCGATGTCCTGGTTGTTCACCGCCTGCTGGGTCAGCTGCCCGAGCCCGCTGCGGCCAAATACGGTTTCGGTGATCAGCGCTCCGGCAATCAGTTCGCCCAGCAGTAGCCCGGCAATATTGAGTACCGGCAGCAGCGCGTTGCCGGTGACGTGGCGCCACAGGACGGCGGTTTCACTCAGCCCTTTGGCGCGGGCGACGGCGACAAACGGCTGCATCGCCACCTGGTCCAGGCTGCGCATCAGAATTTGCGCCAGCGGGGCGGAGATCGGGATCGCGACGGTGACGATCGGCAGGATCAGCCCCTGCAGCGGCGTCGGGTTAATCACCGGGATCAGCCGCAGCTGGAAAGAAAAGAGCTGGATAAGGGCAATCCCCAGCCAGAACGTGGGTAAGGAGATAAACAGGACCGGCAGAGACTGGAGGGTATTACTCAGCCAGCGCAGACCCGGCAGACGCGATGCAAAGGCCAGCGCAAACGCCAGCAGGACCGCGAGTACAAACGCGGGCAGGGCGAGGCTCAGGGTATCCGGCAGATTGCTGGCAATCAGCTCGCTGACCGGCACCCCGGCCTGTAACGAGTAGCCGAAATCTCCGCGCAGCATCGCCAGCAGCGTGTGGCCGTATTGCTGCCACAGCGGGCTGTCCGCGCCGTAGGCCACGCGCATCTCCTCGATTTGCGCCGGGCTTAGGCCCAGGTCCGGGTTCTGAAATTTAATCAGCACCGCGTCGCCAGGCAGTAACTGGAGCAACACGAACGAGAGGGTAAAGGCGGCCCACAGCACCAGCAGCCCGTGACCAAGACGTTGAAGAAGTGCGTGGCGCATCGTCATCTCCTCAGTGTTTCTCAATCCACGCGCCGTAGAACGACGGGCGGCCGACCGCTTCAAAATTGACGCCTTTTAGCCACGGCGCACCGGCAAAGACCTGCGGCTCCTCGAAAATCGGAATGACGTAGGCGTTATCCAGCAGGTAGCGCTGGGCATCGCCGGTCAGTTGCAGGCGTTTTTGCGGATCGATCTCTGAGGAGATATTTACCAGCAGCGCATTCAGCTTGTCGTCACGGAAGCTTTTGACCTTGTCGCTGGAGCCGCCTTTTTGCAGCAGCGCGTCGCGGTTAGCCGGGTAGAACATGCTTTTCACCACGTCCGGATCGGCGCGGCCCACTTCGGAGACGGTTAACGGGGTTTTCTGTGGATCAAGGTTATCCAGCGTGCGGCTGCCAGCGTCCCCGGCTTTTACGTTCAGCACTACGCCCACCTGACGCCACTGCTGGGCAACCAGCTGCAGCACCTCTTTATTTTGCGGCTGCGGCAGGGATTCATATACCGTCAGCGCCAGCCGCTGGCCGTCTTTGGCGCGGATCCCGTCGCTGCCCGCTTTCCAGCCCGCCTCGTCCAGCAGCTGGTTGGCTTTTGCCGGATCAAAGGTCAATTTGTCGCTGAGATCGACAAAGCCTGCGGCGGAATCGGCAATCACCGACTTTGCCTGCGGATAGTTGGCCGAGAAGAGAGTCTCGACCACCTGCTTTGCATTCGTGGCATGCAGCAGCGCCTGGCGCACGCGAATATTGGAGACCAGCGGGTTATCCGGGCGGAAGCTGATACTGTCGTTCACCCCGCGCGTTGGGGCAGCGTAGATTTTATAGCCCTGGTCTGTCGCCTGCTTTTCGTCATACGCCTGTACCTGGCGAATAAAGTCGGCCTGACCTGCCAGCAGGGCGCCGACGCGCACGCTGTCCTCCTGAGTCACGATAAACTTGATGCCGTCCAGATTGGCTGGACCCTGTTGCGTCAGGCTTTTGGGCCCCCACCGGTAGTCCTTACGGGCTTCGAGCGTCACTTCGCGGCCCAGCTTCTCGTCCTTCACCACAAACGGGCCGGAGCCAATGATATGCCGGGCATCCCCCAGCTCTTCAAAGTTGCGCTTCAGCGTGCTGAGCGAGACCAGACCCGAGCCAATCGTGGCGGTGCCCTGCAGGAACCCCGGCGACGGTTTTTTGAAGTAAAACTTCACGGTCAGCGGGTCGACCACTTCGCTGCGATCGTAGTTATTGATCACTTCTGACACCGGCAGGCGCTGCGTCTTATTGCCCAAACCGTAGGTATCAAAGTTTTTTGCTACGGCGTTGGCGTCCAGCGGCGTGCCGTCGGAGAAGGTAATACCGGGACGCAGTTTAAAGGTGTATTCAGTTTTATCGGCGTTGGTGGTCCAGCTTTCGGCCACCCACGGTTCGACCTGCAGCGTCTTTGGATTTTGCCACGTCAGTTTGTCGGTGATCTGGTTCAGAATGCCGCCGTTCGGGTAGAAGCCGCCGGCAGGCGGATAGAGGTTGGTGTGCGCCTGTTGTTCCAGATAAATCAGCGTGCCGCCTTTGACCGGCGCATCGGCGGACCAGGCTGCGGTTGTCGTCAGAATCAGCGCCGTCAGCAGCGGCAGACGAAATGGGGTTTGCATGGTGAATTCCTTTGTTATCTTCTTGTTAGCATCGGATTCATCATCGGGCGCGGGGGAAAACAAGGGAACAAAGGAATTAAGATAAGGATTGCCGGAAACTGAAAATAAAAACGCCCCGTTAGCGGGGCGATGGCGGGGACCTAAACGAATTTCGCCAGCGGGTCGGCGGCGGCAAAGGCGACTGCTTTATCCGCTGCTGGAGGGTAGATCAGCTCGTTAGTGATGGCGATCTTGATCTTCTTGGCGTCATCTTGGACTGACTTAACGACCTGATCCCAGCCCTCGGTATAAACCGCGCCCCACGCGCCTAAATCCAGGCAGGTAACATAGTTCACCTGACGATAAGGGTAAGGAGCAACGTTCAGCAGGCTGGCGGCAGCGTTATGACCGGCAAATTTCCCTAGCTGGATCGCGTGCTGGCAGGTCATCAGCGCCGTATTGCCCGCATCGTCTGTTTTGGCGTGAGCCATATCGCCGGTGGCATAGACGTCAGGATATGCGGGGACCTGCAACGTCTCTGTCACAACCAGGCGGCCCTGGCTATCGCGTTCACCGCCTATCTGCAGGCTGAGAGGATTTGCCTCGAGGCCTGCGGTCCAGACGACGGTCGCAGCAGCAATACGTTCACCGTTTTTCAGCGTTACGCCGTGAGCATCAATGGCTTCAACTTCACTCTTCAGCCGCCATTCAACGCCCAGCGCCTCACTCGCCTCTGCAATTGTTTTACGCAATGCGTCGCTATAACGGCCGCCAATGACTGGTCCTCTCTCAACTACGACTATTTTAATCTCCGTATTGTCGCCAAAACGGGCACGCAGTCGGGCAGGTAGCTCCGTTGCCAGCTCGATGCCGGTAAAGCCGCCTCCGCAGACTACCACGGTGTTGCGCTCGGGCGTGGAGGGACGTAACGCCAGTGAATCAAGGTGACGCTCAAATACCTGTGCGGATTCCAGCTGGTCGATGTCAAAGGCGTAGTCAGCCAGGCCGGCAATCGGTGGGCGTTTGGTCTGGCTGCCCGTAGCGAGGATCAGCCTATCGTAGGAAGCCGTAGCATGCGCGCCATTGGACATCCGGTATAAAACGGTTTTCGCCGTGGTATCAATTTGTTCCGCGTGTCCGGCAATGAATGTGATATCAAGCTCGGCAAACAGGTCAGTCAACGGGGCGACCAGCGTTGACACCTTCTCCTCATAGAAGCGTGGCCGAACGCGCAGTTCGGGTAAGGGGGCCAGTACCGCAATCTCCAGACTGTTATTACCCTGCTGCTCAGAGAGACGTGCCGCGCTCACGGCTGCCCACATACCCGCAAAACCACTGCCTACGATTAAAATCTGCTTTTTCATATTCGATCCTTTCTCCCGCCAGGCTTCATGCCTGACATAACTGCCACTATACTTGTCGGAGTTAACTCCGACAACTTCTTTCTGAGTTAAAAATCGTTATAATGCTCCGAACACTAATTCGGAGTTAACCATGGCGTTTTACAGTTCCGGTGTGGAATACGGCATTCACAGCCTGATGTGTATGGTGGATGCGAAGGGCAGCGAGCGTGAAATGAGCGTCCGGGAGATGGCTGCCTTGCAGGGCGTGCCGTATGACTACCTCGGCAAAATCTTTACACGCCTGTCACGTGCCGGGCTGGTCATCAGTACGGAAGGCAAGGGCGGGGGCTTTAAGCTGGCGCGTCCGGCGGAGCTGATCAGCGTGCTGGATGTGGCGCATGCCATTGACGGCGAGAAAAACATGTTCGAATGTCGTGAAGTGCGCCAGCGGCTGGCCGTGTTTGATGAGGCACCGCCTGCCTGGGTCTGCGACGGCCCGTGCGGAGTACGTTCAGTCATGGATAGCGCGCAGCAGCGGATGGAAGAGGAGCTCGCGCGGCATACTATTCTCGACCTGGCGCGTAAAATGTACCGGAAAGCGCCGGACACCTTCCAGATTGAGGTTCAGGAGTGGATTTCAGTTCGTCGTTCGTCGTAGCAATGAGCCGGGTAAGGCGTAGCCACTACCCGGCAAAAGGTGTTTACGAGCGTAAGTCGATCACCATACGGCCACGGATCTGGCCCTGTTCCATCTCTTTAAAGATGGCGTTGATGTCCTCGATAGGACGCATCGTCACTTTCGGCACCACTTTGCCCTCGGCCGCAAACTGGAAGGCTTCCTGCAGATCCTGACGGGTGCCAACCAGCGAACCCACCACCTGAATACCGTCCAGCACCAGGCGCGGAATGTCCAGGCTCATCGCTTCCGGCGGCAGGCCAACGGCGACCACGCGGCCACCGGCACGCACGGCATCTACCGCCGAGTTGAAGGCCGCTTTTGCGACGGCGGTGACGACTGCGGCATGCGCGCCGCCGGTTTTTTCCTGCACAATCTTAGCGGCATCTTCGCTGCGGGAGTTGATGGTTAAATCTGCACCCATGCTCGCGGCCAGCTTCAGCTGTTCATCGTTAACGTCCAGAGCGATGACTTTGGCATTAAACACGTTTTTGGCGTACTGCAGCGCGAGGTTGCCCAGCCCGCCCAGACCGTAAATCGCGATCCACTGGCCCGGTTTTATGCCGGAGATTTTCACCGCTTTGTAGGTGGTGACACCGGCGCAGGTGATGCTGCTGGCCGCCGCCGAATCCAGACCATCCGGCACTTTTACCGCGTAATCCGCGGTGACGATGCACTCTTCCGCCATGCCGCCGTCAACGGAGTAACCGGCGTTTTTCACGTCACGGCACAGGGTTTCGTTACCGGTATTACAGTATTCGCAGTGACCGCAGCCTTCAAAGAACCAGGCCACGCTTGCGCGGTCGCCAACTTTCAGCGACGTCACGCCAGGGCCGACTTCTTTCACGATACCAATTCCTTCATGGCCCAGGATTACCCCGGTTTTATCGCCAAAATCACCGTTCTTCACGTGGAGGTCGGTATGGCATACACCACAGCACTCCATTTTCAGCAGGGCTTCTCCGTGCTTAAGCGGGCGTAAGGTTTTTTCAGTGACATTGACCTGATGATCCTGAGTAACAACAGCAGCCTTCATGTGTATCTCCTTGTTCATGATAAGAATCTGCATAGCAGGTGTGGTACCCCTTAAGGATTAATACATTAGCCTGGTAATGCAAGGCTGCGGCAACATAATGTCATCATTTGATTCGATTTCAGATTAAGAATACGGCGATCCTCTAATAATTAAGGGGGAAAATGCTGGCCCGGCGAGGTGCTCGCCGGGCGCAGATTTACAGCTGGGCTTCAATCTCCTCAATTTCTCTACGCCATTGCGCCTGCAGCTGCGGCTTCTGATGTTTCGGCTTACGCGCCAGATCGTCTTCCAGCAGCGTTTCCAGCGCGATCAGCCGCTCCAGCAGATCGTCGTACGGCGAGGGTTGAACCTCGCCAGCGGTGACGACAGGCGCGGCTGATGTCCCGAGCCCCACGCTTTCACGCAGCCGCTCAAACACGGCTTCAGCATCGTGCCACTCGCTCAGCCAGCCGTCCTCAATCAGCCAGAAACGGTTACAGCTTTGGCTAATTAACTGGCGATCGTGGCTGACCAGCAGCACGCCGCCTTCGAACTGTTGCAGCGTTTCCGCCAGTGCCTCTTTGCCTTCCATGTCGAGATGGTTGGTGGGTTCATCCAGCATCAGCAGGCTGTAGCGGGCAAGCGTCAGGCCCACGAATAGCAGGCGCGAGCGTTCGCCACCGCTGAGCGTGCTGACTTTCTGCCCGTGGCGCGCCCACGGGAACCCGGCGCTGATGAGCGCCATCTTCCTGTGCTGCGGATCGGGGGCGAAAGGTTCCAGCGCGTCGAGCAGCGTGGCGTCATCAGGCAGCTGATGCAGCGTCTGGTCGTAGTAGCCCGGCGAGACGCGCGGATGGATTTTCAGCCCGCTGTCCGTCGGTTCATCCACAAAATGTCGCCAGATAAGCTTCATCAGCGACGATTTACCGCAGCCGTTACGACCGACAATTGCCACGCGATCGCCGCTTTTCAGCCGCGCCGTTTCGATGTTAAACAGCGGCGGTAGCCCGGGCGCAGGCGGGACGCTGAGGTTTTCCATCTCCAGCAGACGGTCCGCCCGCAGCGCGTCGCCGCGCAGGGTTAACGTCCACTGGCTGCCTGCCGTCACTTCCGTCTGGCTCTCCTTCAGCCGTTCGACCTGTTTTTCCATCTGTTTGGCTTTGCGGGCCAGGTCTTCGTTGTCATAAACCTTACCCCAGGTCGCCAGACGTTTGGCGCTGGCGGTCACGCGGTCGATCTCCTTTTGCTCCGCCTTGTGGCGCTGCGCATCGCTTTCGTCTTTTGCTGCAAGCGCTTTACGGGCGGCCGTACAGGGAAGGGCAAAGTAGTGCAGCGTCTTATCACGCAGGATCCAGCTGCCGTTTGTGACGGCATCCAGCAGTTGTCTGTCGTGCGAAACCAGCACGAAGCTGCCTGACCAGTTCTGTAAAAAGTGTTCCAGCCAGAGCATGGTCGGCAGATCCAGGTGGTTGCTGGGTTCATCCAGCAGGAGCAGATCCGGCTCGTGAATCAACGCCCGCGCCAGCAGCAGGCGGGTGTGCTGTCCGCCGCTCAGGGTGGCGGATTGCAGCGTCATATCCTGCGGCGTGAAGCCCATGCTCGCCAGCAGCGTTTCGGCTTTCCAGCGCAGACTTTCGTGCTCAGCTAAAGGCAGTTGCGCGAGTACGGCATCCAGCATGGTCAGCGGGAAAATGGCGTCCGGGAGATGTTGCTCCACGCGCGCCATCAGGCAGTGTCCGGCCAGCGCTACCGTTCCGGCGGCAGGGATATCTGTTCCGTCCAGCACCTTTAAAAGCGTACTTTTGCCGCAGCCGTTGTCGCCCAGCAGGCCGATGCGGTCGCCTTTTTTCAGCGTAAAGGAGAGTGAGTCGAAGAGCGTGCCAAACGCCGTATCAACGCGTAAAGATTGTGCAGTGAGTAAAGTGCTCATTGTTGCTTACCCAAGAGTTACAGGCATGTTTATGCCTCGTCAAACATCGCTGACGATAACTCAGTAAGCCCGAGAGAAGGGATTTCAGGGGTTGGTGTCTTCGCTCAAGCAGAAGTTATCGCAGCACGATACCGATAACGCTTGAGCTGGTGCGATCACCAAATGTATGTGAAACATTGAAAATTTCACAGTACAGCATAATTGGCCTCCTTATATGTTATGAGTTTGTAGGTGACTATCACTATACAACGTTTTCCTGCATATACCAAACAGAGGGGCAGCATTGCAGCCAGTGCAAATGCCGCCTTCGTCATCATGCACAACAACGATCGTTCCATGAATCACGATAGATAATATTACCCTCCGTATACTTCCAGGTAATCGCTTCATAACGTAATTCGAGCGTTTCAAGATGTGTGCTGCTTATACCGTTAGGAGACAGGTAGGGTGCAACAGTTGTAAACTTGACGTTTTCCAGAATGATATTGAAATACTCGGCCTCAATACCTGATTCCAGAATACGGTACATTTTAATTGTGGCTTTCTTCATGGTTCGGCCTTCACAGACAGCGCGGTACAAAAGTGGTGTTGTTTGGTCAAACTCCTTTACTATCGTGATAGGGCGATGGACTCGCGTTCCTGTTAGTTTTCCCCAGCTTGGATCTACCGGGATAGTGACACCGTGAGAAAAGGATTTTAACTCGATAGACCCCAGGCGAAGTGGCATCATGCAGCTACCGATTACCGGAGAACCGTTCTCATCTTCAAGCCATAAGTGTGCTGGTGTAGACATACTATTTCCTTATAGATAAATTACGATAAAGCTAACGTTTGAGATTTACAATTTCATATAGCGATAAAATAACCATCACAAAAATGAAGAATATAGGAACAGGCCATATTGGCCCGTCAGGGCAAAGTTGGAAAAAGACAACTGCAAATAAAAGTGTCAATAGCGAAGGGCCGTACATCGATATCAATGAAAAGAATATCCGCCTGAAAAATCTTTTAATAAGATGCATCATAATTACTGAACCATCCTTGTTATGATATCTGCAATCTCACTATCCGATACCCATTGTGCTTTAAAAGCTTCAGCCCGTTTAAACAATGGCTCTATCAAGAAGTACAACATTTCCAGCTCTTTAGCGTATAGCGCTGAGTAGTACGCTGGATAAGTAATATGAAGGCGATGCGAACTATCTGCTGCTTTCTGAACAATGCCGTACAGGCCAATACCTCCAACAACCTGTCCCGCTCTTCGCCCAGCCAGTGCACTAAGTTCAAGGCTTAGATTCATACATGCAGCAACATATGATGCTGTTGCTAAAGCAAATCCGGCGTTTGTAAGTGAACTTGCGGCGATATGAATATTTACTGCCATCAGCAATTGTTTGATGTGCTCTAGCTGATCGGAGGTTTTGTGTCGGAATACTTCTTCAAAGTAGATGTTGAGCATTTCACATACAACATCTCTATGCCATATAATATGATAAACACCTTTAGCAAATCGGATGTCTTCGGACTTTTGTTTCTGGCATACGTCTTGATATTCATCAGTAAAGCAGGAGGTATAATACAGCGCGCGCGTTGCACCTGCGCCGATCGTTTCAATCTGATTTGATACGGCTTTTCCTACACCCGTTAATGCATGCTCGAGTTTTAACGCAAGGATGTTATTCGCCTGCAAATAACTTATCACTTCATTTTTATAGTACATAACCGCTCCTTACTTTCCTCGCAATTTTTAGTAATGCAAAACGTTACTAAACTCTTAAAAAAATACGTTTGTTAGACAAAAAGTGTTATGCGAAATTTTTATATTTCAATGGGGTATGAATAGTTGTTGAAATATTTATTTTTTTAATAAGGGGAAGAGGAATGCCGTAGAAGCGGCAAAGAAAATAAAGGGAGGGGGGTGTTCACGTTCCCTCTCCCTTTTGAGGAGAGGGAAGGGTCGGAGCCAATTAAATCGAGGTACGGCGATAGCTGCGGTATTCAGGCATCCAGAAGTTATCATCAATAGCCTGCTGCAGCGCGTCGGCAGAGGTTTTCACCGCCACGCCCTGCTGCTGCGCCATTTTACCCACCGCAAACGCGATAGCGCGCGACACCTTGTGAATGTCCTTCAGTTCCGGCAGCACCAGCCCTTCGCCGTTGTTGACCAGCGGCGAATAGCCCGCAAGGGTTTCGCTCGCTGACATCAGCATCTCATCGGTAATGCGGGACGCGCCGGAGGCGATCACGCCCAGACCAATGCCCGGGAAGATATAGGAGTTGTTGCACTGGGCGATCGGATAGGTTTTATCCTTCCACACCACCGGATCGAACGGGCTGCCGGTGGCAACCAGCGCGTTACCTTCGGTCCAGGCGATGATGTCCTGCGGCGTCGCTTCCACGCGGGAGGTCGGGTTAGAAAGCGGCATCACGATAGGGCGCTCGCAGTGCTTGTGCATCTCGCGAATAATCTCTTCGGTGAAGAGACCGGTTTGCCCGGAAACGCCGATCAGAATATCTGGCTTCACGTTGCGCACCACGTCCAGCAGGGAGAGCACTTCGTTGTCGGTGTCCCAGTTCTTCAGGTTCTCGCGCTTCTGCACCAGCTTGGTCTGGAACGGCAGCAGGTTCGGCATACCGTCGGTCAGCAGGCCGAAACGGTCAACCATAAAGACGCGGGAGCGGGCCAGCTCTTCGCTTAAGCCTTCGCGCTGCGTCTGGGCAATAATCTGCTCGGCGATGCCGCAGCCCGCAGAGCCTGCGCCCAGGAAGACGATTTTCTGGTAGCTCAGCTGGCTGCCGGCCGCGCGGCTGGCGGCGATAAGCGTGCCCACGGTCACCGCTGCGGTGCCCTGGATGTCGTCGTTAAAGGAGCAGATCTCATCGCGATAGCGGTTCAGCAGCGGCATCGCGTTTTTCTGCGCAAAGTCTTCAAACTGCAGCAGAACGTCCGGCCAGCGGTGCTTCACGGCCTGAATGAAATCGTCGACAAACTGATAGTACTCGTCGTCGGTAATGCGCGGATGACGCCAGCCCATGTACAGCGGATCGTTCAACAGTTGCTGGTTGTTGGTGCCGACATCCAGTACCACCGGCAGGGTGTACGCCGGGCTGATGCCGCCGCAGGCGGTGTAGAGAGAGAGTTTACCGATTGGGATCCCCATCCCGCCAATGCCCTGGTCGCCGAGGCCGAGAATACGTTCCCCGTCCGTCACCACAATCACTTTAATATTGTGGTTCGGCACGTTCTGCAGAATGTCGTCCATGTTGTGACGGTTCTGATAAGAGATAAAGACGCCGCGTGAGCGACGGTAGATCTCAGAGAAGCGTTCGCACGCCGCACCCACCGTTGGGGTGTAGATCACCGGCATCATCTCTTCGAGATGGTTTTGCACCAGGCGATAGAAGAGGGTTTCGTTGGTGTCCTGGATGTTGCGCAGGTAGATGTGTTTGTCGATCTCGGTTTTGAAGCCCTGATACTGGATCCACGCGCGCTCCGCCTGTTCTTCAATGGTTTCAACCACTTCCGGCAGCAGGCCAAGCAGGTTAAAGCTGCTGCGCTCTTCCATGCTGAAGGCGCTGCCTTTGTTGAGCAGGGGGAATTCGAGTAAAACCGGGCCGGCGTATGGGATGTATAAGGAACGATGTTTTTTCAGTTTGTTGTCCATGTCACTCACTCTTTTTTTGAAGATCCGTCCCTGACACTGCTGTTTGTCATCTTTCTGGCCTGTGCTACGGGGTGCGGTCGGGCGGTATTATAAAGGAGCTAAATATTAATTACCGCAACACATAAACAAAAACACCATCGGTTTTGCCGATGGTGTTCTGGATCTCAGTCGGGAACTTACTTGCCCGCGTGGCGTTTTCTGCCGGTGGCGTGAGTGACTTGCGTTTCGTGGTCGCCTTCAATCACCACTTTACGCTGATTAGAAAGCTTGTAGTTCAGTCCCAGAATGTGGCGTGCCTGACGGTTCGATTTCATATTAACTCCTCAATCCTGTTGATAGTTTTAAGGACCAGTTTGCTTTCGCAAACGAAATGTAACCCCTTAGGTTGCAGATCCAGCTTAGCAGGTTTTTACAAAGGTGCGCTTTGCCCGCTGACGACGTAGTTAATGGTCTGCTGGTAGATGTCACTGAGGATGTCATTATCCGTGGATTCCACCCACTTGGTCAGTTCCATTAAAATGTCATCTTCAGTCACAGCACCGTGCTCAGCGTGAAGACCCTGCGCAATCGCGTTAACGAGTTCAGGTTGTGCTGCTGTGGTATTAGCCGGGTAATAAGTAAACATGCTGCCTCCGTGTCGTTGTCTGTTTAATGGTACGGCTCGCAAAAAATTTAATTCATAAACAGAATGGCAAATATTTCCCCGGTTGTGTCTCAGATTCATCTTAGAAATAAAAATGACATAAGTGCATGCTTTTATGCGTTTTTAAAACGTAGGGATATATTGGCGTGAGGCAGTGCGGATATTATGGCGGTGCTCCTGCTATCGCGGGAATATAGCAGGAGCCGTTTTTAAATTACCACTTCATTTCGCCGGTATTCACTTTTGCGCTTAATTCCAGAGAGCTCTCTTCTGCCAGATCCGGATACTGTTTTTTCACTGCACCGATGACGCCCGCAGAGTTTTTATGTGCCGATAACGCCTGTTCAAAATGCTGCAGATAGCCACGGGTAAAATCAATAGCCCCGGTTCCGGACGGTGGTGTGCCCAGATAGTGGCCTGGGATCACGCGTTCCGGCTTGTGCGCGGCCATGTTGTCCAGGGTCTGCTGCCACTGCTGACGGCGAGCCGGCGTCTGGGTATCAGCCGTCCAGACGTGAATCCCCCAGGAGACCCCGGTGCCGCCGAGGATGGTTTTCACGGACGGGATCCACACGTAGGCCGCGTAGCTGTCCGGCTGCTCGATATCGACCTTTTCCCCGTCAATCATAAAGGTGGTAGAGGCGAGCACCTGCGGCACCACCAGTTCAGTTGGCGCGCCGTCTTTCATCTGCGGGCCCCAGAAGGCGAGCTTGGCGTCTTTGGTGGCCTTAATATGGTCAACCACCTGCTGCGTGGCCACCACTTTGGCATTCGGGAAGGCCTTCACCAGCGGCTGCAGGCCAAAATAGAAATCCGGATCGCCGGAGGTGATCACAATCTTATTCAGCGTTTTACCGCTGCGGCGAATTTTCTCTACCAGCGCTTCGCCATCCTTCACGCTGAACTGCGCGTCAAACAGCACCGCCTCTTTCGGGCCGGAAACGAGCGTGGAGGAGACCGCGAAAATGCCTTTTTCCTGCGGGTTATAGGTATCAATCGTCAACGGCGCGGCAAAAACGGCCGGAGCGAAAAGGGTGGAAAGCAGGGCAATATGAGTGAGTTTCATGCTGTTGTCTCTGTTGTTCAGTAATGTTTCTATTGTACGGATATTCTCATTTGCCAGAATTCCTGAAACAAGACATGCTTAGTTTCATAAATCGAGCAGATGGAGCTTATATGGATCGCGTTATTGCCGCTCAGGTCTATAACCGGATATGCGAGCTGGGAAGCCTGAGCGCGGCGGCCCGCGCGCTGGGCATTTCCCGGCCGATGGTGAGCCGTTACCTTGAACAAATGGAGAAGTGGGCGGGGACGCGGCTGGTAAACCGCTCCACGCGCAAGTTGACGCTGACGGCGGCAGGGGAAAAGGTGCTGCAAAAAACGCGGACTCTCTCGCAGATCTCGCAGGAAATCGAAGGTCAGTCGGAAAAAGATCTGCCGTCCGGCACGCTGCGGGTAGCCTGCGCGCACTTTACCGCCATGCACCTGATTGCGCCGGTCCTGCCCGGCCTGCTCTCGCGCTACCCGCAGCTGCGCATTGAGCTGGACGTGAACAACCATCCGGTCAGCCTGGTGGGAGAGCGCATTGACGTCGCCGTGCGCATTACCGATAACCCGGAGCCCGGCATGATCGCCCGCCGGCTGGGGGAATGTCGATCGGTGCTCTGCGCCTCGCCGGCGTATCTGGCACAGCACGGCACGCCCGTCAGCCCCGAAGAACTGGCGCAGCATAACTGCCTGCACTACAGCTTTTTCGCCGGGCAGTCCTGGCACTTCCTGACCCCGGAAGGCGAAAGCCTGAGCGTGGCCGTCAGCGGCAACCTGAGCGCCAGTATCTCTTCACTGCTCATGAACGCGGCGATCGAGCACTGCGGCATCGCCATGCTGCCGGAGCGCGAAGCGCGCGCCGCGCTTGAGCAGGGATTACTGGTGCCGGTACTGGCGTCGCTGGAGCCGAAACCGCTTGCCATCCACGGCATTTATCAGTCACGGGAATACCAGCCTGCCGCGCTGCGCGTGTTTCTTGACGAACTGTCCCGCCACCTTGCCTGAGGGGCGATTATTTTGCCTTTAGCCAGGGAGAGGCCGTGCTCCAGAAAATAATATCGGCCCCGAGATAATTTTCGCCGAAGCGGACAAACTCGGCTTTGGTGAACGGTTTTCCGGTCTGAGGATCCTTATAGGTCAGAGTCGGCTCCTGAACCGCCATGGCGATGAGCGGCAGCGCCTGTTTATTTTTATGGAAGAAGGGATAGGCATTCTTCATGTGCGCCTTGCGGTTGGGCACAATGTCCGGCCCGCCCAGGCCGATATTGTTGGCGCTGGCATACGCAAAAAGACGTCCCATATAGTTGTGGTCGTTATCCCACTCGCACGGCCAGAAGTTCACGTACTGCACCACATGTGATTTCTGAAAAACCTTGCGCGCAAAGGCCAGATTTTCCATCTCACCCGCGAAATAGCTGTCGCAGGTGAAGCCCGCTGGCGGATTTTTCTCGTCAATATCAATCGCGGTTTCAGGCAGGTTTACGCCATATACCTTGCCATCAAAGCGTTTTGCGAGCGCTGCCAGCAGTGCCTGGTAGCGCTGGCGCACCGTTGGGTCCCACTGACGCGCAACCCATCCTGCGCCAACAGGCTTGCCCTCGCCGGGGTTATCAAACTGCGGCGCAATCCCGCCGCTGTATTGCTTATCGTGCATCAGATAGTCCGGAACGTAGCGGGCTTCCGGCTCAAAGAAACGATCCTGGATCTGAATAAAGAGTTTTTTCCGGGCGGCCTTAAGACGCGCCAGATCCTGCTCAATCCGCGAGAAGTCATAGCTGTCCTTCTCGGGTTCAAGCAGGCGCCAGTTGTACACGATCTGCACGCCGCCGATGTCGCCACGCGCAACCAGCGGGAGCGCCGCGTCGAGGTCGCCTGAGCTGGTATAGATAAAGTTTTCCGGCGTTTTAGCCAGTGAAGAAAGAGAGAGAGCCAGCGTGGCTACCGCGACGGCCATCCTGATTTTAAGCGTCATATCATTATCCTTGTGGTCGGTACAGCAGGTGAAAGGCACGGAATCGTCTGTGTTCCAGGGCGTGTCAGATGCATAGTCTATACTTAACCCTTTGTAAGCCAAAAGGAGAGCAAGAATGACGATTCATAAGCACGGTTCGGCACACTGGTCTGGCGACATTAAGCGCGGGAAAGGAACGGTTTCCACCGAGAGCGGCGTTCTCAACCAACAGCCTTACGGCTTTAACACCCGCTTTGAGGGTGAAAAGGGGACCAACCCGGAAGAGCTCATCGGTGCGGCACATGCGGCTTGTTTTTCCATGGCCCTGTCGCTGATGCTGGGCGAAGCGGGCTATACCGCTGACTCTATTGATACCACCGCGGACGTCTCTCTGGATAAAACCGACGGCGGATTTGCCATCACTAAGGTTGCGCTGCAAAGTAAGGTCACCGTACCGGGCATTGCGCCACAGCAGTTTGACGGCATTATTCAGAAAGCCAAAGCGGGCTGTCCGGTTTCACAGCTTCTGAAAGCCGAGATCACCCTGGACTATAAGCTAAATTAACTTCCCGCCGGGTTTGCGCCCGGCTATCCCTTCAGCGCGGCGGGGAACACCTCCGCCAGCCAGGCGATAAACACCTTCAGTCTGTGGGTCAAATGCCGGTTCTGCGGGTAGACCACGTGAAACGGGTACGCGGCAGGCTGCCAGTCACCCAGAATCGCCACCAGCGCTCCCGTCTGCAAATAGGTCTTTGCTGAATACTCAAAAGTTTGAACGATCCCCAGACCCGCCGCGGCAGCCGCCAGATGAGCGTTACTTTCATTGACGCCGAGATAGTGCGGAAGAGTGATTTCCAGCGCCTCGCCGTTCTGCCGGAAGCGAAACGGAAACGGCCGCCCGGTGACGGGAGAGAGATAACTAACAAGCTTGTGGCCGTTGCGCAGCTCCTGCGGATAGGCCGGAACGCCGTGGTTTTTAAGGTAACCCGGCGTCGCGCAGGTGACCATCTGAGCGTCACCGAGATGACGTGCGATAAGCGTTGAATCGTTCAGCGGGCCGCCGCGGATCACGCAGTCTACGTTACCGCTGATAAGATCGACCGGACGATCGGCCACGCCAAGATCGATACGGATATCCGGGTAGCGCTGCATAAAATCCGGCAGCAGGGGGATGAGCACGTCCCGTGCGGTGGAACCGCCCACGTCAACCCGCAAATGTCCCTTGGGCGTCGCGCGGGAAACGCGAAACGAGGTGTCGATATCTTCGATATCAATCAGCACCCGGCGCGCTTTTTCATAGTATTCCAGCCCTTCAGGCGTCGTGACCACCCGACGAGTCGTCCGGTGAAGGAGACGTATCGCCAGGTGCGCCTCAAGGGATTTAACCAGTTTGCTCAGCGTGGCGATCGGCATATTCAGCGAGTCCGCCGCGCGAGTAAAACTGCCGGATTCCACCACCCGCGTGAAGGCGCGCATCGCCATTAGCTGATCCATGATGACCTCTGATTATTTCCATAGGTGAATAGTCATTTTCATTTTTGCCCATTTTTCATAAATGTCGCAAGGGATAAAGTCTGTCCAACGCAAACACAAAAAGGTAAATGACATGAACACGACTCTCTCAGGAAAAATTGCACTGGTCACCGGCGGCAGCACCGGTATTGGTCTTGCCACGGCGCAGGAACTGGCGGCACAGGGCGCGAAGGTGTACATCACCGGGCGTCGTCAGGCCGAACTTGACGCCGCGGTAGCAGAGATTGCTTCTGACGCAGTGGGCATTCGCGCGGACGTCTCTAAGCTTGCCGATCTGGATGCGGTTTATGCCCGGATAGCAAAAGAAGAAGGCCGTCTCGATATTCTGTTCGCCAATGCGGGTGGCGGCGATATGCTGCCGCTGGGCGCGATCACCGAAGAACAGTTTGACCGGATTTTTGGCACCAACGTTCGCGGGGTGCTGTTCACGGTGCAGAAGGCGCTGCCGCTGTTATCAACCGGCTCGTCGATCGTTCTGACCGGCTCGACGGTGTCGATTAAGGGGACGGCCAATTTCAGCGTCTACAGCGCCAGTAAGGCCGCGGTGCGTAACTTTGCCCGCTCCTGGGCGCTGGATTTGCAGGGCCGTGGGATCCGCGTCAATGTCGTAAGCCCGGGCCCGATCAAAACGCCAGGTTTAGGGGATCTGGTGCCGGAAGAACATCGCCAGGGGCTGTACGACGCGCTGGCCGCGCAGGTGCCGCTCGGACGTTTAGGCGCGCCGGGCGAGGTGGGTAAAGCGGTGGCGTTTCTGGCCTCCGACGCGGCCAGCTTTATCAACGCCACCGAGCTGTTTGTGGACGGCGGGATGGCGCAAATTTAACCCAGGCTGCGCCAGCAGCGAACGTGACGGCCCTCGCGAGAGGGCTGTAGCGGCTGAGGATGTTCGCACCCCTGCGCGGCCATCGGGCAGCGGTCGCGGAAAAAACAGCCTTCTGGCAGGTGACGGTTGCCGGGAAGCTCCGTTTTGCGTAACGCCAGCGTTTCATCCAGCGGCTCTCCGGTGCGGGGAACCGAATCGAGCAGCAGGCGGGTATAGGGGTGGCGCGGTTCGCCAAGTACCTTCGCGGCGCTGCCCAGCTCCACAATCTGTCCGAGATACATCACCGCCACGCGGTCGCTCATGTGTCTGACCACCGAGACGTTATGCGAGATCAGTACGTAAGTCAGATTACGCTGCTGCTGTAGCGTCACCAGCAGGTTGAGGATTTGCGCCTGCACGGAGATATCCAGCGCGCTGGTGGGTTCATCGAGCACGATGATATCCGGAGCGGACGAAAGCGCCCGGGCGATGGCAATGCGCTGGCGCTGCCCGCCGGAGAAGGCGTGTGGAAGGCGGTCGAGATATTCCGGGCGAATGCCCACCTGCAGCGCCAGATCTGCCGCCAGCTGGCGGCGCTCGCGCTCGCTGCTGCGTTTTTGCACCCACACCGGCTCGGTAATGATGCGCCAGACCGGCAATCGCGGGTCGAGCGAGGAGAGCGGATCCTGAAACACCATCTGCATGCCACCGGCGTGGTGGGCACGCTGGCATGCGCCGGTGCTGGGTTTAAGCATCCCCATCAGCAGCTGCGCCAGCGTGCTTTTCCCACAGCCGGATTCTCCGACAACGCCCAGCGTTTCGCCCCGACGGATCTGGAGATCCAGCCCGTTGAGCGCATGGACCCGTTCCGTCACGCGGCCCAGCCAGTTTTTGCGCGCCGCAAAGTTCACGTGCACGCTATCCAGTTCCAGCAGTACATCAGACATGGTGTTTCTCCCGTTGTGGATACCAGCAGGCAGCCAGTTGGCCCTCTGCGCCATGCGGCTGCAGGCGCGGCGTTTCGCTGCATTTTGCCCCCGCGGCAAAGCAGCGCTCGCGGAAAGCGCACCCCTGCGGAAGCTGGCTCAGGTTGGGCACCGTTCCGGGAATGGCGGGCAGCAGGTCGCGCGGCTGGCCGTTTTCCGGCGCGCACCGCAGCAGGCCGATAGAATAGGGATGCACAGGGCGGTGGATCAGCGTTTGCGTGGCGCCGCTCTCTATCACGCTGCCCGCATACATTACGTACATTCTGTCGCAGAGCTGGGACACTACGGCCATATCATGGCTGATAAACAGCACCGAGGTGCCGCTGGCCTTCGCCTTATGCTTCAGTAAGCGCAGCACCTGGAGCTGGACGGTCACGTCCAGCGCGGTGGTCGGCTCGTCGGCGATGATCAGCTCCGGCTCGCAGGAGAAGGCAAGGGCGATCATCACCCGCTGGCGCATGCCGCCGGAGAGTTCAAACGGATAACGCGCCATGACCTGCTTCGCGTCCGGAATTTGCATCTCTTCCAGCAGGGCGATCGCCTTCTGCTGCGCCTCGCGCCGGGAAAGCGGCTGATGCTGGTGGATCACCTCCACCATCTGTTTGCCAATCCGCCGCGTCGGGTTGAGGGCGGTCATGGGCTCCTGAAAAATCATCGCCACTTTAGCGCCGCGCCACTGGCGAAGCTGTTTCTCGGACGCCGTCAGGACGTTTTCACCGAGTAATCTCACCTGACCGTGATGAATACGGTAGCTGCCCTCTGGCAGCAGGCGCATGGCGAGCATGGCGGTAACGGATTTGCCCGACCCTGATTCGCCCACCACGCCGACAATTTCGCCCCTGCCGATCTCCAGCGAAACGTGGTTCAGGGCGTGGACCTCCCCGCGAAAAACCGGGAAGCTCAGATGCAGGTCTTCAATATTGAGTACCGGTTCGGTCATTACTGTTTGCCTCCTGACTTCGGATCCAGCAGATCGCGGATACCGTCGCCAAACAGGTTAAAGCCCACGGCGGTAATCAAAATCGCCGCACCGGGAAAGGCGCAGTACCACCACTGGTCCAGGACGTAGTTACGGCCCACGGCCACCATCGCGCCCCATTCGGCGGTGGGCTGCTGCGCGCCCAGGCCAATAAACCCCAGCGTGGCGGCCATCAGAATGGCGCTGCCGATATCCAGCGATGCCTGCACGATCAGCGGCGGCAGGGCGTTGCGCAGGATATGCCAGCGGATCAAATGCCAGCGGGAGGCGCCAAAGGTGCGGGCGGCCTGAACGTAGGTGAACTGACGCACCACCAGGGTTTGCCCGCGCGCCAGCCGCACGTAGAACGGTATGCGGACAATCGCAATCGCCAGCATGGCGTTAAACAGGCTCGGACCGAGCGCGGCGGCCAGCGCCATGGTCAGCACCAGAGAAGGAATGGAGAGCATAATGTCCATCACCCGCATGATGACGGCGTCGCCGCGCCCGCCCAGGACGCCGGACAAACAGCCCAGCAGCGAGCCAATGCCGCCCGCAATCACCACCACCGCCAGCCCGGCGGTAATCGACTGCTGGCTGCCCGTCAGCACGCGGCTGAACAGGTCGCGTCCCACCTCATCGGTACCAAACCAGTGTTGCGCAGAGGGGGCCTGCAGGCGAGCGGTGAGATCCAGCGCGTTCGGATCATGCGGCACTATCCACGGCGAGGTCACCATCAGCAAAAGCATCGCGATCATAATGACGCCGCCAACGATCGTGAGCGGGCTTTGGCGCAGCATCCAGAACAGCTTTGCCCAGTTGATGCGTTGTCTGGTGGTTTTCACCGGGACGGGTGTTTCCTGCGTTAACATCATTCGGCACCTCCGCGCCCGATTCGCGGGTCAATCCACAGGTAAAGCAGATCGACCACCAGATTAACCAGCACGTAGGCTAGCGAAACGACGACGGCAAAGCCCATCACCGCCGGGAAGTCCAGCGCCTGAATGGACGTCACCACCCAGGCGCCCATACCCGGCCAGGCAAAGACGGTTTCGGTCAGGACGGCGCCGTAAAGCAGGTCGCCCAGCGCCAGCCCGAGCACGGTAATGGACGGGATCATCGCATTCGGCAGGGCGTAGCGCAGGACGATGTACCAGCCGGGCAGCCCGCTGGCGCGTGCGGTGCGGATGTAGTCCTCGCTAAGCTGCTCCAGCATCGCCGAGCGCACCTGGCGCGCCACGATGCCCAGATGAACAAACGCCAGCGTCAGTGAGGGCAAAATCAGGTGCTGCAGCGCGTTGAAAAAGACTTCACCGTTGCCTTCCAGCAGGGCGTCCAGCAGATAAAACCCGGTGACGTTCGTCGGCGGATCGAGCCAGTCGTCCAGCCTGCCGCCGCCCGGCAGAAGCTGCAGGTGCCCGTAAAACAGGACAATCACGCCCAGCCCAAGCCAGAATGCAGGCGTGGAAATCCCGGTCATCGCCATTAAACGCACCAGGTGATCCAGCCAGCGGTTGCGGTACACCGCCGACAAAATCCCCAGCGGCACGCCGATAACCAGCGCCAGCAGCAAAGAACAAAAGGCCAGCTCCAGCGTGGCGGGGAAAAAGGCCTTCAGGTCTTCCGCAACCGGGCGTCCGGTACGGATGGAGGTGCCTAAATCACCGTGGGCCAGGGCGTCCACGTAGCGGCCAAACTGCACATACAGCGGCCGATCCAGCCCCAGCTGCTGGCGAATGTTCTGCACGATTTCGTCGCTGGCGCGATCGCCCGCCAGCAGACGCGCCGGGTCGCCGGGGATCATGTGTGAAATAATAAAGGTAATAATGCAGACACCGGCCACCACCAGGAGTAACCCCCAGCAGCGCTGGCGCACGATGCTCCAGAACGTCATACGCTTTCCCCCGGCGAGAACCGTTATTTACTCATGGTGGCGATGTTGAACACCTGCTCGAGCATCGGATTAAAGGTGAAGCCTTTGACCTCTTTGTTCATCGCCAGCTGGTAGTTCTTCTGGAACAGATAGACGTAGGCCGCTTCGTCAATCACCACCTTTTGCGCCTGCTGGTAATCTTTGGTGCGTTCCGCCTGGTCGGTGGTTTTCAGCGCGGCCTGCAGCAGCGAATCCACCTCTTTGTTCTCATAGAACGAGCGGTTGCCCGGCAGCCCTTTTTTGTCCGATTCGAACCAGTAGTTCATGAACATGTACGGGTCGGCAAAGTCCGGGCTCCAGTTGCCGATGGCAATGTCGTAATCGCCTTTGCCGACGCGGTCGCGCATGGTGGCATTGGCCAGTTTTTCCAGCTTGACGTTAATGCCGATCTTGCCAAGGCTCGCCTGAGTGGAGAGGGCGATAGGCTCCCAGTTCGGATCGTTGTCCGAGTAAAGGAAGGTCAGGCTGGCGGGTTTGTCTTTGACCTTCTCCAGCGCCGCTTTGGCTTTGGCCTCGTCGAAGCTGTACTGCATTGCCGCGGCGTCAAAGCCCCACATGCCTTCCGGGATCGGGCCGCGCATCTGCTTGCCGTTGCCGCTCAGAATGCCTTTTACCATTCCCTGATAGTCCGTCGCCCAGGAGATGGCCCGGCGTAAATCCACCTGATTGAGCGGCGCTTTGCTGTTGTTGAGATAGAGATAGGTCACGCGCAGGGAGGGGTATTCCGCGACGGCGACTTTGCCTTCCTGCTTCAGGGCCGTCAGCTGATCGACCGGCAGGGAGTCGGCAATGTCCAGATCGCCGCGGGAAAGCTGCAGTCGGCGCGAAGCGCTCTCGCCGATAATTTTCACCGAGACGCGCTTAAAGTGCGGCTTGTCGCCCGGCCAGTGAGGGTTCGGCACCAGGATCAGCTGCTGGCCTTTCTGCCAGCTCTTCAGCATAAACGGCCCGGAACCGGCGGTGTTTTGCGCCAGAAAACCGCGCGCGTCGTCCGCGGCATTGGCCTTCAGCACCGCCGGGTTAATGATGGACGCCCCGTCGTTTGCCAGCGTGTAGAGGAAAGGCGCGAACGGCTGGCTGAGGGTGAATTTCACCGTGTGGTCATCGACGGCATCAATTTTCAGATCTTTCGGGAAGGCTTCAGACGGCCCCTGGCCGAGCTTCAGCAGGCGCTCAAAGGAGAGTTTGACCGCTTCGGCGGTGACCGGCGTGCCGTCGGAGAATTTGGCGTTATCCGCCAGGGTAAAGGTCCACTCTTTCTGGTCGTCGGACGCCTTCCAGCCCGTCGACAGATCGCCCTCCACCTCGGTTGAGCCGGGCTTGTACTTGACCAGACGCTGGTAGGACGGATAGGTGACGGTCCAGTCGTTGTTATCGATGGTGATGGCAGGGTCGAGCGTTTGCGGGTCGGCGGCTTTACCGATCGCCAGCATGTCTTTCGGGACGGCGGCCAGCGCCAGCGGGGCGCTCAACGCCAGCGTGGCGGCAATCAGAGTCGTGAGAAGCGATGTTTTCATGGCAGTGCTCCAGGTTAAAGAGAGGTGTGCGTCAGGGGAAAACAGGCAAAACGGTCTTCAAGCAGCGGGTAGCTGGCGGCGTTCGGCAGTTCGAAGTGCCACCATTCGCTGCTAATCCCCACAAAACCGCCGCCGAACATGATGGCATTCAGCAGCAGACGGTTGCGCTGCGCGTGCGGGGGTACGGAAGGGTGATAGGGATGCGAACGGTCATGCATTTCGTCAAAACCGGCGCCCATATCCAGCACGTTGTTATGCTCGTCCATCAGCGTGACGTCGATGGCCGTACCGCGGCTGTGGTTGGAGCCTATTGCCACATCGACCACATACTCCGGGTTCGGGCAGGCGTCCCACAGCTGAGCCTGCGCCTGCTGCGGCCGGTAGGCGTCATACACCACCAGCTTCAGCCCGGCCAGGGCGGCAATGCTGATGGCTTTTGCCAGCGCGGTGGCGGCGTCGGTATGCAGCAGGCACAGCGCCTCCTGATAGATCGGCCTGCCGGTGATGTTGTCGGCGGTGGCGTACTTCAGATCGATATGCAGCGTGGGAAACGTCTTCGCCACGTCAATCAGTTCACTCTCATCGGGCATAGCTCCGCTCCTTTAGCGTTCGAATTGACCAAACTCTTGTTGTAATTGTCGGTTTACCGCCAGACGCGCCGGGAGCGCATCACCCAGCGCTTCCACCACGCCCGACAGCAGCAGGTTGAACAGACAGCTCACGGGGGCAAGCGAATCCCAGAAATGACCGGTGTCGGTTTTCACCTGCAGTAAATCCATCGGGTAATCTCGCGCCCATGGGCACCAGATGTCGGTGATTAAGGCCAGCGGGATCCCTTTTTCGCTCGCCACGCGGCAGTACTGGCGGGCCATCGTGGAGTAGGTGCGCGTATCGGTCAGCACAACGTAAGGGTGCGAAAACCCGGAGTTGAGGGATTCCACCCAGCTGCCGGACGCGCCTTCGGAATAGCTCACGCGCGGGCGAAGGTACTCGAGATGGCTGAAGAAGGCGTTGGCGATCCCGCGCGTGGACTGGATCCCCAGCACAAACACCGCGTCGGCGTGGGCCAGGTTGTGCACCACCTGACGGAAGGCGTCCGTTTGCGCCAGCTGATACACCTGCGTAATGGCGTCCACCTCCAGCGATAGGGCATGCTGAAGGCGGTTGGGCAGGGGGCGCTGCTGCTGCCAGGAGTCCAGCCGCTCATTCATCCCCCAGGGCTGATACGGATCGCGCAGGCTCTTTTTGACATCTTCCAGGTTGCGATACCCCAGCTTGCGCAGGAAACGTCCGACGGTGATCCCGCTGGTCCCGCTCGCCAGACCGACGCTTTCCGCGGTTTCAAACGGGATTTGCGCGGCGTGCGCCAGCAGCCAGCTCCCGACCCGCTTTTCGCTGGGAGTGAGCTGGCTGAACGTCGCTTCGATACGGCTCAACATCTCGGGTTTCGTCGTCATACCGCCTCGCTGTTAACAGGCTGTCAAAAGCTGGATTTTTGTTACCGGGTTAACAATGCACGACGCGTGCCATGTTCACGGTGAGGTAAAAACCCGCCGTGCTGTTAATTTCACGCAATATTTAGTTAACCAATGATCAACATTTGTGCAGCGTAGTTCACTTTTGGTGCAGCGGCTGACGCGGCAGGTATGAATTTGATGAATACGTCAGTCCGTTCACATTTTTGATAAGATAAAAGGACAGTGAACATAAAAGGGATCCCGGCATGGCGAATTTGCCCTGGCGAATCAGCGTGCGCCTGGCGGCGCTTGCAAAGAAAACAGGGATGGTTGTGGGGATCGTCCTGGTCGTCCTGCTGGCGGTGCGGGTCTATCTCTCGCAGCAGGGGCCGGACCTGCACCTCTGGCACACCTGGCGGGCGGACGAGATGTCCGTGCGTGAACTCGATAACGCCAACTTTACCGGGTATGTTGCCCGGGAAAACGCCATTTTCGCCGAGCTTGATAGGGCGGTGACGGCGAAAACAGCGGGCGAGGAACAAACGCCGCTAAACCGCTATTATCGCCAAAGCCTGGTTTGGCCGGGACAGTTCACGCCCGATGCCAACCGTTCGTTTGTGCTGATGCCAGCAGGGAAAACCCGTGGCGCGGTGGTATTGCTGCACGGACTGACGGACTCGCCTTACAGCGTCAGGCACCTTGCCGAAAATTATCAGCAGCACGGCTTCGTGGCCGTGGTCCCGCGCCTGCCCGGACACGGCACCGCGCCCGGCGCGCTGACGGACGTTGACTGGGAGATGTGGCTCGCGGCGACGCGTCTTGCCGTGCGGGAAGCCACGCGCCTGACGGGAGATAACGTGCCGCTGCATCTGGTGGGCTACTCCAACGGCGGGGCGCTGGCGATGAAATATACTCTCGATGCGCTGGATTCCTCTGTGCTTCGTCGGCCGCAGCAGGTAATCCTGCTCTCACCGATGATCGGCGTGACGGCCTTTGCGCGCTTTGCAGGTTTTGCAGGGCTACCGGCGCTGCTGCCGCCGTTTGCCAAAGCGGCGTGGCTGAATATCTCCCCGGAATATAACCCGTATAAATACAACTCGTTCCCGGTGAACGCCGCCCGCCAGTCGTGGCTGCTGACGAAGGCCCTACAGGAGCAGATTGGCCGCGCGGCGCGTGAAAACAGGCTGGCGAATTTGCCACCTGTGCTGGCGTTCCAGTCGGTCATGGATTCTACGGTCAGCACCCGCGCGGTGGTGACCGGCCTGTTTGACCAGCTTCCGGCAAACGGCAGCGAGCTGGTGGTGTTTGACATCAACCAGGCGGCGAGCTTCCGCCCGCTATTCAAGCCGTCGTCGTGGACGGCAACCTCGGCGCTGCTCCCGGTTGTGCAGAGACGTTACGGTGTCACGATTATTACCAATGCGGACGCACACAGTTTCTCGACGGTGGCGAAAACAACCCCGGCCGGCAGCACGCGGGAGACCGTTGTGCCGCTTGTGCAGACCTGGCCGCAGGATGTCTATTCCTTGTCGCATATCGCCGTGCCGTTCCCGCCGGATGACGATCTCTATGGCCGCGAACCTGGGGTGAAAAACCGCTACGGCATCAGCCTGGGGACAATTGCGCTGTGGGGAGAAACGTCCGTGTTGAGCGTCGGTAAAGAGGCGCTGATGCGGGTCACCTCGAACCCGTTTTACGACTATATGCAGGAGAGGATCGACAGCAGGATTGGCGATGGGGAAAAGTAATGTTCCCTTGTAGCGTGAATATGTTAGGTCGCATTGATTAAGTATGTTACATAGTAGCTTCAAGGCACCTCTCATTATCATTGGAACCACTTTTTGTGCTGACGACGCTGATCTACCGAAGCCAGTTGAATTTATCCCGCCCGTCCACCGAACTGCGGGAGCTGGTGGAGCGCGCCAGGGGCCGCAACACAAAACTGGATATTACCGGCGTCCTCCTGGCAAAAGGGAATGACGTTCTGCAGATCCTCGAAGGGTCGGAAGAGAGTGTGGTCAAACTGTTCCACACCATCCGTGAGGACAAGCGTCACAGTGGGGTGGTTGAACTGCTGCGGGACTATGGTCCGCGCAGACGCTTCGAAAACGTCGGTATGCTGCTGTTCGACCTGCAAACGCAGTCGCCGAAAGAGGTGCTGCAGTCGGTGCTGCGCTACAGCAAGCTGGACAGCTATCTGACCTCCGACGATCGGGTGTTCAAATTTATTCAGACCTTTATAACCGGTAAACGTCCGGCCCCGTCGGGGACGCGTTACACCTCGGACAAATGGACGCTCTCGACCGAAGCGCTACCCTTTGGCGAACATCTGGGCCTGATTGCCGGGCAAACCTGCCAGTTTGCGCTGCAGCCAATTGTCGAGCCCTCGGAAGGTAAAATCAGCTCCCTTGAGGCGCTTATCCGTAGCAATGACGGCGGCAGCCCGGAACATTTCTTCAGCTCCCTGGACCCGGCCAAAATCTATGAAGTCGATCTCCAGACGAAAGCGTATGCCTTCGCGCTGGCGGAAAAGCTGGGCATTGGCAGCCATAAAATTGCGGTCAATCTGCTGCCGATGTCGCTGGTGAACGTCCCTGGCGCGGTGGCGTTTCTGGTCGATCAGATTAAACAGCATGGGCTTCAGCCGGAGCAGGTGGTCGTTGAAATCACTGAAAACGAAATGATATCCGGCCTTAACCAGTTCAACAGCGCCATTAAACAGCTTCGTGCCGAGGGCGTTGGGCTGGCGATTGATGATTTCGGTTCCGGCTATGCCGGTCTTTCGCTGTTGACCCGCTTCCAGCCGGATAAAATCAAAATCGACCGCGAAATCATCAGCGATATCCACCTCAGCGGCCCGAAGCAGGCGATTGTGCGCTCCATCATCAGCTGCTGCTCCGATCTTGAAATTACCCTGGTGGCCGAAGGGATCGAGAAAATAGAGGAGTGGTGCTGGCTCGAATCCGCCGGGATCCGCCGCTTTCAGGGATTCCTGTTTGCCCGTCCGCAGCTTAACGGCGTTGGCGATATTCGCTGGCCGCATCTGAAGCGTTAGGCAATTTTCCTCCCGCGTTATTTCCCCTTTTCTCTGCCTGTGCTTAAATAGCTAAAACGGTTTAATATAGTTTAGCTAAGAGGATCACATGGAAAAAATCTGGGTACTTGGCGATGCGGTGGTGGATTTATTGCCCGATGGCGAAGTGAAATTACTGCAGTGCCCCGGCGGTGCACCGGCAAACGTCGCGGTGGGCATTGCCCGGCTGGGGGGCAAAAGCGCGTTTATCGGCAGGGTTGGGGACGATCCTTTCGGGCGCTTTATGGCGAAAACGCTCGCTGACGAGCGGGTCGACGTGAAGCATATGCGCCTTGACCCGGCCCACCGCACCTCTACGGTAGTGGTGGATCTGGACGACCACGGCGAACGCTCGTTTACCTTCATGGTGCGCCCGAGCGCCGATCTGTTTCTTGAACCCGCTGACCTGCCGACCTTCAGCGCGGGCGAGTGGCTGCACGTCTGTTCCATCGCGCTAAGCGCAGAGCCGAGCCGCTCGGCGACCTTTCAGGCGATGGACGCCATCCGGAAGGCGGGCGGTAACGTGAGCTTCGACCCCAATATTCGCCCGGATCTCTGGCCGGATGAGAACGCGCTGCGTCGCTGCCTGCAACAGGCCCTGCAAAGCGCCGACGTGGTCAAGCTCTCCGTTGAGGAACTGGCATTTTTAACCGGCGATGAGGATGTACGAGAAGGTCTGAACACGCTGATGCAGCGCTGCCCGGCGCGCCTGGTGCTGGTCACCCAGGGAAAAGAGGGCGTTATCGCCTGGCATGAGGGCGCGGTGAAACACTATCCGGCTACCCCTGTGCAATGTGTCGATACCACTGGCGCGGGCGATGCCTTCGTCGCCGGGCTGCTCTACGGGCTGGCCGCCGGTCAGGATCTGGTCCCGGCAATCGCCTTAGCCCAGCGCTGTGGCGCGTTAGCCACCACGGCAAAGGGGGCGATGACCGCGTTACCCTGGCAGCACGATCTGTAATCCTTCCTTCACTGGCCGCCGTCCGGTGGCCTGAATTGTCGCCTCGATCACACTTACTAAAACGGTTTAGCAAAAAAGATTGCCGATCCAAAATTCCCGGGTTTAGTATCAGCAGCCTAAACCGGTTTAGCAATTTAGCACGTTCGATTAATACTTTTAGGGATGCGACAAAATGTATAAAAAACGCAGACTTGCCGTGATGATAGGCATGCTGGCCGGCAGTACCTCTGTTTTTGCCCAGACGGATATGACAAGTATCGAAGCGCGCCTTGCCGCGATGGAGCAGCGCCTTCAGGCGGCTGAAGCGCGTGCGCAGGTCGCCGAAAAACGCGCCACCGAAGCCGAACAAAAAACGCAGCAGCTGGTCGCCGCCCAGCAGCAGACGCAAACCACAACCCAGGCGGTGGCGCAGCGTACCGCCGCGCTGGAGAAAAAAGCGGATCAGAGCAGCGGGTTTGAGTTCCATGGCTACGCCCGTTCCGGCCTGCTGATGAACGATGCGGCCTCCAGCAGCAAAAGCGGCCCGTACCTGACGCCAGCCGGGGAAACCGGCGGTGCGGTAGGGCGTCTGGGTAACGAAGCCGACACCTACGTCGAGCTGAACCTGGAGCACAAGCAAACCCTGGATAACGGGGCGACCACGCGCTTCAAGGCGATGCTGGCCGACGGTCAGCGAACCTATAACGACTGGTCAGCCGATACCAGCGATCTCAATATTCGCCAGGCCTTTGCGGAGCTGGGTAACCTGCCTGATTTTACCGGCGCGCTGAAGGGCAGCACGTTTTGGGCGGGTAAACGCTTCGACCGCGACAACTTTGATATTCACTGGCTGGATTCCGACGTGGTATTCCTGGCCGGTACCGGCGGCGGTGTCTACGACGTGAAGTGGAACGACTCGCTGCGCAGCAACTTCTCGATCTACGGCCGCAACTTCGGCAGCGTGGAGCAGACCGACAATAACGTTCAGAACTACATCCTCAGCATGAACCACTTCGCCGGCCCGCTGCAGGTGATGGTGAGCGGCCTGCGGGCGAAGGATAACGACGACCGTAAAGACGCTAACGGCGATCTCATCAAAACCGACGCGGCCAATAACGGCGTTCATGCCCTGGTGGGGTTGCACAACGAGAGTTTCTACGGCCTGCGGGAAGGGAGTGCCAAAACGGCGCTGCTGTACGGTCACGGCCTGGGCGCAGAAGTTAAGAGCATCGGTTCCGACGGGGCGCTGCTGTCTGATGCCGATACCTGGCGCTTCGCAAGTTACGGTGTCACGCCTGTTGGCGGTGGCTGGAGTATCGCGCCTGCCGTGCTGGCGCAGAGCAGCAAAGATCGCTACGTCAAGGGCGACAGCTATGAGTGGGTGACGCTCAACACCCGCCTGATTAAAGAGGTGACCCAGAACTTCGCGCTGGCGTTTGAGGGAAGCTATCAGTACATGGATTTACATCCGGAAGGCTATAAGGACCGTAACGCCGTGAACGGCAGTTTCTACAAGCTGACCTTTGCGCCAACCTTAAAAGCGAGCAAAATCGGCGATTTCTTCAGCCGCCCGGAGCTGCGCCTGTTTGCCACCTGGATGGACTGGAGCAGCAAACTGGATAATTACGCCAGCGATGATGCCTTTGGCAGCAGCGGCTTCAACGCTGGCGGGGAATGGAACTTTGGGGTCCAGATGGAAACCTGGTTTTAACCCATCACGCTCCCGCCCGGCGAGGGCGTTTCGCACATCATAAAAAGAAGTCAGGCAGAGGTATCTATGGATGTTAATCAAATCGCCCGCGAGCTTATTCCGCTGCTGGGCGGCAAGGAAAATATCGCCAGCGCTGCGCACTGCGCTACGCGTCTTCGTCTGGTGCTGGTCGACGACGCGCTTGCCGATCGGCAGGCGATTGGCAAGGTCGAGGGCGTGAAGGGCTGTTTTCATAACGCCGGGCAGATGCAGGTCATTTTCGGCACGGGCGTGGTGAATAAGGTCTACGCCGCGTTTATTCAGGCGACGGGGATTAGCGAGTCCAGCAAGTCTGAAGCGGCGGATATCGCGGCGCGCAAGCTGAACCCGTTCCAGCGCATTGCGCGTTTGCTTTCCAATATCTTTGTCCCGATCATTCCCGCCATTGTGGCGTCCGGCCTGCTGATGGGCCTGCTCGGCATGGTGAAAACCTACGGCTGGGTCAATGCGGATAACGCCCTCTACATCATGCTGGACATGTGCAGCTCGGCGGCGTTTATCATTCTGCCAATCCTGATCGGCTTTACCGCGGCGCGGGAATTTGGCGGGAACCCGTATCTGGGCGCGACGCTGGGCGGCATTCTGACCCACCCGGCGCTGACCAACGCCTGGGGCGTGGCCTCCGGCTTCCACACCATGAACTTCTTCGGCCTTGAGATCGCGATGATTGGCTACCAGGGCACGGTATTCCCGGTGCTGCTGGCCGTCTGGTTTATGAGCATCGTCGAGAAAAACCTGCGCCGCGCTATCCCGGACGCGCTGGATCTTATTTTGACGCCGTTCCTCACCGTCGTTATCTCTGGCTTCATCGCCTTGCTGATTATCGGCCCGGCAGGGCGCGCGCTGGGCGACGGCATCTCCTTTATTCTGAGCACGCTGATTGAACACGCGGGCTGGCTGGCCGGGCTGCTGTTTGGTGGACTGTACTCGGTGATTGTGATCACCGGTATTCACCACAGCTTCCACGCGATTGAAGCCGGGCTGCTGGGTAACCCGTCGATCGGCGTTAACTTCCTGCTGCCGATCTGGGCCATGGCGAACGTGGCGCAGGGCGGCGCCTGCCTGGCGGTGTGGTTCAAAACCAAAGACGCCAAAATCAAAGCCATTACCCTGCCGTCGGCATTCTCGGCGATGCTGGGCATCACCGAAGCGGCCATTTTTGGTATTAACCTGCGCTTCGTTAAGCCGTTTATCGCCGCGCTGATCGGCGGCGCGGCGGGCGGCGCATGGGTGGTCTCCGTGCATGTGTACATGACCGCCGTCGGGCTGACCGCCATTCCGGGCATGGCCATCGTGCAGGCCAGCTCGCTGCTCAACTATATTATCGGCATGGTGATTGCCTTCGGCGTGGCGTTTACCGTCTCGCTGCTGCTGAAATATAAAACGGACTCTGAATAATGACGCAACTTTCCCGCTGGCCTGCGATCCTGCAGGCCGTTATGACAGGGCAGCCGCGGGCGCTGGCGGATAACCATTATCCGCAGTGGCATCCCGCGCCGGTGACGGGGCTGATGAACGACCCGAACGGGTTTATCTGGTTCGCTGGCCGCTACCATCTGTTCTATCAGTGGAACCCCCTGGACTGCGAGCATCGCTTTAAGTGCTGGGGGCACTGGAGCTCTGCGGACCTGGTGCACTGGCGGCACGAGCCGCTGGCGCTGATGCCCGACGAAGCGTATGACCGCAACGGCTGCTACTCCGGTAGCGCCGTCGATAACCAGGGCATTTTGACCCTGTGCTACACCGGCAACGTCAAGTTCAATGACGGCAGCCGCACCGCCTGGCAGTGCCTGGCCGTTGAGCAGCCGGACGGGAGCTTTACGAAGCTGGGACCGGTGCTGGCGCTGCCGGAAGGCTACACCGGCCACGTGCGCGACCCGAAGGTGTGGAAGCACGACGGGGAGTGGTACATGGTTCTCGGCGCGCAGGATGTGCAAAAGCGCGGGAAGGTGCTGCTGTTTAAATCAGCCGATTTGCACGCCTGGACGGCCTGCGGGGAGATCGCCGGTCACGGGGTCAACGGCCTGACGGACGCGGGGTATATGTGGGAGTGTCCGGACCTGTTTGCCCTCGACGGGACGCACCTCCTGATCTGCTGTCCGCAGGGGCTGGCGCGCGAGCCGCATCGCTACCTCAATACCTATCCGGCCACCTGGATGAGCGGGGCGTTTGACTATGCCCGCGCGGTATTCGATCACGGCGAGCTGCACGAGCTGGACGCGGGCTTTGAATTCTACGCCCCGCAAACCACGTTAGCAGAAGACGGACGCCGCATTCTGATCGGCTGGATGGGCGTACCGGACGGGGAGGAGATGCTTCAGCCAACCCGGGCGCACGGCTGGATGCACCAGATGACCTGCCCGCGTGAATTACGCTATCGTGACGGCAGGCTCTGGCAGACCCCGGCGCGCGAGCTGGCGGCGCTGCGTGAAGATGAGCAGCGCTGGCAGGGGCGCGCCAGCGAGGCGCCGGAACTGGACGCGACGCGCCTGGAGTTTGAGCTGGGCGCATCGCAGGTGAATGTCGATTTCGCAAGCGCGCTGCGCCTCACGGTCGATGAGCAGGGTTTACGCCTTGAACGCGCGAGCCTGAAAACCGGTGAAACATTGACCCGCTACTGGCAGGGTGAGGTTCGTCATTTACGCGTTCTGTGCGACCGCTCCAGCGTCGAAATTTTCATCAACCACGGTGAAGGGGTGATGAGCAGCCGCTATTTTCCTGACCATCCGGCCCGGGTGCGATTCGAAGGTGCGTCCGACATCACATTACGCTACTGGTCGCTGCGCGCCTGCATGATAGAATGAGGGTTTTGGCAGCCGGATCTAAGTCGTTGTGAGAAAAACAAAACGCGTCACCATTAAAGACATCGCGGAGCTGGCGGGTGTGTCAAAAGCCACCGCCAGCCTGGTCCTGAACGGGCGCAGCAAAGAGCTTCGCGTGGCGGAAGAGACGCGCGAGCGCGTGCTGGCGATTGCAAAAGAGCACCACTATCAGCCCAGCATTCACGCTCGCTCGCTGCGCGATAACCGCAGCCACACCATTGGTCTTGTCGTTCCTGAGATCACCAACTACGGTTTCGCCGTCTTTTCTCACGAGCTGGAGACGCTGTGCCGCGAGGCCGGCGTTCAGCTGCTTATCTCCTGCAGCGATGAAAATCCGGGGCAGGAGACGGTGGTGGTGAACAATATGGTAGCGCGTCAGGTGGACGGGCTGATTGTGGCCTCCAGCATGCTGAACGATGCGGACTACCTGAAGCTCAGCGAGCAGCTGCCCGTGGTGCTTTTTGACCGGCACATGAACGACAGCGCGCTGCCGCTGGTGATCACCGACTCCATTTCCCCGACAGCGGCGCTGGTAGCAGACATTGCGCGCCAGCATCCGAATGAATTCTACTTCCTCGGCGGCCAGCCGCGCCTGTCTCCGACGCGCGACCGTCTGGACGGTTTTAAGCAAGGTCTGCGAGAGGCCGGCGTGGAGCTGCGCCCCGAGTGGATCATTCACGGTAACTATCACCCGAGCTCCGGGTACGAGATGTTTGCCGAACTCTGCGCCCGCCTGGGGCGTCCGCCAAAAGCGCTTTTCACCGCCGCCTGCGGGCTGCTGGAAGGGGTGCTGCGCTATATGGGCCAGCATAACCTGTTGCAAAGCGATATCAGATTAGCCAGCTTTGACGATCACTATCTCTACGATTCACTGACGATCCCGGTGGATACCATTCGGCAGGACAACCGCCAGCTGGCGTGGCACTGCTTTGATCTGATTGGCAAATTGATCGAAGGGGAGACGCCGCAGCCATTGCAGCGCAAGCTGGATGCCACCCTGCAGCGGCGCTATAAGTCAGGGGTATAGCGTCGTTCGATACATCAATAACTTTAATTAATTTAAGTTTTGGAAGCGCCGATAACCATAAGGAATAATTCTCCTTGAGGTATTGGTTTATGTCGTTGAAAAAGTCGTCCCTGATTGTCCTGTTCTCGCTGCTTTTGTTCTTTATCGTCAGCACCGTGACGAGCGTTGGCCTCATCATTAAAAGTAATAACTCGCTGGATAACGTAAACAAAGAGATCCAGGTGGTGCTGTCGATTATTGACCCCATCAACCACAGCCGTACGCTGCGCGTGCGGGTGATGGAGTACGTGAAGATGGTGGAAGCGGGCAACGCGGCGGACGAGTCTGCAAAGCTTGCCGCAGTGAAAGAGGCGCTGACCAAAGCGGACAATGCCTTTGCGGCGTTTATGGCTTCGCCGCGTCTGACGGATGAAGCGCCGCTGGTGAGTGCCTATCAGGACGCCTGGCAAAACTACCGCAACCAGGGGCTGGCGCCGCTGATCGATGCAGCTGCGGCGCACGATGTCGCCAAATTTGACGCGCTGATCCCGGAAGTTTCCCGTCTTGACCGCCAGTACGAAATCGTGCTCGACCAGGTGCTTTCGGTCCACCAGAAATACGCTAAAAGCCTGAACGAGGATGCGAGCAGCAATTTCGTCTCCGGCCTGGTGATGATTGCCGTTATTGCCTGCCTGTTTGTGGTGGTGATCGTTGCAGTCAGCATCTTCATGAAGCGCTTTGTCTTTGCCCCGGTCAACCTGGCGCGCGAGCACTGCAGCCAGATTGCGGCGGGCAAGCTGGACGTTCCGGTGCCGGTGAAGGGGAGATCAAGCAACGAAATCGACCACCTGATGGGCTCGATGGAGCAGATGCGTCAGGCACTGCTGGCGACCATCGCCCAGGTGCGCGATGCGAGCCATACCGTGACGCACGCGGCGCAGGAGATTGCCGCCGGGAATATCGATCTGGCTTCGCGTACCGAGCAGCAGGCTTCCGCGTTGACCCAGACGGCGGCGAGCATGGAGGAGCTGAGCGCGACGGTGGCGAACAATACCGATAATGTCTACCAGGCCGGAAAACTGGTGCAGGACGCGGTGAACAATGCCCACACCGGGGAAGCGGTGACCCGCGAAGTCATCGACACGATGAACACCATCGCGGCGAACTCGAAGCGCATCGAAGACATTACCAGCGTGATCAACAGCATCGCCTTCCAGACCAACATTCTGGCACTTAACGCGGCGGTTGAAGCGGCGCGCGCCGGTACGCAGGGCCGGGGCTTTGCAGTGGTGGCCAGCGAAGTGCGCACTCTGGCGCAGAAAAGCGCGGTGGCGGCTAAAGATATCGAAAGCCTGATCGCGCAGTCGGTCTCCAGCGTGAAAAACGGTGCGGAGCTGGTGAGCCGCTCGGGCGAGGTGATTGATTCGATTATTTCGTCGGTGAATAAGGTGAATACGCTGATGGAGCAGATCTCCGTCGCCTCCGAAGAGCAGAGCCGCGGGATCGGCCAGGTCGGGCAGGCGGTGACCGAGATGGATGGCGTCACCCAGCAGAACGCCGCGCTGGTGCAACAGTCCGCCGCGGCAGCGGCCTCGCTGGAAGAGCAGGCGCAGCAGCTTTCGCGGAGTATTTCGAGTTTTAGTTTGCCGGTGCAGGCTTGATTGATGGTAGGAGGCTCCTGAGGGAGCCTTTTTCATGTCTGGCGTAGCCTTCTTAAACGGAAACGAGTACGAAGCTGATGTGCGTTTTTATCACATAATGTTATGATATTATTCAATAAATAAATATATATTCAATGCATAAAAGGAATGTGAAGTGAATAAAATAGTAAATGTTATTTCTGGGGTTGCTGGCATAATTGCTATTGTAACTGCTGTAATTACCTTAATTTGGTTTTTCTTTGGGCTAGATAGCAGAATCAAGACTCTTGAGGGGCAAATGCAGGCAATTTATCAATCAGCAACGGTTGGAGTTCAGAGTTCAGTATCAAAGAACAATCTAGATGCAAGTATTACACCTAAGGTACCAACGACAAATAATAAAATTCAAAATCTTGTAGAGACTTGTTCCACATTAGCATTAAAGGCAGCAAACGCTTATGAGAATGGAACGCCTTCATCGGTAGGCGGGCCACTAGAAAAAATGATGGACAATTTAGGATGTAATAAAATCCAACAATGAAAAAACTAGCAGGGCTTAATGTGTTATGGAAAGTAAAGGCTAGGTTAGCAGTACTTGAATAGTTGGAAGGCTACCTAATTAGATACTTGCTCCAATGGAATGCTATATGTAATTAGCCATAAACATTCTGTAATACTTGAAATGATAAAGTTAAAGCCCCGTCATTAGCGGGGCTTCTTCTATCAATGTGGTCAATATGTGGACGTGACCTGAAATAAATCCTTTTATTTCATTGCGTTGAATCGTTTTAAAAAGCTCCTGAGGGAGCCTTTTTCATATCTGGCGTAGCTGGAAAGCCGCGCTAGACAAGGATTCACGTTTACGACTAGTAGTCAAGAGCTATAAAATGCGGCTAACCTCCCTTTTTTAACGCACCAATTAAATTTGTTAATTGCTCAATCCCATCAAAAGTCGAGGGTATCTTGTCCTCTGATGGCATTATGTTAGAAAAAATAACCTCTTCAAATTTCACTAAAAGATCTGTGTTATGTTCTCTAATTTCTTGAGCATAAGTTGCGTAATTCTGGATGAACTGGCAAAGGCTTTTTCTTAGGTCAATTTGGATTAATTGTGCGCGGATAGAGTTGAAATTTAAAAGTGAAACTCTAAAGAAATATACGAGTATTAATGTTAGTGAAAGTATGGGGATGATCTTTGCCAAGCTTGACCACCCAGAGGGCAATGCACCAGACTCTGCAAACGTCAGGATCTCTATCAGTAGAGGAAACGGAATAAGTATGCCCAAGATAAACATAAGATACTTGGCTGACTTTAGCTCCTTAGATTTATTTTCCCCAAGCTCGGCAAATCCCTTATAAAGACCAACAAAGTTAAATTTATTTGCCTGCATGACTAGGGATTCATTTAATTTTTCGGATTTAGCTAAGTTCTCCTTTAAAATTGAATCCCAATGGCGTCCTGCATCTTCAAGGTCATTAGCCCTTCGGATATACTCTTGGTATGACTTAGCGTTATCGCTACTTAAAATCTCTCTAATCATTGTTAGAGGCATCTCTTTTAGAGCATATGTGATCTGGCCTGATGATCTTTCGTCGAATTCATCTTGTCTGTAAATTGCGAATTGTTTTATGGCATCAGTGAGTTGAAAGAGATTGTCTTTATGGAATATATAATTTTCCATGAAAAATCTAAAGCAAGAGGTGAAGAGTAGGTTAAGATTTTCTTCATTTATAGGTGTGTTTAGCTCTCTAATAAACGCATCACCAATTAGCTCTATATTAAACTGAACCCTTTCATCCCATATTGCAGCATGTTTTAAAAAAAGTTGTAATGCTCCCATTACGAGGTAGTCTCGTTCTTTACTGAAACTTATCTCGCCATCGGTATCATTTGCATTCAATTCACGAAGTTTATTTGAAATGAGATATTGATTATCTGGATTGCTGAAGAAAACAGTATTCATTATCTAATCCTGATGGTCATAAGTTTGTTGTGTAGAATATGTCAGAATCTAGTCGAATTTCATGTTAAATCAAAAGACCTCACGATTGTGACATGAACATACAAACCAACGCAATTTTACGACTTCTTAGAAATTTCATTCGCACCGGCATTGTGACCGATATCGACCCCGACGAGGGGATGTGTCGTGTCCAGACCGGCGGCATGGAAAACACCTGGCTGAACTGGTTTTCCTCTTGCGCCGGTCGTTCGCGCGTATGGTGGGCTCCGTCTGTTGGTGAGCAGGTGCTTTTACTGGCGATCGGCGACGAGCTCGATACGGCGTTTGTGCTGCCCGGCATTTTCTCGGATGACAATTCCGAGCCGTCTGCCTCCCCTGATGCGCTTCACGTGTCCTTTCCTTACGGGGCGCACACCGTGTCAGGCATCAAGACCGCTGACGTCACAGCGTCGGGCTCCATTATGGCCATCGTGTCGGTGGTGTTGCACAACAAGCCCGGCGAGGCGTTAGCTTCTGTGTCGATGAAATCAGAGTCGAGAAAAGTAGAACGCAGAGAAAACGTCAATTATGATGACCACAAGGTTAGCCCAAAAGGAAATCCTGACAATGAGCATTGGATTAATTACAGACGAGCCAGGACGTTTTTATACCTTCCAGTCAACATTGCCTGCTGGTGAATATTTCGAATTACGCCCCCGCAACCCTCCACTGAACTCAAAACCTATCGTTGATGACGCAAGCGGTATGTGTATTGGTTATTCCGTCGCCCAGGCTCCCGGTTTGTGGCAAATTTATGATACCGATGGCGTGTTTGTCAGGCTGGAAGAAGCGCCATTAGAGGCTCCTCTGATTGACCCAACAGATCTCGCTTTAATCGCCTTTGGCGCATTTCGACTTTTTCGGGTTGGTAAGGCGTTACTGGAGAGTGGTGTCAAAACCGCCGTAACGGTGAGACTCAGTGAGGCTACCATCAGTCTCTTGCGTGGCCGTCTGAAAATGGGCTTATCAGCTCGCGGGCTCAGGATGAGTGAATCATCAGCAAAACATATGCTAACACCCGGTCGCTATGTGCCTTTACAGATTCAGGAAAAGGCCATTCGTTATGGTACGAGAACACCAGACCCACTGAAAAAGCCAGGGCTTTTCCGGTACGAGGCTCGTATGTATAAGCTTGTGGAAGACAAGCAAAATAAAGGCGCTTATATTTACAAGTCTTACCGTCTAGAGGTGTTGGTCAGGGAAGCTGACTGGACTATTATGCATTTTCAGTACATGCCGTAAGGGGGGATTATGATAAATATCACAAGCGGTGACAGACACCTTAAATTAACGCCTTATGAAAGGCTGACTGAGCCCGAGGTGCCTGCCTATAGCCGTATTATGGTATGGGTTGAATTCTCAATCCCTGTCTTAAAAACAGAGTTTGCTGCAGAGTTTTTTGTCGGTCAGTTAGAGCAATTCAGGAATGATACACATGCTTTCCATCAGGCCTTAACGAAAGGTATAAAGTCTAAGGATATTAGTTTAACCTCGGCATTCGAGCAGGTTATGCTTAAGTTTCATCAGGCACATTTTGCCGGGGCTGTTGGAGTTAGTATGGTACTGAAGCCTGAAAACCATGCTGACAGTATTACCCTTGATGATTCCTTTGATATTGATGAAAGTTACTTTCCCGAACTGTTGTCTGGTCTGGACAACATCATTTCATGGCAAAACTGATGCTTGAATTAAGCCACAAGACCAGCACTCAGAATGCCGGTCTTTTTATGCCATTTACTCGCGCCTTTCTCCTTTTCTTTCAAGCGAAGACTAGCGACTTCATTTCGCAAAAAAAGATGGCCTGAAGGTGACTCATAACGAGCGCCCGCTCTAACAGCTATGAGTCCAAATCCGACAGCACAAAAAATTTTTATTCACCCCAGCAATATTTCCCTCCCTCATCCGTCTACCTCACCACAAGCCATAATCAGTTACTGTAAACGAGGTAAACACCATGAGAGATTTTGAACTGCACGGCAGAGGTCACGGGCGCGGATTCGGGCGCCACCGTATGGGCAAGGGCTTAGTCATCGGCGCGGTGATTTTCATCGTGCTCGGCCTGCTGGTGATGTCCCTGTGGAACGCCTTGCTTCCGGCGATCCTGGGCGTGAAGGCCATCGGATTCTGGCAGGCGCTGGGCATTCTGGTGCTGAGCCGCATTCTGTTCGGTGGGCTGGGGTTCCGCCCGGGGATGTTTGGCGCGCACCGGCGGATGCACGAGCGCTGGATGAACATGACGCCCGAGCAGCGCGAGGCGTTTATTCAGCAGCGTCGCGAAGGCTTTGGTCGTCACGGTCGCGGTCACTGCGGCTGGCACGGCCATCGTGACGATAAGCGCGATGACGCCGCGCCCAAAACCCCGGAAGCAGAGTGAGCGAAATGAAAGCCGGGGAGGCGGGCGGATCCATGCTGATGTCGGCGCTCAACGCCTGCCGCGCCCGGCTGAAAGCCTTCATTCGCGGACGGACGTCCGTTCGCGATGATGCCGACGACATTTTGCAGGAAGTCACGTATCAGCTGATGAAAGTGGAGCAGCCGGTCGAAAACGTCGCGGCCTGGCTGTTCCGCGCGGCGCGTAACGAGATGACAGACCGGGCGCGCAAAAAGCGCGAGGTGCCGCTCTCCGGCTATTTTACGGGCGAAGACGAAGAGAGTTTTCCCGAGGACGAGCTGACCGAAACCCTGTTCGGCGTACCTCAAACGCCGGAGGAGGAGTATCTCAAAACGCTGCTGTGGGAAGAGCTGGGGCAGGCGCTGTCAGAACTCCCGCCACCGCAGCGCGAAGTGTTTGAAAAGACCGAGCTGCACGGCTACAGCATTAAAATGCTGGCAGAGGAGACGGGGGCCAGCGAGCAGGCGCTTCTATCCCGCAAGCACAAGGCGGTGCTGTTTCTGCGCACGCGGCTGCGGGATATCTACGACGCGCTGACGGGTGAATAGCGGCGACAGACAAAACCTTACACTTCCGGCACTTGTAGATTCATCACTATCGTTTATGATCGGGGCATCTTGTTACTCTGGAATATTATGCGCAACCGTCAGCTCCTCGGAAAATGGCTTCTGATCATCACCTGTCTCGCGATGGCGATTTGCCTCGTGCAGCGTGCGGTGATGCTCAACCATTTTTTACAGGGACTGGATCCGCAGATTTCACTGAGTGCAGATGCCCCAACCCAAAGCAGCACCGAGCAGTCCGGGCCATCGCCCTGCCAGCTGGGCGCCCAGTCGCTTCTTTGTGCCCAGCCGCTGTTCTTCGACGGCGCGCTGCCGGCTATCATTATCTTCTTCGCGCTGTTACAGCTGCTGACGCAAGGGCGGGCATTCGCTCCCGCGGAACAGCCGGTTCAGGCACCGCCTCCCCGAATACACCTTAAAAACTGCGTTTTCCGTGAATGAAAATCATCGTCACCACACGATAATTTTTCACTGTTCACGGAGTAATACATGGTTAATCTCTTCAGGGGATTCGTCCTCCTGTGGCTGTCCTGCATCGGCATTGCCCATGCGGCAGACACCGGCTGGCTGGTCTCCCCACAAAACGATCACGCCCGCATCCGCTTTCAGGCGGAAAGGGAACAAACGCACGTTAAAGGCCTGCTCACCGTTGAGCTAAAGCCCGGCTGGAAAACCTACTGGCGATCGCCGGGCGAGGGTGGCGTCGCGCCAAAAATCAGCTGGCCGGAAGGCGTAACGGACAGCTGGTCCTGGCCGGTTCCTTCGCGCTTCGATATCTCCGGCATGACCACGCAGGGGTATCACGATAAGGTCACGATTCCGATCGTTCTCGACGTGGTGAAGAGCGACGCGCTCAATGGAACGCTCACGCTCTCCACCTGCAGCAACGTCTGCCTGCTGACGGACTACCCGCTGCATCTCGATTTTACCCAGCCGGTGGATGAGAGCTTCCAGGCCGCCTTCGAGCAAGCGATGCGCGCCGTTCCGGGCACGTCTGGCGTATCCACGGATCTTTCCGCATGGCTATCCGGCGACAAGCTGGTGATTACCGGCACCACGGACGGGAAGTGGGACAATCCGGGGATCTACTTTGACCCGCTGGAGGGTGACATTCTCCCCGGCGAGCCGGCCATTAAGCACGACGGCAACACGCTTCGGGTGACGGTACCCGTGACCGACGAATGGGGCGATAAACCCGCCTCGCTGGAAGGCAAGAGGCTTTCGTTTGTGCTGACCAATGGCGGTAACGCGCAGCAAACCACCATGACCGTTGGGGCAACGACCGCAGAGCCTTCCGCGCCTGAAGGAACGGGTAAAATGGTGCTTTTTGCCCTGCTGGGCGGATTGATCCTGAACCTGATGCCCTGCGTGATGCCGGTAATGGGCATGAAGCTTAACAGCATCCTGCAGGCGGGATCGGACAGGCGCGCCATCAGGCTGCGCTTCCTGGCCACCAGCGCCGGGATCCTCACCTCCTTTGCGCTGCTCGCCGCGATGGTGACCGCGCTTAAGCTGACCGGAGCGTCGCTGGGGTGGGGCATTCAGTTCCAGAACCCGTGGTTTATCGGCCTGATGGTCGCCGTCACCTTCCTCTTTGCGCTAAACCTGTTTGGGGCGTTTGAGATGCTGCTCCCTACTGCCGCCGCCGGGCGGCTGGCAACGGCAGGGGGCACAGGGCTTGGCGGCAGTTTCTGCGAAGGGATGTTCGCCACGCTACTTGCCACGCCGTGCTCCGCGCCGTTCCTCGGTACGGCGGTTGCCTTTGCCCTTGGCGCGCCGCTGCATTCCCTGTGGCTTATTTTCCTGATGCTGGGCGTGGGCATGAGCCTGCCGTGGCTGTTTGTGGCCCTGGTGCCGAAAACGGCCATGCTGCTGCCAAAACCCGGCCGCTGGATGAACACGCTCAAAACGATCCTGGGCCTGATGATGCTGGCCTCCAGCCTCTGGCTGGTCACGCTGCTGAGCCTGCATCTGGGCGAGGCGGTCAGCCAGGTCGTGATGTTGGTGCTGATCGTTATCGCGCTGGCGCTGTTCGCGAAGAAGGGGCAAACCTCCTCGCCGTTATTCTGGGTCGTGGTCATCGCGCTGTCGGTGTTCGGCGGGTATCAGCTGCGCGGGTTGCTCAACTCACCGTCTGACGCCACCACGCAAAGCGTCGCACAGACCATCCCGTGGCAGCCGCTCAGCGAGGAGGCCATTGAGCAGGCGCTGACGCAGGGGAAACGGGTGTTTGTGGATATCTCGGCGGACTGGTGCGTGACCTGCAAAGTTAACGAGCACCGGGTACTGCGTCAGCCGGACGTTATTGCCGCGCTGAGCCAGCCGGACGTGGTGGCCCTGCGCGGAGACTGGAGCCAGCCCTCCGCGCTTATCGCAGAGTTTCTCGCGAAGCGAAACCGCTACGCCATTCCCTTTAATGAGGTCTATGGCCCCGGCACGCCTGACGGAGAGATCCTCTCGCCGCTGCTGGACAAGCGCACCCTGGTCACCACCCTGAACAACGCAAAAGGCTAATGCATTATGAAAAAATTCTTTATTACGCTTATGCTCCTGCTGGCCTCGACTCAGGTGATGGCAGCCCAGCCGCTGACGCCGGACCAGGAACAGCGCGCGCAGAAGATGATCGCTGATTTCCTGTTTAACGATCCGAACTCCCCGCGCATCGGCGCGAAAAATCCAAAGCTTATCCTGGTGGTGTTTACCGACTATAACTGCCCGTACTGTAAGAAATTCGATCCTTACCTGGAGAAGATCGTCGAAAAACACCCTGATGTGGCGGTGGTCTTTAAGTTTTTACCTTTCCGCTCGGAAAGTTCGCTGACCGCCGCGCGCGACGCGTTAACCGTCTGGCGCGCGCATCCCGAGCAGTTTATGAAATTTAACCATACCCTGATGGCCAAAAAGGGATACCACGATGACGCCAGCATTCAGGAGGCGCAAAAGCGCGCGGGGGTGAGCGTCACCGCGCCGGATGATGAGAGCATGGTGTCGATCAAACGCAGCCTGATCGTCGCGGAAAAAATGGGAATTCAGGGCACGCCCGCCACGCTTATCGGCGAAGGGCTGCTGCCCGGCTGGGTTCCTTTTGAACAGTTCGACGAAATGGTCAGTGACGCACTGAAAAACCGCTAACCTGAAGGGGGCGGAATGCCCCCGACAAACCGGAGAGGGAAATGAAAAAATTACTGTTACTTTCGGCGCTGGCGACCTCAGGGCTGGCCCAGGCCGCTGATGCCATACCGGATGTGGTGAAGCAGTTCAGCGAGCAGCAGCAGATCAAAATCATTAAGAAACTGGATGCCCCCGGCGGCGCACCGGCCTGGCTGGGGCAGTATCAGGACATGGGCGTGACGCTGTTTTTAACGCCGGACGGAAAGCACGTTATTTCGGGCTATCTGTACGATGACAAAGGAAAAAACCTCAGCGAAAGCTATTTCCAGAAAGAGATCTACGCTCCGATGGGACGCGAGATGTGGAAGAACCTCAACGCGGCGCATCCCCTGAAGGAAGGGGCAGATAACGCCCCGCGTAAGGTCTTCGTCTTCGCCGATCCGTTCTGCCCGTACTGCAAGCAGTTCTGGGCCGAAGCGCAGCCGTGGGTGAAGGCGGGCAAGGTTCAGCTCAACACGCTGCTGGTGGCGTTTCTTAACCCCAACAGCGGGCGCAACGCCTCTGCGATCCTGAATGCGAAAGATCCGGTTTCGGCCTGGCGCGAATACGAGCTTTCCGGTGGGAAAAAATTGCCAAAACCTGAAGGGGACGCTTCCCGCGAAACGGTAGCGATCCTGCAGAAACACCAGGCGCTGATGGACAGCCTGGGCGCAAACGCCACGCCAGCCATTTACTATCTGAATGCGGAAAACGAGCTGCAGCAGGTGGTCGGTATGCCGGACGCGCAGCAGCTTGAGGCAATGTTCGGGCCGAAGCCGTAAGAAATCAGGCAGAAACGGGGTGTTTCTGCCTGATAGTCACTTAGCTACCCCAGCGTCCTTTGAGGTAGTTCACCGCCTGCTGGGTCTGCGGCTGGTTCAGGTAATCTTCCCGGAACAGGATGGTGCCGTTCACGTTGGGCAGCGAATCGTTAAGGTCGAGCTGTTTTTTTAGCTCCGGCACACCGCCGTGTACCGTCCAGTCCGGCTCATTCTTCGACGGTTCGCCCACCTTGTAGAACGCAATGCCGATATACAGGCGGGTGTGGGTCGGCTTGACGACGTCGGCCCACCATTTGGTCAGCACGTCGTAGCGCGCGGCGTCCCGGGAGAAGGGCCAGTATATCTGCGGGGCAATGTAGTCCAGCAGGCCCTGCTGCACCCACTGACGCGTATCGGCGTAGGATTCATCGTAGGCCGCGGCGCCGCGCGTGTCCGAACCCGCCGGGTCAAAGGAGCGGTTCCGCCACACGCCCGCCGGGCTGACGCCAAACTCCACGTTGGGCCTGGTCTGCTTGATCGCGCGGGAGACCTGCACGATCAGCTGCTGCGTATTGTGTCTGCGCCAGTCGGCTTTTGAGGCAAATCCCTGGCCGTACTGCCGCCAGGTTTGCGCGTCGTTGAGCGCGGATCCCGGCGATTCAGCGTAAAAGTAATCATCAAACTGCACGCCGTCTACCGGGTAGTTCGCCACCACTTCGGTCACCACTTTGGTTATCCAGTCGCGCACTTCGGGAATGCCCGGGTCGAGAACAAAACGATCGCCGGAGACGCGTACCCATTCCGGGTGCTGAACATAGACGCTGGACGGGGTCAGATATGAAGTCCGGTTCAGGGCGGCGATGGTTGATGGCTTCGTGTTGGTCGACACGCGGTATGGGTTAAACCAGGCATGGACCTTCATGCCGCGCTTGTGCGCTTCATCCAGCATAAACTGCAGCGGGTCGTAACCCGGATATTCGCCGATGTTGCCCGTCAGCATATCTGACCACGGTAGAATTTTTGATGACCAGAGCGCGGTACTGTCCGGCTTCACCTGGAAAAATACCGTATTGATGCCGAGGCGCTTAAGGTTGTCGAGCTTGCCGATCAGCGCCTGCTTTTGCATGCTGATGCGCTGGTCGGCGCTGCGGCCGTTCACCGAGGCCACCGGCGGCCAGTCGAGACGAGAGACGGTCGCCAGCCAGACCCCGCGCATCGGCTCGTTTGCCTGCTGCGTCGGTTTGCTGGCGGTGGGAAGAGGGGTAACCAGTGATTTAGGTGGTTTTGAGGAGCAGCTTACAAGTAAAAGCGCGCAGGCAGCCAGCGCACCGATCCGTTTTACGTGTCGCGTCATTTGCGTATTAGCTCTTGATAATCCGACTGTTAGCCCAGGGATTAAAGGCGGGCGCCGCTTGTTCTGCGCTTTCCTCATCGTTGAGGGAGTCCAGATACAGGGCTTCAACTTCCGCGCGCGCCCACGGGGTGCGGCGCAGGAATTTCAGGCTCGATTTAACGCTGGGATCTTTTCTGAAACAGTTAATTTTGATGCGGTCGCCCAATTCGCTCCAGCCATACTTCGCCACCAGGGCGTTGACCATCATCTCCAGCGTTACGCCATGTAAAGGATCTTTGGAAATGTGTGCAGTCATAGGCGTCCGGATGTCTCGATTTTTAGGGGATTGGGGTAAACGCTGAAAGGGTACAAGAAAGCAGGGGAAGCGGCAATTTTCCTTTTCCCCTCGCTCACTTTATGACGGACTCCGTGCGCTGATTTTCACCGACAATTTTTCCCGCGCTGTTTTCAATCGTAAACCGAATCGACACGTCGTCCTGGCCCACGGGCGTAGCCGTCAGCGTTTTGACCATCGTTCCCGAGTCTGCTGCGATCGTCATCGTCGTCGTGCCTTTAGCCAGCACCTTGTCGCGCTGGGTGATACGCCAGGTCAGGCGGCATTCGCTGCACGGTTTCCAGGTGTCGTTGATGGCCCAGAGGCGCACGGTCGCCGCCGCGCCGGATTGCCACTGCGCGGTGACCGGTTCGATGGACGGCAAAACAGGCTGGTACGCGCGCTGGAGCGCGTAAAACCCGGCTTTAGGCTTACGCAGGTAGTCCACCACGCCCCAGTTGATGGATGGCCAGGTTTCCACAAACATAAAGTGGAACAGGGCCGTCACCGGCTGGTATCGCTGTCGGCGATAGCTTTCGGCCGCCGTGGCCACCAGCTGAGACTGGTACGCCTGGGTATTGCGAATCATCGCCTGAATGTTCTTCCCGCGCGAAATACCGGCAAACTTAAAGGTCTGGAAGGGCTGAAAATTATGGTATTTCCAGACGGTCCAGCCGGGATCGTCGGCGGCGGTCGTTTTTGGCCAGAGCGACGCCGCCGGGATGATGGTTTTTAGCGTTGACAGGCGGGGAAGCGCCTGCGCGCCGAACTCGGTAATGATCCCCGTTTTGGCTGGGGCAAGCAGGTCGCGCACGGTGCCGAAGTACCAGCCCGCCCAGTAATGCTCCTCAACGGCGGAGAAGCGGTGCACGATGCGGGAGGTATCTTCGGCAAGCGTATCCGCCACCTTTTGCGTGAGCTCGCGATTCAGATCTTTATTCCAGTCCGGGAAGCGTTTTTCCATCCACGGCGAATTCCACGGCGGTTCGTTATGCCCGCCCCAGACGATGATGGCGGGCGAATTGCCAAACTGTTCGATCATCTCTCGCGTCTGTCGAACCGCATTTTCCGTGAAAGCTGCACTGTTGTTGTAGCCCCACTGCAGCGGAACATCCTGCCAGATCATCATGCCCATCTCATCGGCCACGTCATACAGCGCGCGCCCCGCAACGTGTCCGTGCACGCGTATGGCGTTGGCGTTCATGGCTTCCACCAGACGAAGGTCGCGTCGGTATTTTTTCCGCGTCATGGTGCCGAGCCAGGGGGAACCGATGTAATTGCTGCCCTTAATAAAAAGGCGCCTGTCGTTTATGAGCCAGCCCTTATTGTCGGGCTGCTCGACGATTTTGCGCAGCCCGGTGCGGGTTACCGCCGTGTCCATTAAGCCGTTTGCATCCCGCAACGCGACGCGAACGGTATACAGGTGGGGTTTCCCCGTGCCGATCGGCCACCACAGCTTTGCCTTCGGCATGGGCAGCATCACCTGCACGGAATGGGCACCGCTTTCGAGGGTAACCGGAAAGTCAGCCTGATAGGGCATGCCGCTGAAGTTGGCGGGTGTGGCGGTGAGCCGCACGGTCGCCGGGCCCTGACCGAGCGCGCGATAGCGAATCTCCGCTTTTAGCGTCGGGCGAGTCAGCCCCTGCGACCAGTCGGGCCGCAGGATGGTCTCATCAAGGGTGGCGCCCCGGCTAAGGTGCAGCCGGACCGGTGCCCAGATGCCGCCCGAGTTAGCGTCCTGTCCTTCCGGCGACCAGGCGCCACCGGGACGCGTGTCATGCTGATTCAGAACCCCCTTCATGACCGTTTTATGCAAAGGCCAGATCTTGTGCGGATCTTCGTAGGGGCTGTCTACCCTGACGACGAGTCGATTGTGACGTTGTAACGCCAGGCTGGCGTCCAGCGAAAAACGCTGAAAGTAGCCCTCATGCTTGCCCAGCGGCTGGCCGTTCAGGGTCACCTCTGCCAGGTAATCGACGCCGTCAAACACCAGGGTACTCATCACGTCGGGGGGCTGCACGGGCAGGGAAAACGCGTGCCTGTACCACAGCGCGCCCTGATGATCGTACCCGGCGCTGTACCAGTTGGCAGGAACCTGAAGCGGGTGCCAGCCTGATGCGGCAGGATGTGCGCTGTCATTGGCATCCTGAACCTGCCATTCTCCGGCCAGAGACCAACTGACCGGCGCAGAGTTCGCCACCGCGTGGGTGGTCAACAGGGCAACGAGCAGCGTGCAGTTGCGAGCGTTCATTTGTTTACCCCCCGCGCGTTGAGCCACGCCATCAGGCGCAGCGATTCCTGGCGAAGATTTTCTTTCAGGGCCGCAAGCTGGCGCCCATCCAGCGTATGCGCGTCGCTTTCCAGCACCTGCAGCTGCTGTGCGAGCGTGCTGAAGTCCAGGGTGACGGCTTCTCCGCGCAGCTTGTGGGCCGCGCGTCGCAGCGCCTCGCGGTCGTTGCTGTCGATCGCCTGGGTAATGGTTTTGATTGCTTCATTTAGCCCTTCGCCAAACAGGGCCAGCAGCTCCTGTACCAGGGTGGGATCGTCAGCGCACTGCTTCAGCAGGCGTGCTTCATCCGGAAAACCGGAGGCGTCTTCGTGGTGCTGGAGCACGCGGGCAATCTCTTCAGCGAGACGCTCCTGGCTGATGGGTTTGGCAATGTAGCCGTCGAACCCCATGTTCAGGCAGCGCTCTTTATCCCCCTGCATGGCGTGTGCGGTCATGGCGACGGTGGGCTGAGGCGGTCCGGGCCGGGACTGCTCTTCTTCACGAAGCAGGCGAATGGCGGTCTCACCGTCCATCTCAGGCATCTGAAGGTCGATCAGCAAAACGTCCCACGCATCCGCGCGCCAGCGTTCCAGCAGCGCGACGCCATTGTCGACTATCTGACAGCTGTGGCCGAGCCGCTCGAGCAGGCGCGCGGCGACCTTCTGGTTGACCAGATTATCTTCGGCCAGCAGGATCCGCAGTCCCGTGGCTGCAGGCGAGGCGACAGGCGCGGGCGTGCTTTCACCCACGGGAGCTGGCGAACGTTCAAACGCGGCGGCAATCGCCTGATGTAATTCATCCTGGGCGATAGGCTTATGCAGATAGGTTTTGATCCCGATCCGCTTCAGCATATTGATATCAAAATGTCGGCTCATGGAGCTCAGCATGATGATATGGCTTTCAGCAACCTGCGGCAGAACCGAAAGCTCAAGGGCCAGAGACACGCCGTCCATATCCGGCATCTGTGCGTCCAGCAGGATCAGGGGCCACGCCGTTCCCGTTTTAACCCGGTCAATGGCCTCGCTGGCGTTGTTAACGCAGGTGGGTTTCAGTCCCATCTGGCTGAGCATCGCGGCCAGCAGCCGCAGGTTGGTCGCGTTATCATCAACCACCAGCACGGGTTCACCGTTAAAGCGCTGGCTATGTGGGCGCTCTCCGGGCGCAAGGGTCTGCGCCGCCAGGGGCAGCGAGAACGAAAATTCGCTGCCTTTTCCCGGCTCGCTGGAGACCGTTAATTCGCCCCCCATGGCCGCAACCAGTCTTGCCGAGATGGTTAGCCCGAGCCCCGTACCGCCGTAGCGACGGGTGGTTGAGTTGTCCGCCTGGCTGAAGGCTTCAAAAATGGCCTTCTGCTTATCTGCCGGTATGCCAATGCCGCTGTCGCGCACGCGAAAACGCCATCTGCCCGCGCTATCGCCGGGCTCAACCACCAGGATCACTTCTCCCTGATGGGTAAATTTCAGCGCGTTGCCCAGCAAATTGGTCAGGATTTGCCGCAGCCGCGCGCCGTCAACCAGCAGCACGTCGGGAACGTCGGGCGCAATATCAACCAGCAGCTCGATGCCTTTTTCGCTCGCCCCCGGCATGTGCGGGCGAATAAGCGACTGAATAAAGGGGCGGACAGGAACGGGTTCCGACTCCAGCTCCACTTTGCCGGCTTCAATTCGGGAAAAATCGAGAATGTCGTTGATGATATGCAGCAGAGACTGGGCAGAGCTCATCACCAGGGTCAGATAGTCGCGCTGATCGGCGCTCAGAGACGTATCCAGGCACAGCTGGGTCATGCCAATAATGCCGTTCATCGGGGTACGAATTTCATGGCTCATATTCGCCAGGAACGCGCTTTTTGCCTCATTGGCTTTTTGTGCCTCAATGGCCGAGGCGAACGCCTGAATTTCAGCCTCTTTGCGCCGCGTAATATCCTGCAGCGTGCCAATAACGCGCTCTGCGTTTCCCTCAATGGAGAGCGTAACCACCTGGCCGGACAGCAGCATCCAGCGCAGTCCTTCGGTAGGGTGATGCACGCGAATTTCACATTCAAAGACCGGACGATGATCCTGCTTCGAAGCGTGCAGCGCCTTGCGTAGCGCTGCGCGATCGTCCTCGTGGACCTGATTGAGAAGAAAACGCACCGGATATCGCCACTGTGTGCGCGACTGGCCCAGCATGGCAAGCAGGGTATCGTTGACCTGGAGCGTGTCGCCGGAAACCTGCCAGTCCCAGATCCCGATATGAATGGATTCCGCCGTCAGCAGAAAGTCGTCATGCAGCTGGTGGCGCGCGCGCTGCGCTTCATCCAGCTCCGTAACATCGCTGTGCAGGCTGACAATACCACCGTCCGCAAGCCGCTGATGCTGGACGAAGATCCGCCGCTGGCCCGCCTGGCGCACCTCGCAGTGTTTATCCTGCCGACAGTTGCGCACGATCGACTCGCGCAGCGTCTGGCGCAGGCCGGGATCGACGTTGTAAACGGCGTCGATAAAGCGTTCCGCCAGCGCCTCAAGTGTCGTTCCCACCGTCAGCCACGGGGTTATGACCGGATAAAACAGGGCAACGTTGTGATTCCAGGCTTGCAGGCATTCATTACGGTCGTAAATCATGACGGCGGCCGGCAGCGCGTTAAGATCGTACGTGAATGAACTCATCGTGATTCCCCCTACGCGCGGTAGTGCAGTTCTGCCTGTCGGCGAAGGTATTCCAGCCCGGGCGCGATCGCCATGGCCCAGGCGGTGAGGATCTCATCGTCGCACTGCGGATCGCGCAGGCTCACCGCGTTCAACATCGCTTCGCGCCAAAGGGCAAAAAACCGCGGGGGAAGGTGGAGGCCGTCGTCGCTTTGCTCCCGCGCCAGGCGCTCGAGAAAATCAGGGACGATCAGGGCGCCGTCGACCGCAAGCATGGCGAAGAAGCTTTTAAACAGGGTCTGCTGGCCCTCCCGATCCGGCAGACGAGAAAAATGCGCTTCGGTTTCGGGTGACATATGGACGAAGGCGTCATAGAACGTCTGAAAAAACGCGGTTTTTTCATTATTCGGAAAGACGCGGTTCAGGCTGGATTCAAACAGATCGCGATAGAACTTCACGGCGTCCTCCTTAGGGTGCTTTCGCCCGGCAGACAGTGTCCGATGGGCGTGTATTGCTCCGCCAGGCGGCGTGAGAAGTAGCTCTCTTTCTTCGACCGACGCACGTCAAACAGAGGGCCGGCGTTGTGTTTAAAGAAAAGGGCTTCCAGCACCGTGGCGTTGGTCGAGAGGGTTAAGGCAGCGTTGGTATCGCCCGTGGCTTCCTGACGGCCTTCATACCAGCCTTTCTGCGGATCGTTAAGGTGTTTGGTGACCGTCATCAGCACGTCGGTGTACGGGGTGTCCCACAGTGCCCACAGGGCAAAAACCGCTTTGGTCGATACCTGCGCGAAACGGGTGTAGTCCCGGCCATCGTCTCCGACAGAGTTCCAGGCATAGCCATTTCCCCAGACGGTATCCTGGATATGCCAGGGCGCCTGAGAGAGCGTGAAATCTGCCCTGGCCGTCAGGATTTTATCGGTCTCCCAGCGGGTCTTCTGGCTCAGCCAGACGTTTTCGGCCTGCTTGCGCAGACGCTGTTGCAGATCGGCCGCAACGCCTTCTGGCTCCCAGCCAAACTCCAGGCCCGGCAGCATATAGGGAAGGGTGGTAATCAGAGAGGGCTGCCACGTGGTGCGCGGATCGCGGGCATCGACGGCCAGACGCCGCTGGGCGATGATGACGTGGTGCGCCGGGGGCGTAAACGCTTTATCCGGGGAAAATCCCCACAGCTGAAACGCCGTCGCGGCATATTCACTTTCGCCCAGCCGCAGTTCCTCCCGCACGACCGGCTGACCGTTTTGCAGGGAAGAGGACCATAGCTCGCCTTCGCTATCGATGACCGGGCAGAAATTCCAGCGCAGGATAATTTTATCCAGGTATTCGCTGTACTGCGGCTCCCGCTCTGCGGTAAGGCGCAGGGCGAGCATCAGACGCGCCATGTCGCGCGCGGACCAGCCGTTTTTGCTGGGCTTGCCGCTAAAGTCGACTGGCGTCGCCGTCTGGCTGGAATAGAGTCGACCCGGCGTTCGGGCATCGGTCAGCATCAGGCGGTTAAGGGTGCCCATGAGACGGGTTAAGCGAGCGTCATACTCGGCGTCCTCAATCAGTCCCAGCTCTTTTGCCGCCAGCAGGGCGATAAGCGTATCGCCCATTTGCCAGAGCGTGACGCGGGGCTGTTTGTCGCTCCCGTTGACCAGGCCCGTTTGCGGCTGGGTATTATTGACGAAATAGCGCCAGGCGATCGTCGCCCACGTCTGCTCTTCCGGCGTCAGGGCGGCGATACGCGCGCTGGAGTGCCAGCCGCCGTGGATTAGCCAGCGCCAGCCTGCGCCCTGATGGCCAAACAGGGCAAAGATGACCCCGCCTGCAAGGAGTAATCCCGCGAGCCCTCTGGCTAAGGTTTTAAGCATTGCGCAGTCACCGGAGGCAGTTTAACGGGCTCGTCCACGCTGCATGACGCGCACTGACAGGCCTGACAGGCGGGTTTGGTACGCTGCGTGACGCCCGTCCGGTCGCACCAGCTTTTTATGGCCGGTGTGCTGCTAAGGAACGGACGGCTGCGCAGCGCGTTGTTCTCTTCAAACTGATCGAGCAGCTTGCGATCCCACAGCGACGGGGCAAAATCCTTGCTCTTTGGGTTGTCGGTGTTGAAGGCCAGCAGTTTTCCCTCTTTCTTGAACAGCAGGGCTTCCAGCATGATGCCGTTATTGTTCGCGGTGAACTCTTTGATCGGGCCGTCACCGTTTTCATACAGCCCTTCGTAGTAGCCTTTTCCCTCTTCGTTGGCATTCTCAATGGTATTCAGCAGGCGGTCGGTATAGGGGGAGTTCCACAGCACCCACATGCCCAGCGCCGCCTTCAGCGATATCGCGGCAGCGTTGGGGACGAACTGGCCTTTATCGGTAATGGTGTTCCAGTTGTATCCGTCGCTGAAGACGGTGTCATAGACGAAGTAAGGGGCCTTATCGAGCTGGTGCTCGGAGCGCGCGGTGAGGACGCCGGTAATGGTATAGCGGTTCTCCTGAGCCTGATAAACGCGGTCAGCAAAGTTTTTCATCCACGTCAGGGAGTAGTCGCGCGGGGCGTTATCCCGGTCGGTCGGTTTATCAAAGCCGAACTCCAGCCCGTAGAGCAGGTAGGATTCCGTCACCACGTAGTTATGCTGCGACGTGTTGCGCGGGTCGCGCGTATCGTACGGGACAAGCACGCAGTAGATTTCGGCCAGCTCGTAAGGCTGCGGACGGCTGGCTTTACAGGTATTAAACCCCCAAAGCTGGAACCCGGCCGCGCCGTACTCTTCATAGCCCAGCCGACCTTCCTGAACGTACTTCGGCTGGCCGTTCTCGAGATAGGCCCCGTACAGCGTGCCGCAGGGGTCGATCGCGTGGCTGAAATCCCAGCCGAGCACCACGTTATCAATGCTGTTGCCGTATTCCGGATAGCGCTCTTTGACGATTTTCAGCCAGACCAGCATTCGCCCGATATCCAGCGCCGAGAAGCCAATTTCGCCGGGCTTGTTGGTGTAGTCCACCTTCTGGGCGCTGATGGTGTTATAGGCCTTGTTGGGCAGCTCGTTGCGGAACAGTACCAGGGTGTTTAACGTGGCGAGAAATTTCAGCATCCGGCGGTCAAATTCCGCTTTATCAATGATCCCGAGCTCCCGCGCCGCCGTCAGGGCGGCCAGATAGGAGGCGCTGTCCCACATGGTGGTGGAGGGAAATTTGTTGACCGCATTCACCAGGCCCGTCGTGGGCTGATAGTTGGTGACGAAATACTGCCAGGCGTTTTTCGCGATGGTCATCTCTCGGGCCGTCAGCTCGCCGCTGCGCGGGGAGTAACCTGATGCAGGAAGCTCGGTGTCCGCACGCACGGTCGATAACGCCAGCCAGCAGATCGTTATTCCCGTGAGCAAGTGGAAAAGGATCGGGGATCGTGGCTTCATGGCGTTGCTCCTGCTGAGGGGGAAGTGTAGAGGCAGGCCAGACAGAGCATCTGACCATGCGCGATGTAAGACAGACTTTCCAGCACAATGGCATTGGTATCGGCGTCCACGACGGCATTGACGCTGTTGTTGAGATTTAAACCGCGCTGCCAGCCTTTACCCGGTACCTGAAGCGGCAGAACCTGCTGGCGCAGCGCTTCGCTCCAGCTGTTGCGGAACAGGGCATACCAGGCAAACGCGGTGCGGGTGGAGGTAATTGCCACTTTCTCCGGCACCTCGTCGCGCAGGTTGCGCGCCTGTACCGGCTGCCTGTTCGGCAGATCGTTGACGTAATCCGGCGCCGGTTCGGCGTAATCCGTGCTGACAGGCTGTTTTGGGCTGCGCAGGCTATGACGCCGCTGCTGGATCTGCATAATCCGCCACGCAATCTCAGCGCTCTGCGCGTCAAAGCCCAGTTCAAGGCCGGTTAACAGGTAGGGGAGACTGATCAGGGAGGTTTGCTTGCCCCAGGGCGTGCGTAGCCCTTCATCCGGCACCATCACGCCGTCCAGATCGATCATCTTTTGCCCTTCAGGCGGGTTGGTTACCGCGAGGCCTGCCGCGCTGTCAATCAGGCGCAGCGTATGGCTGGCATAGAGACGGTAGCCAAAACTGTCCCGCTGTTCATCATCGGTCAGCGTCCAGTGATGGAGCGGCACGGCCGCCTGGCTTTGGACGTTATGTTCAATCAGAGCGCCGGTGTTCCAGAGGCTGAAGAGATCGTGGATAGCCGCCGCGTGCTGAGGATAGCGCCACAGGAGGGTCTGAAGCGCCGTCAGCAGGCGGCTCAGCCCAATTGCCGAGGCGTCGGATTTGCCGAGGATTTTCAGGGTATCCGCATGGTAATACGCGGCTGGCAGGCCTCGCTCGTTGAGCGGCAGCTGCCCCAGCGCGAACAGGGCCGTACCGATCCTCTCGTCGAACTCATCGGCGGAAATAATGTTGAGCTGCTCTGCGGCAGCGGTCGCAAACAGGTAGCTTCCCACGCTCCAGAGGCTCAGCCAGGGTTCACCGTCGCTGGCATTCGGCAGGCCGTTTGGCTGGGTATTATTCACGTAGTATTGCCAGGCGACTCGCGCCCAGATGGCTTCGTCATAGGTCAGGGCGCGTTTCGCAGGCAGCGGCGGGAAGTCTTTGCTGAGCGCGATGCCGCCGCTGCTTTCCACGCGCGTGGGCATCTGTTTCTCCACCCAGACCACAATGGCAAAGCCGAGCAGGAACCCGAGCAAAATGGTGAGGTAGCTGCGCGCGGGCAGCAGGGCATCACGTATCCTCATTGGGTGACCTCATCCTCTTCGGCGGGCGTCCACATGGCCGCGAAAATCAGCGGCAGCATGGCGGCGATGTTCACCCCTCCCCAGAAAATATTGATGACGTAGCCGGAGGGGTCGTCCACCTGTCCACGCGCCACCTGAATACCGCCCCAGATAAGCCCTGCGAGGGTCAGCACCACAATGGCAATCTGCGGCTTCACCAGGTAGAGAAAACGGCCCGTCTGCCGCTCTTTTGGCGTGACGTGAAATTTGATCTGCTCGCCCCGCAGCACGGTATTGAGCGCGCGCAGGTTCATGGAAAAGAAGGAGAGGTAAGAGGCCCTGCCGTCCCAGGCCGAGATCCCCCATGTCCCGAACATAAACGCCAGTTCAGAGAAGATAAAAAAGGGGAGAAAGTGGAGATAGAACGGCGTCGACCATGCGGATACCGGCGGAATGCCGGTGAACAGATAGATAATGGGCGAAATCAAAAATACCGTGTTCCACACGCAGGCCATGTAAGACCAGAAGGTGGTGGCATACATTAGCGTCTGGGGGAGGGAAAGCCGGAAGCGGCGACGGCTGAAGATATTGTCATGGAACAAAATATCCAGCGAGCCGGCAGCGTATTTAAAGCGCTGGATCATCCAGGTCAGCATATCCTGCGGAGAGAGCATCTTCGACTCCACCCGCGGATGCATGACCGAGCGCCAGCGTCGCGCGGCGTCACCGTGCAGCAGCACCGAGGTGTAAATATCTTCGGAGACGTGAAATTTGTAGGGGGTGAGCTCGGTGTCAAACGCCACGTGCGGGCGCATCGCCTCCTGCAGCGCTTCGCGGGTTTCTTCATCGCGGATGTCGCGGGTGTGGCGATGGATCTCCTCTTCGACGGACCAGACGTAGCTTCTCAGCGCGGCCTGCATGACCGCCTCGCGCCGGTGGATGGAGGCCGCGCCGCAGCAGAAAGCCGCGTTCGCCCAGTTGCGCCGCCGCAGGATCACGTCATAGAACATGCGCGGATCGTTAAAAAACGGGTCGCGGCCTACGGTGACCGGGCCAACACACTTTTGAATCAGCCAGCCCAGACCGTAGCCCACTTTTCCGGCTTTTCGCTGGCCCCAGCGTGAAAGATTTTCTCCTTCCGGAAGGTCGAAGAACCACTGCGGCGTCTGCACCCAGGCCACGTCCGGATCGCGAAAATAGCCCAGCGTATGGCTGAGCAGGGTGGGAAATACGCGGGTATCGGCGTCGCAGATAACAATGAAATCACCGTCGGTTTGCTCAAGACCGTTGCGCAGGTTGCCGGCCTTAAAGCCGATGTTGGTCTGGCGGCTGATATAGTTAACGCCTTCCTCGTCGCAGACGGCTTTCATCTCCGGGCGGCGGCCGTCATCAAGCACGTGGATCCGGTAGTCAATCGGGTACGGGTAGGCCATCTTCAGGGCGTCGCGAATGGACAGCCTGACCAGCTCGGTGTCTTCCGAGTAGGTGGCAATGAACAAATCCACTTTAACAGGACGAGGTTCTACGGCCTCTTCCGGAAACAGGCATTCGTTAATTTCGCCGGGGGGCGGACACTGGGGGGGATCCTGTTCTTTCCATAAGTTGATGGTAAACAGCACGGTCCCTATCCACGCCAGCGTTTCGGCGAGGACCAGCGGTATGGCATACCATAGTGCGTCAGTATTCAGGGAGGCGGTCCAGCGCCAGTAAATATAATTTGCACCCAGAATAAGTGCCGCGACCGCTAATACCTGCCAGGTCATCATGACCCAACGCGGTGTTGTTAACGGTTCCGGAGGACGACGATGTTCAAAACGGGAAAAATAAAAATCCATAGTTCCGGCGTTCCTGATTCCGTGAAAATGCAGACCCATTCTGCTGCGCAGACAGTTGCCCAAAAGCGAAAGAAAATAGCGAGTAAACAAGATTTAAGATAAGTGTAGAACGCCGAATAAAAGTGTCCAGCGTCGTTTTTATTAATATGAAGTGGTGGTTAATTTGGATTTAATTCTGCTTAATATGTTTCATCTGCCGGTGATAAATTGCAGTTACTATTCCTTTAGACTATCTACTTTATTTAGACCTTAATTTTCGTTTTCAGGCAAAGGACACCCTATGAGCCATGTTGCGCCGTCGGTCGCGCAAGAAGATGACGCTAAATCAATAACATGGAGGTATTCCGTTGCAGGTGCCCGTGACCTGAGAATTGACTTTATGCGCGGCATTGCCCTCGTCATGATGGTCGTGGCGCATACGGAGGTGATGTCGATATTTAATATATTCTCCTGGGAGCGTTTTGGGTTAACAACAGGTGCAGAAGGCTTTGTCATTCTTTCCGGGTTTATGCTGGGAATGCTGAATCGCGCGCGTCTGCAAAAAGTGGTTTTGCTCACGGTTTCCTGGGGGCTTTATCTCAGGGCATGGAAAATATATCGCGTAAATATCATTATCATAGTGTCGTTTATTCTGCTGGCCTATATCCCACATATTAACGTTTTCGAGGTCACCCATTTTACCGACCGCTTTTCGGGTCAAAGCTGGTCGCTTTATCCTGTGACGCCGCAAATTAAAGAGACCTGGTTCAATATTATTCTCTATTTGCAGATCGGCCCCCACCAGACGCAAATTCTCGGACTCTATATCTTTTTGCTGCTACTCAGCCCGCTATTTTTAGGGATGCTGCAGAAAGGAAAAGTCTGGTGGCTGTTAGGGCTGTCGCTGCTGGTGTACAGCCTGTGGCAGCGGTGGCCGCTCCGGCTGACGCCGTCGGAATTCGAATTTGCCTTCCCGCTGCTCGCCTGGCAGTTCATCTTTGTGCTGGGCATGGCCAGCGGCTGGTATAAAGCCGAACTGCTCTCGTTCGCCCGGACGCCCCCGGGCAAAGGGGTGGTGGTGGCGCTGGTCATGGTGTCACTGGTGCTGGGATTTGTTGCCCAGAACCATACCAACCCGTTTATGCCGCCCGCGCTGCTGATGCACGTCATCCCGCCTGACAGCTTCAATTCGTTTTATCACACCTGGGCGGCGAAGAATGGGCTGGGCCCGGTGCGGGTATTGAACGATATCGCCCTGATGGTCACCGTCTACCTGGTGCTGACGTATTGCTGGACGCCGCTCAACCGCCTGCTGGGATGGTTCCTCATCCCGCTAGGGCAGCACTCGCTCTATACCTTTATTTTGCATGTTTACGTGGTGCTGCTGGTGAGTCAGTTCATTACCTTCGATTTATGGCGTCACGCCTGGATAGAGAACACGTTAGTGCATGCGGCGGCACTGGGTATTTTGTGGCTGATGGCAAAATACGACGTCGGCGCACGCTGGATACCTAACTAAGGATGGCGGTTATGCGCGAAAAATGGCTTCTGGCGGGCGTGCTGCTCGCCGCGATACCCACCGCGGAGGCGGCGCAAAGCAGTGATAAAGAAACCCTGCGCGATAAGAACGGTGAACCCGTTCAGGCAGGCGTTTTTACCAGCCGTTGGGGGCGCCTGTTCTCGGGTAACGACAAGAAATTCTCAGGTGCGCTGAGCTTTAGCTCGGGACTGAAAGAGCAGTGGATGAGCATTCCTAACAGTTCAGACACCGCCACGGAAAAGAAAAAGATTAACCAGACGCTGAATCTCAGCTTACAGTATTCCCCCTACAGCTTCTGGTTTGCCAACATTACGTCCCGACTGCCGGTCAGAGACACCAGCCGCTATACCGCCGATTTTCGCTACAGCTTCGGCTACGATGACTGGCACGCCAACACCGTGAGTCTGGTTTACAGCAACTACGGCGATAACCATTTCTGGACATCGGGCAGCCGACGACACACCTATTTCGAACAGGGCGCCTTCACGCTGGCCTATAAGTTTTCGCTACCGAAACCGGTTGAAAACACGCTCCTGATTAATAAAGGGGATTCCATCATTTGCCAGGTCGGGTACAGCTGGGCACCGCGCTACTACGACCTCAGCAGCGATGACATCCGCAAAAATAAAAACGTCATGCTCGGCGGCTGTGGCTACACCTTCAAACAACATTTCTTCGTTCGCGCGACGGCATTCTGGTTCCCGGACAGCAGCCAGCAGCAGCCCTGGAACGGCGATTACAGCTACAGCTTCGGTTATGCCGGCTATACGCCGGGTTCGTTCTCCATCCAGTACGCGAATTATGCAGGAACGCGCTATCCGGGGCACGGCAACGGGAATGCAAAATTCAGGGAAGGGACCGTGAGCCTCATCTGGTTCTTACCGCTTTAGGAGGGATGTATGTCGGCGCTGCACGTGTTAATCGTTGAAGATTCGCTGATTTATCGTCGGTTACTCTCCCGAATGCTCACCCAGTGGGGATATATCGTGAGCGAGGCGGTAAACGGTGTCGACGCGCTGGAAATCTTGTCCAGCCAGCCGGTCAGCATGGTGATAAGCGACTGGGAAATGCCGGAAATGGACGGACTGACGCTGTGTCAGACCATCCGCAACCGTCAGTTTGGCCGCTACGTGTATATCATCCTGTTGACGGCCCGCGAGAATGCCGGGGACGTGACGCAGGGGTTTGATGCCGGAGCGGATGATTTTTTGAGTAAGCCCGTTGAGCAGGCTGAACTGCGGGCGCGGCTCCATGCCGGGGTCCGTATTCTTACGCTGGAGGCGACCCTCGCGGCGCACAACAAGCGCCTGAGTGAAGCGTTGCATCAGATTGAAAAAGATCTGGAACTGGCTGCGCGCGTTCAGCACTCGGTGCTGCCTTCACGCCGCTTACGCTATGGCGACTACTTCTCCGACTGGCTTTTCCTGCCGTCAGCCTGGGTTTCGGGCGATGTGTTCAATATTTTCCCTCTGGATTCACATCTGGGATTCTATTGCGTTGATGTCTCGGGTCACGGCGTGGGGGCCGCGATGATGTCCCTCGCGGTGGCTCGCCAGTTTTTACATGGCCGGGTGGTGGATCGCTTTCTGTTTACCGAAGAGGGGGGGATTCAGTCACCTGCGGAGGTTGTCAGGATGTTGAACAGCCGCTTTTGCAGTGAAGAGAGCGACATCACCAGTTATTTCACGCTCATTTACGGCGTGATCGATCCAGAGACTGGCGAAGGGTGGCTGTGCCAGGCCGGGCATCCTACTCCCGTCATTGTGAACGCGGACAGCGCCGTCACGTCCGTGGGCGATGGCGGACCGCCGGTCGGGCTAATCCCGGATCTGAGCTGGGAAGACGTCGCGTTTACCCTCCATCCGGGGGATCGCTTATGCTTATTCAGTGACGGTATTACCGAGTGTGAGAACGTCAGCGGCGAGCAGTTTGGCCCGCAACGTCTCGAACGCTGGCTTCATGAGCATGCCCGGCTCCCCGTTGACCAGCTCCTGCCGCGGTTCGGTGACCACCTGACCAGCTGGCGCAATGCAAACCGTGATGAACCGATCGCCTTAACCGATGACGTGTCACTGCTCGTGATTGAGCGTCAGGGAGAACAGAATGATAATTAACACCGAACGATTACCGCATGCCAACATTCTCACGCCCGCGGTCCGACGACTGGACGCCTCCGTTGCTGCGACGTTTAAAGCGTCCGTGACGGAGGAAATCGGCAGCGATCGTAAAGCCTTAATCGTCGACTTTAGCAAAGTGGATTTCATCGACAGCAGCGGGCTGGGGATGCTGGTGTCGTTGTTTAAGCTGATGAACGGGAAAGGTGACATGGCGCTGTGCTCTCTGAACCCCGGGATCATGAACATGTTCACCCTGACCCGAATGGATCGCATCTTCCGTATCTATCCGGATAAACATAGCGCGCTTGCGCAGCTGGGGCAGTAGATGCAGAGGCCAGAGCATGCTGAATTTCCGGCGGCGGTCGCGTCCCTGACGCCGCTGTCCGACTGGCTGAGAGACAGGCTGAGCGCGCTTCCCGTCGATGACGAGTGGCGTTTCGCCTTCGATCTCGCCGTTTGTGAAGTGGCAACGAATATCATCCGCTACGCGCTTCATGAGGATAATTCGAGCGTCTTTAGCGTACAGTTCGCCATCCGCGGCCATGACGTCAGCCTTGTTTTTACCGACGCGGGTGACGCGTTCCCGCAGGAGCGTCTTGAGATCGCCCGCCGAGACCGTTTCTGCGAAATGTCGCCGCTGCTGGAGAGCGGCAGGGGGCTGATGCTCATATTGCTGAGCGTCGATCGTTTCACTGTTGAACGCGTGGCGGGTGAAAATATCGCCACGCTTGAAAAGAAAATACGCGTATGACCTGCGGGCCATACGCGCGTGATTTTATTTCTTATCGGCAAACAGCTCCGGCGCCCACGGACGTGGATCCACTTCCATAAACGGCGCGCGCTCGAAGCGGTCCTTCAGCGCCCACGGCACCGTGCAGTCGAAGATCGTCTTGCAGGAAATGCCGTTGCCGCGAATCGAGGTGCTGTAATCCGGCGACTGGGACGGATCCAGCTGGTGGCCGCGGATCCCCGGAATATTGGTGATGCTCACATCGCCCTGCATGCGCGTCGTCATCGCCCACAGGATGTCGTCGCTGTCGAAAATATCCACATCTTCGTCGACAAGAATAATGTTTTTCAGCTCCGAATAGGTGGCTAAGGCGATGAGCGCCGCCTGGCCCTGGCGTCCTTCGTCTGACGGCTGGCGTTTTTTCACCTGCAATATGCCGAGGAACTTACCGCCGCCCGCGGTATGGGCATAGACGTTTTGCAGGAAGCCCGGAATTGCCTCTTCAACGGCATTACGGATGCTGGCCTCGGTCGGCAGTCCGGCCAGCGTGGTATGTTCTTCCCCCGGTCCCACCAGCGTCTGCAGGATCGCGTGGTTGCGCATGGTCACGGCTTTCACTTTGATCACCGGCAGGGAGGGATTCGCCTCACCGCAATAGCCCGGGAACTCCGGCATTGCGTGGCCAGTGTTGGTATGCTGATCCTCTCTTACGCGCACGCCCGGAAGCAGTTCGCCTTCGATGATGATTTCCGCCCGTGCGATGGCTTTCTCTTTGACCTCCACGCCCTGCACCAGCTCGACCGGCTGCTGGCGCAGCGCCCCGGCGACGCCCAGCTCGTTGTAGCCAAACGGCGTGGTAGGGGCCTCAAAGCATGCGCCGATATAGATGGCGGGGTCGAGACCCATGTTGATCGTCACCGGCAGCGGTTTTCCGGCATCCTCCGCTTTTTTACGGAAGACTTCGATATGTCGCCCGGCGGCAAGGAACATGGAAAGCTCGTCGCGCTCCTGCACGCAGAGGCGGTGAATGGTGACATCCGTCAGCGAGCTGTCTTCCGGATCGCTTGCCAGCACCAGCCCCAGGCAGAAAAACGGACCGGCATCAATTGGCGTATTGGTCGGTGCCGGAAGCAATTTGCGAAGATCGAAGTCAGGATCGTCAGCGTAGAAGACCTGTTCCTGGCAGGGGGCCTGCGAGGCCGGAACAACAACCGGTGCGACCGGCTTTTTCACCGCCTGGCCAACGTGTTTTGCCAGTTCAGACGGTTCGCAGCCTAACAGCAGCGCCGCGCGCTCGCGGCTGGCGTGCATGCCCACCAGAATGCGGGAGCCCGGATAGCCCTTAACGCTGTTGAACATCATGGCCGGACCCGAGCGGGTCGGACGTTTTACCGTGCCGCCTGCGCCGATATGGCGGTAGACACCCGCCAGTTCCGCGTTGGGATCGACCGGATGATCGGTTTCAATATACTGGCCTTTGTGGCGCCGCAGTAAGGCGATGGCGCTGCGGAGATCGTTGACTTGGTTTTCCATATTTTCCTCCCTCGGTTGAATACATCCATTTTTATGGCAAAGACCAATAGCATCAATTTCATCATTTCTGTTAAATTGATAAGTAAATTTATATCAATACAGGGAGGCGTCTCGTGCAGTTTCGTCAGATGCGCCACTTCATTGTCGTAGCCGAAGAGCTCCACATGCACCGGGCCGCCGAGCGTCTGAATATCGCCCAACCGGCGCTGAGCCAGCAGATAAAGGCGCTGGAAGAACGTTTAGGCGTCACGCTTTTCAGCCGGGCGAACCGCCGCTTAACCCTAACGCCCGCGGGCGAAGCGTTTCTGGTCAAAGCCCGGCTTGCCATCTCGTTGACCGAGCAGGCGGTGCTGGATGCCAGACAAACGGCACGGGGCGAGCAGGGGGAGTTAAACCTGGGGTGCGTGTCGAGTGCGATGTTTGACGGCAGGCTGCCCGCCGCGCTGCGCCAGATGCACAGCCGCTGGCCGGCCATTACCATGTCCCTGATGACGGGAAATGTGCAGACGCTCTACGCCGCCGTACAGAGCAACCAGCTGGACGTGGCCATCATCCGCGCGCCGCTGCCGTCGCTGCCTGACGATCTGCAAAGCCGGCCGTTCACCTCGGAGAAAACGGTGCTGGCGCTCTCTCGTCAGCATCCGCTCGCCGGATCGTCCGCGCTGACGCTTTCGTCGGTGAAAGACGAAAAATGGATCTCGCTGCGCGATCCGGAGGGAATGGGGCTGGAGCAGTACTTCTATGACGCCTGCAGCGGGGCGGGCTTTCAGCCGGGCGTGGTGCAAAATGCGACCGACGTGCCCACGGTGATAAGCCTTGTTGCGGCCGGATTTGGGCTGGCGCTGCTGCCCGCGTCGGCAAAGGCAGTGAGCGTTGAGAATGTCGTCTACGTGGACATCCTCGACCGGCTGCGGGAGAGCGAACTCACCCTGGTTTGCCACCGGATTATTCGTTCAGAAGTGCTTAAAAAGTTTCTGGTCACGCTCGATCACACCTGACGTCCGGCAGCCCGCAGCAGCTGCCCGCGCAGCCAGGCGTTCGCCGGATCCTGGCTGTTTTTCGGGTGCCAGTACATGTTGATGGTTATCGGCTGGAGCGGCAGCGGCGGTGGGAAAATATCCAGCGTGCTGGCAAACTGCTTCAGCATCCGTTCCGGCAGGGTACATACCAGGTCGGTACCGGCAACCAGCGCAGGCGCCATAGCGTAGCTCTGGGTGGACATGGCAACGTGTCGCTGATAGCCCAGCCCGGCGAGGGTTTGGTCGATAAATCCGGTAAAGGGATCTCCCGCCGACGACACCACCAGATGGGAAAGCGCGCAGTAACTTTCCAAATCTAACGAACCTGTTCCACGCGGATGAGCTTTGCGCTGGGCGGTGGCAAACGCGTCGTCGAGAAGTTTGCGCCTCACCCATCCGTCATGGGCGCCCGCGCTCACGCCGATGTAGATATCCACATCACCGTTTTCCAGCTGCTGCGGCAGGTCTACTATCTCCGGAAGGGCGAAGCGCAGGCGGATGCCGGGGGCATCGGTACTCACCTGGTTAAGCAGCGCGGTGCCGAGCATCAGCGCCGGGTTTTCATGCAGCGCGATAACAAATGTCCGGCTGCTGGTTTGCGCCTCAAACGCGATGGGCGCAAACATCGCGCTGATGCCGTGCAGCACGCTTGCCACCTGCGGCCTGAGCGCTTCCGCTCGCGGCGTGGGCAATACCCCGCGTCCATGCGGGGAGGGAATAAACAGCGGTTCGCCAAAGAGCGTGCGCAGACGCGCCAGGCGGGCAGAGAGGGCGGGTTGGCTGATGCCCAGCCGCGTGGCCGCATGAGTGATGTTCCTGTCCTGAAGCAGGGCGTCCAGCGCCAGGAGCAGGTCTATGTCCATGTCAGATATACGCGACATCACTCTACTTCGCGCCGCTGGCGTCCCGGTTGGTATAGGTGACAGGGACCCAGGCATAGCCGCCTTTCTCACCTTTCGTCACATAGCCGATGCCCGGGAAAGGCAGATGGGGCGCGGCAATAAGGTCTTTATTTTTCACAAAGTCAGCGAATGCATGCTCGCGTACGCTTGCCGCTTTGTTCTCATCTTCATCGTAGGTGATGGTCACCGCAGGCTGCGGGAACTGGACCGCCGCTGCGTGAATGATGTCGCCGACAAAGGTGATCTTCTCGCCTTTACTTGTCAGCGTGTAGAAGGCTGATCCCGGCGTGTGTCCGGGATGAACCGTGCCGGTCAGCCCCGGAAGAATCTCCGATGTGCCGCTAAACGGCACCACTTTACCCGCGTCAAGATAGGGTTTTAAGGTCTTCTGTGCGACATCGAAATAGTTCTTGCCGTAGCCGGTTTTCTTCTGATTGTCGTCGTTAAAGAAAAAGTCGATGTCCGGTTTGCCAACGAAAACGCGCGCGTTGCTGAACACCACCTTGCCGTCTTTCACCAGGCCGCCCGCGTGGTCGGAATGGGCGTGGGTTAGCAAGACTTCAGTAATGTCCTCGGGTTTGATCCCCTGGGTGGCGAGGCTCTCAATCAGACGTCCGCCGTTGCCGGGGCCAAAGAGCTGGCCGGAACCGGTATCCACCAGGATTTTGTGTCCGGGCATCGCAATCAGGAAGGCGTTGATGGACACTTCCGCCGGGTTGGTCTGAAAGTTTTTCGCGAGCAGTGCATCAATGTTTTGCGGCGTTGTACGGCGCAGTAGCTTATGCAGATCCTGCGCAACGGTCCCGTCCGTAAACGACGTTACCAGAACGTCACCGACCTGCACGCTGTAACCGCCCGCCGGTTGTTTAACGACGTGCTGCGGCGTTTCTGCCGAGGCCTGCAGCGCAGGGTAGAACAGCAATGAACTGGAAATCAGCGTGGAAAGAGCAAGTTTTTTCACGGTAAGCATACGAGTCTCCTTTGAAAGTGCTCATCTTACTGCTCCGTAAAATTATAAGAACCTGCTCAGAAATGATAGGACCTATAAACGAGATAAATAGCACAGCGCAACAGCCGGGTGGTGGTGAAGCCATTCCCGGCCCGTAAAGCGTTATTTTTTCAGCGGTGCGTTCCAGCTATCCAGCGTGGCCCTGGACCAGGCACCATAAGCGGCATTTGGGAGCACAATCCAGTCGTTGCCGAAGTGTTCGGCGCTGGCTTCAACCAGCTCACGCTGCTGCTCGCTCGGTTTTTTGTTTTTGAACTGTACGGCGAAGTCCGGCAGGCTGTCGCCGAACAGCATCACGATCTGCTGCTTTTTGAGGATGCTCTGACGGCGCTCTTCCTTGCTGACCGTATCCAGCAGCACGCTTTCGTCAGATACCTGCGGCAGGCCGAGAGCGTTTAACGTCTTCAGCGTGTCGGCTTTGTTTTCCTGCATACGGTCCGAAACATAATAGATGCGGACCTTGCTTTGATTCACATGGTCAAGAAACGCCTTCGCTCCTGGGATTAAGCCGGGTTTTCCCTGTTTTTCCCAGTCGCTCCAGGTATCCCATTTCGTATAGTCGTGACACTGCGCCATGTCGCGCACCAGCAGAGGGGTGTTATCCAGCACCGTTTCATCCAGGTCCATCACCACGGCGTAATTTTCAGGTGTTTTCAGATCTTTTAATTTTTCGTTGAAACGCTCGGTGGCAAACCGATACGTCTGCAGCTGAAGGGCCAGAATCTCAGCCGATTTCTGCTGATAGCGCAGCGCCATTTCGTACGCTTTGGGTTCACACAGCTCGCGCTCAGCGGCCGTCGCCGCTGCACTCAAAACGGGTAATGCCAGCAGTAATGCCTTAGCCATTGAATTCACACTTCTTTCCTCAACACCGTGGTTAAAATCCCGAAAGCGTAATGAAGTTCAATGACAGAAATATGAAGGCAGCGTCGCTACACCAGCATGTAATACCAGAACAGGGCGACCTCGTCTTTTTCCGGTAAGGCGTTGTAGAGATAACGATCGTACCCGCCCAGGGTGAACCCGTAGTTACGGTAAAACAGACAGGCAGAGACGTTCACATTTTGTGTTTCAAGCCGTAATCCCGGCGCGTTTACGCTGCGGGCCCACACGTGCGCGGCAGCCATTAATTTTTGCGCGGCGCCGGTTCTGCGTCTGGTGCGATCAACGGCAATATAATCCACTGAAATAAATTTATTCCAGCCGATTGATGCGGTAATAAATCCGGCTAATTCACCGTCATCGGTTTCCGCAACAAGAAATATGGCGTCCGGATTAACGCAATGGTTTTCAAGGGTTTGGATGTCGCGTTCGTAGGTTTTTATCCAGGGCTCGGCGACGGCTTCAATATGCAAATCACAATGGATAAAGGGCTCTCGCGCAATGTGGCTAATGGTGAAAGAAAAGTCACAACATTCAAGACGGACGAGGTCCGTATTTAATCCTTTTCGAATCTGCATAGTATTCCCGATAGTGAGTTATTCCTAAAGAATAGACGACGCGGTTAAATCCGCTGATCTCACGCACTTGTGATCCTGAACTAAGCTTGTACTTCGTTCCGCGTAAAATGTGGGTCATTCGAGGACAATGAATGGAATTCAGGACATTTCAAAAGCAGTGGGGTGCTGAGTTTATTTCCGATGACGTGGTACGTTTTCGCGTCTGGGCAGAAGGACAGAAAGAACTTACGCTACGTCTGGCCGCCACCGACGTGCCGATGACGGCGGTGGGGCACGGCTGGTTCCAGGCAGACGTTTCTGGCGTCACGCACGGTGCAGAGTATCAGTTTGTCCTGCAGGACGGCATGACGGTACCCGACCCGGCATCGCGCGCGCAAAAGGGCGACGTTAACGGGCCATCGGTTGTTATTAATCCCCGACGCTATCAGCCGGTTAACCGGGACTGGGCAGGGCGGCCGTGGGAAGAGACGGTCATTTACGAGCTGCACGTCGGCACCTTTACCCCAGAGGGCACCTTCCGGGCGGCCATCGACAAGCTGCCCTATCTGGCGGAGCTCGGTATCACCCAGCTTGAAGTGATGCCCGTTTCCCAGTTTGGCGGAACCCGCGGCTGGGGCTACGACGGCGTGCTGCTGTATGCCCCGCACGCTGCCTACGGTACGCCGGAGGATTTTCACGCGTTTATCGACGCCGCGCACGGGCTGGGGCTTTCCGTGGTGCTGGATATCGTGCTCAACCACTTCGGCCCGGAGGGGAATTATCTCCCGCTGCTGTCGCCCGCGTTTTTTGATGCGCAGCGGATGACGCCGTGGGGCAACGGTATCGCTTACGAGCGCGAGCCGGTGAGGCAGTACATCTCCGACGCACCGCTCTACTGGCTGACGGAGTACCGTCTGGATGGCCTGCGCTTTGATGCCATCGACCAGATTAAAGACAGCTTCGGGACGCACATTCTGGAGGAGATTGCCGCGAAGATCCGCGAGGCGATCCCGCACCGTCACGTTCACCTGACCACGGAAGACAGCCGCAACGTGATTTTCCTGCATCCGCGCGATGAACAGGGCAACACGCCGCTGTTTACCGCCGAGTGGAATGATGACTTCCACAACGCTGCCCACGTGTTTGCCACCGGCGAAACGCACGCCTACTACCAGGATTTTGCGTGTGAGCCGGAGAAAAAGTTCGCCCGTGCGCTGGCGGAAGGGTTTGTCTACCAGGGCGAGATTTCGCTGCAAACCGGAGAATCTCGCGGGGTGGAGTGTCGTACCCAGCCGCCGCAGTTCTTCGTCGATTTCATTCAGAACCACGATCAGACCGGGAATCGCGCCCAGGGGGAGCGGCTCATCACCCTCGCGGGGGCCGACAGGACGCGGGTGCTGCTTGCCGCGTTGCTGCTCTCTCCTCATATCCCGCTGCTGTTTATGGGCGAGGAGTTCGGTGAAACGCATCCGTTCCTGTTCTTCACCGATTTTCACGGCGACCTGGCAAAAGCGGTGCGGGAAGGGCGCGCGAAAGAGTTTACCGGCCACGCCGGGCACGATGAAGCCGTCCCGGACCCGAACGACGTTAACACCTTCGTTCGCTCAAAGCTCGACTGGCATAAGATTGCTACCGACGAAGGGAAAACGTGGCTGCGCTTCACCCGCCACCTGCTGACGTTGCGCCATCGCTATATCGTTCCGCTTCTGCATCAGGGCGGCATCGTTGAAGGCAAGATGATCGAGACCGCGCCCGGCATGGTGGCGGTGAGCTGGCGCTTCCCGTCCGGGACGCTCTCTCTGGCGCTCAATATCGGCCCTAAGCCTGTCGACGTACCCGCGCTCGCAGGGGAGACGCGCTTCGCCTGGCCGGAGGTAAACGACGTTTTGCCGCCGAACAGTATTGTCGTTCGCTTTGCTGATGGAGACGCATCGTTATGATCCCTTCCGCCACGTACCGTATTCAGTTCCGCAACGGCATGACGTTTGACCGCGCTGTCGAGCTGGTGCCGTATCTGAAAGACCTCGGCATCAGCCACCTCTACGCCTCGCCCGTGTTTACCGCCACAACGGGTTCCACCCACGGCTATGACGTGACCAACCCGAATGAAATTGACCCCGCGATTGGCGGTCGGGCAGGGTTTGACCGCATGGCCGCGGCGGTCAGGCAGGCTGGCATGGGGCTGATTCTGGATATTGTCCCGAACCATATGTCCACCTCGCTGGAAAACGCCTGGTGGCGGGACGTGATTGAATATGGCCAGCAGAGCCGCTATTTCCGCTATTTCGATATCGACGCGTCGCGCCCGCTGACGCTGCCGTTTCTCGGCGACACCTTTGAGGCGGAGCTGGAGAAGGGTGCCATTACGTTAAAACGTGACCCTGTCACGAATAAAGCCTCTCTGGTCTATTACGACACGGCGTACCCGCTTAATCCGGGCACGTACAGCGAGGATAAAAGCATCGCCGAACTGCATGAGGCGCAGAGCTGGCGGCTGATGTCCTGGCGGGAAGCGCCGAAGCAGCTCTCATGGCGGCGCTTCTTCGAGATCACCGGTCTTGTAGGCGTACGGGTTGAAGACGAGGCGGTCTTCGACGATACGCACCGTCTCATTCTTGAGCTGGTTCACGCGGGCGTGGTTGACGGCCTGCGCATTGACCATATTGACGGCCTGGCCGATCCGCTGGGTTATTTGCAGAAGCTGCGGCAGGCAGCCGGACCTGACTGTTACATCACGGTCGAAAAAATTCTCGCGAAGGGAGAGCAGCTCCCCACCGACTGGCCGGTTTCCGGCACCACCGGCTACGAGTTTATCGCCTCGCTGGCGGAGGTGCTGGTCGACGACGATAACCTCTCGCGCCTGGAGACAATCCACGACGAGACGCTGGGCGTCACGGTCGATCGCCACGTCGAACTGCGCGATGCCAAGGGTCTGATGACCGATCGTAATTTTGAGGGCGAGTTCACCACGCTGCTAAATCTTGCGGACGATCTGGCCCGCCGCAATGACGTTGCGCTGCCGCGCGAGGAGATCCGCCACGCGCTGCGCGAGCTGCTTATCGCCTTTCCGGTGTACCGCACCTACGGCACTCGCGAGGGATTAACCCCGCCTGATGTGGCGCTGCTTAGCCGCGTGGTCGCCGGCGTAAATACGTCCGAAGCGGCCCTGAGCCTGATTGTGCGTATTCTTACCGGCGAGCTGCCGGAAGATTGCCGCGACTGCGCCGCGCTTTTCAGAACCCGCTTCCAGCAGCTGACCGGGCCGCTGATGGCGAAGTCGGTGGAAGATACGCTGTTTTTCCGTCTGAACCTTGAGCTTGCGCTCAATGAAGTGGGCGCTGACCCGACACCGCGCGCGTTCTCGTTATCCCGCTTTCACCAGGAGATGCGCATTCGTCTCGCCCGTCAGCCCGACGCGCTGCTGGGCACCTCCACGCACGATACCAAGCGCGGAGAAGACGCCCGGGCGCGGCTCTACACCCTGACGGAGGCGCCGGAACGCTGGGGAGAAAATCTCGCCCGCTGGCGGCAGATGAACCAGACCCAGGTGCGTTTTCTCAACGACGGCACCGCGCCGAACGCCGCCGATACCTGGATGATCTATCAGGCGCTGGCGGGCGTCTGGCCCGCCACGTTGTCGCCTGACGATGCCGAAGGGCTTGCATCGCTGGAGACGCGTTTCCTCGGCTTCCTTGAGAAAGCGCTTCGCGAGGCGAAGCAGCGCACCGACTGGATCGACAGCAACGAGAGCTATGAGAGCGTGGTGCTGAGCTATGCGCGGCATCTGCTTTCCCCGGATAACGCCCCGTTCCTGCACGATTTCAGCGAGGCGATGCAGCCCTTTATCCGCGCCGGGCTTATGAACAGCCTCAGCCAGACGGTCATCAAGCTGACGGCGCCCGGCGTGCCGGATATCTATCAGGGCAGCGAGGCGCTCAACTTTAGCCTCGTCGACCCGGATAACCGGCGGGAGCCGGACTTCAACGCGCTGATGCAAAACCTCAGCGCGGCGGATGCTTCAGTGTTTGAACACCCGGCCTGCTGGCGGGAAGGCAGGGTAAAGCAGTTTGTCACCGCCACGCTGCTGCGGCTTCGACCGCATTACGACGCGCTTTTCCGCTACGGCGACTGGCTGCCGCTCAAGGTTTCCGGCGAGCGCGAGGAGAACCTGATTGTCTATGCGCGCGTTAAAGACGAGGAGGCGCTGATCGTTGCCGTGCCGCGTCTGGTTTTTGGCATCACCGATAATCATCAGCTGTGGGTCAATACCACGGTAGCGATACCCGACGAACTGGCCGGGAAGCGCTATCGGGATCTGTTCAGCGGTGAAAGCCGCATTCTGCAAGAGACGCTGGATTTAACGTCAGAAAAGGGATGTGTACTGGTTCTGCTTACCTGCGAATAATCGTGGAGAACGAAAATGGCAAAGGAAACTACGTTTGAAATTCGGGCCGGTCATGGCCAGCAGTTGGGGGCGAATTATGACGGGAAGGGCGTTAACTTCGCGCTGTTCTCCGCGCACGCGGAGCGGGTGGAGCTCTGTCTGTTTGACCCGTCCGGGAAAACAGAAATCGCCCGGCTGGAGCTGCCGGAGTATACCCATGAGGTCTGGCACGGCTATGTGCCTGACCTGAAACCCGGTGCGCTGTACGGCTATCGCGTCTACGGCCCCTACGATCCGGAAAACGGTCACCGCTTTAACCCGCATAAGCTGCTTATTGACCCGTATGCCCGTGAACTGGTGGGCGATATCGACTGGAACGACGCCCATTTCGGCTATGAGCTGGGGCATGACGAACTGGATCTTAGCTTCGATACGCGGGACAGCGCGCCGTTCACGCCGAAATGCAAGGTTATCGACCCGAACGCTTTTGACTGGCAGGACAACAACCGGCCAAACGTGCCCTGGCCACATACCGTCGTCTATGAGAGCCACGTGAAGGGCTTTACCCAGATGAACCCGGCCATCCCGCCCGAGCTGCGCGGGACCTTCGAGGGGATGGGACACAAAGCCTCGGTCGACTACATCAAGAGTCTGGGCATTACCTCGGTGGAGCTGCTGCCCGTTCACTGGTTCCCGGACGACCAGCATCTGCTCGACCGTGGCCTGAAGAACTTCTGGGGCTATAACACGCTCGGCTTTTTTGCTCCGGCGTCGCGCTACTACGGCCCGGCGGGGATCCAGGGCTTTCGCGACATGGTGCGCGCCTATCATGACGCGGGCATCGAGGTGATTCTGGACGTGGTCTACAACCACACGGCGGAAGGTAACGAGCTGGGGCCAACGCTTTCATTCAAGGGCATTGATAACTACAGCTACTACCGCACGCTGCCGGACCAGCACCGGTATTACATTAACGACACCGGGACGGGGAACACGGTGAATACCTCCCACCCGCGCGTGCTGCAGATGGTGATGGATTCCTTGCGCTACTGGGCCGAATCCATGCACATTGACGGTTTTCGTTTCGACCTGGGGACGATTCTGGGCCGCGAGCCTGAGGGGTTCGACCCGCGCGGGGGCTTTTTCGACGCCGTTACCCAGGATCCGGTGCTCTCTAAGCTCAAGCTAATTGGCGAGCCCTGGGATATTGGCCCCGGCGGCTATCAGGTCGGTGGCTTCCCGCCAGGCTGGGGAGAGTGGAACGACAAATACCGCGATACCGTGCGCGAGTACTGGAAGGGGGACAACGTCTCGACGGACTTTGCCGCGCGTCTGCTGGGCTCCGGGGATCTGTACGACCTGCGCGGGCGTCGCCCGTGGGCCAGCGTCAACTTTATCACCGCCCATGACGGCTTTACGCTGAATGACCTGGTGTCGTACAACGAGAAGCACAACGCCGACAACGGCGAGGACAATAACGACGGGCATAACGATAACCGGTCGTACAACTATGGCGAAGAAGGGCCGACGGAGAACCCGGACATTATCGCCACCCGCGAACGGCAGAAGCGTAATTTCCTGACCACGCTGCTTTTCTCCCACGGTACGCCGATGCTGCTGGCGGGGGACGAGTTTGGCCGTACGCAGAAGGGCAACAACAACGGCTACTGCCAGGACAGCGAGATCTCATGGATCGACTGGAAGGGGCTGTCCGAAAACGACGCGGCGCTGCGCGAGTTCACCCGCCGGCTCATTGCCCTGCGCGCGCAGCAGCCGCTGTTGCGTCGTGAGAGCTGGCGCGACGGGCTGGAGATCCGCTGGTTCAATGCCGGAGGCGGTCCGCAGCAGGCCGAGCAGTGGGATGAAGGCTCAACGCTCGGGGTCTCCATCAGCAGGCCGGATCTTCAGCAGGAGGACGGCATCTGGCACGACGTGCTGATGCTGTTTAATCCGTTCGAAGGCACCGTGCCGTTCCAGATCCCGCAGTTTGGCGAAGGAGGATGGGTGCTGGAGCTTTCTACGGCGGATGACGCTGCCGCCGGGACAGCGTTCACCGAAACCGTAGAGTACGAACTGGCCGGACGCAGCATTACCCTGTTCAGACGTCCGTAATTCAGAGTGATGCCGCCGCGCGGGCGGCGGTGTCATACAGGGAGGAGATCGCGCGTAGCAGCTGCGCGGTTTCGCCGATGGATTTCCCGGAAATGCCGCTCTCCGCATGAATGGCGATCAGACACGCTTCACGCACGTCCCGGTACTTCATGCACAACGCTTTCCCTTCCTCCGTGGTGGAGAAAAAGAGCTCTTTACCCGCTTTCTCGCTCGTCACGTAGCCCGCTTTGACCAGCTTTTTCAGGGCATAGGTCACTACATGCGTATCTTCCACGTTGAGAACAAAGCAGATATCGGCCAGCTTTTTCTTGCGGTCGCGGTGGTTCACGTGATGCAGCAGCGAGACGTCAAAAGCGCCCATATCCGGCTCTCCGGCTGCGGCCATGCAGCGCACCATCCACTTGTTAAACGCGTTGCCGGTCATGATCAGCGCGTACTCCAGCTCTGACAGTTCCGCGCAGCGCTCCGACACCAGATGGCGGGAGGAGACGATCCGGCCATCGTTGATATCATTGCAATCGGGTGAAGCACTCTTTTTCGAGGTCATAACGTTCCTTAGCCAGAAATGTAAACTCGTCGATAAAATAAGAACATTTTATTGATAATTTGTTTACATGTTTTTGAGGTTCAGATATAGCTTTTTAGCCCAGGTTTTGTGAAGCCTGGCGAAAAACACAACATCGCTCGCCGCAAATTAAAAAAATAGCCGTCGGCGCGCAACGCTCACTTTCGATAGGGTAAACGTTATGGACGGTACTACGCTGTTGCCGCTGATCGGGATACCGATCGTGGTCATTGGTTTTGCACTGCGCTTCAACCCGCTGCTGGTCGTCGTGGTGGCGGGTCTGGCGACGGGCCTGCTGGTCGGGATGGATTTCGGGATGCTGCTGGAGACCTTTGGCGAGAAGTTCGTCAATAGCCGATCGCTGGCGACCTTCATTCTGATCCTGCCGGTAATTGGTCTGCTGGAATATTACGGGCTTAAAGAGCGCGCCCAGGCCTGGGTGGCGAAGATCGCCAGCGCCACCTCGGCGCGTATTCTGATGCTCTACTTCGTGGCGCGTGAAGGCACAGCCGCGCTGGGGCTGATGTCGCTGGGCGGCCATGCCCAGACGGTACGCCCGCTGCTGGCCCCGATGGCCGAAGGGGCAGCGCTGAACGAATACGGCGAACTGCCGCAGCACATTCGCGACAAAATCAAGGCCCATGCCGCGGCGTGCGATAACATCGCGGTCTTCTTTGGGGAAGATATCTTTATCGCCTTCGGTGCGGTGCTTCTGATTGACGCGTTTCTTAAGGAAAACGGGATCGAAGGGATCGAGCCGCTGCACATCGGCCTGTGGGCCATTCCCACCGCCATTGCGGCATTGATTATTCATATGACGCGCCTGCTGCGCCTGGATGCCAGCATCCGCCGCGACGTCATGGCCTGGCGTGCAGAGCAGGGTACGCAGGGGGCCGCGCAATGATGACGCTTATCACCATTAATCGGGTGTATTACCTGATCGGTTTTGTTGTGATGCTGCTGGTTGTCATGACCCTGCGCGACCGCGAGAATCCGAAGCGTTTTACCACCGCGCTGTTCTGGTTTTTATTCGGCGGGATCTTCCTGTTCGGTGACCTGATGGTTCAGGAGCTGGGCAAATCGCTGGCGTACCGGATCGTTGGCGGTTGCGTTATCGCAATCGCGCTGCTGGCGGGTTTTGGCCTGGTCGGGAAAGGCCACTATAAAATGGCCTCCGACGAGGAGCGCATTGCCTCGTCAAACCGCCTTAAAAACTGGCTGTTCCTGCCCGCGCTGATGATCCCGGTGGTGACGGTAATCGGGACGCTGTTCCTGAAGGGGGTGTCGATTGGCGGTGTTTACCTTCTCGACCAGAAACAGCTCACTCTGGCGGCGCTGTGCGTGGCCTGCGTCGCGGCGATCCTCACCGGCTGGTGGCTGACCAAAGGCACGCCGCTGCACGCCATTCGCCAGTCACGTCGTCTTGTCGATACCATCGGCTGGGCGGTGATCCTGCCGCAGATGCTGGCCATGCTCGGCGGCGTGTTCGTGGCGGCCAATACCGGTGATTCGGTGCAGAAGGTGGTGAGCCTGTTCGTGAACCCGGACAGCCGCTTCATGCTGGTGGTCATTTACTGCGTGGGGATGGCGCTGTTTACCATGATCATGGGTAACGCCTTTGCGGCCTTCCCGGTGCTGAGCGCGGGGATCGCCTTGCCGTTCCTGATCAACGTGCATCACGGCAACCCGGCGCCGCTGCTGGCGATCGGCATGTACGCGGGCTACTGCGGCACGCTGATGACGCCAATGGCTGCGAACTTCAATATCGTTCCCGCCGCGCTGCTGGAGCTGAAAGACAAATATCAGGTGATCAAGATCCAGATCCCGACCGCGTTAACCCTGCTGGTGGTGAACGTGTTCCTCATGTATTTCCTCGTGTTTCGCTAAGGAGCTGTTATGGAATTGACGCAACATCAGGCTGACGCGTTTGCCCGCATGCCTTTAACCTATTTGCGCCAGGAATACCCGAACCACATCATGCATCTGCTGAATGATGACGGTGACGTTCTGCCGCCTCGCGAGCTGCACCCGATTTTCTACGGCTGTTTCGACTGGCACTCGGCGGTGCACGGCTACTGGCTGCTGCTGCGCTGCGTGCGCCTCTATCCTGATCTACCGTGTCGGAATGACATCGTCGCGCTTTTCGACGAGCACCTGACCGACGAGAACGTGGCGAAGGAGTTGGCCTATTTCACCGCGCCGTTCCGCGCCTCGTTTGAGCGGCCGTATGGCTACGGATGGCTGCTGGCGCTGGCCCAGGAGCTGAAACAATCGTCGCTGCCGCAGGCCGCAGGCTGGTACCAGACGCTGGAGCCGCTCACCCAGGATATTCGCAACCGGCTGGTGGATTACCTCAGCAAGCTCACCTATCCGATCCGCGTCGGAACGCACTACAACACGGCGTTTGCCCTCGCGCTGGGGCTGGATTACGCCCGAGCCGTGGAAGATAGCGCGCTTGAGCAGGCGATTGTGACGGCGGCGGAGCGGTTTTATCTCGCCGATACGCGCTACCCGGCCCATTACGAGCCGGGTGGCGATGAGTACATCTCTGGTGCGCTGACGGAAGCGCTGCTGATGAGCAAGGTCGCAGAGAATTTCCCGGCCTGGTTTGACGCGTTTCTGCCGGATATCGGCTCCATTGCGGCGCTGATGAACCCGGCGGAAGTGAGCGACCGTACCGACCCGAAAATTGCTCATCTGGATGGGTTAAACCTCAGCCGCGCCTGGTGTATGAAGCATATCGCCAGGGCGCTTCCGGTAAACCACCCGGCCCAGCAGGCCTTGCGTGATGCCGTGGCAAAACACCTGGCGGCAAGTGTCGGGCACGTGGTGGGCAGCCACTACAGCGGCGGGCACTGGCTGGCGAGCTTTGCGCTACTGGCGCTGGAATAAACAAATACGCCGTCTTTCCTGCCGGGTGGCGCTGCGCTTATTTGCCCTACATTGTGAAATGCACAATTCCTGTAGGCCCGCGCAAGCGTAGCGCCGCCTTAATTTTTTTGATTTTTAATGCGGTTAATACCTTAGTCGGATATTTTTCCGTCATTTCTCTGTAAACAGATATCTTTTTTACCATCGCAAAGGTGTACGATATGCGGCCATATACCCACATGAAATAGGTGGTTAATATGGCTGTTATACCTTTGTTACCCAAAGAAGGAATCGCTCTTGTGTTGGCAAACATGAGGATTGCAAGAGCGCATGGTATGAGCAGAAACATGGCTATCCCTACAACCTATCTTTGGTTTTATCAAAAAGTAAGAAATAAGGGACCGTGGGATTACAAGCAAGGACACCCGGAGTTAGCAAATTTTGGGAACTTCAATTATGGTTCGGCTGGCTATGCTGCCGGGATACCATCAGAACCGCTATTGATGGGTGCTGGATGGGCGCAGGAAAGAGCTAAAACCTCCAAAAAGAAATGGGGGCACTGGTATCAAAAACCGCCTTATGGGGATGATCCACACGATCAGTTTTGGATAAGGCAAGGTATAGAATATGCAAAGAAATACGGTTATTAAACGGCTCCATTGCTTACTCACAACGATTCTGTTGCTCGTTGTTTGTGGGTTTCTGACATATCAATACTATTTTAATGCATCTCCTCACGATAGCTTTGTCAGCAAACAGAAACTCTCTGATACCGTCACACTGTACATAACTAAGTATGATGATGGAGACGCTACGGTGTCGGATGTTTACCGCTTCTATTTAGATAAAGACAACAGCGGGAACATTATGAAAGCCCTTGAAGAACGATCACCCTTCCTGGAAGCCGATACAAGCAATGTCACAGCTTCAGCTTATGGGAACACGGTAAATGTAAAAATCACGGGCAAGGTTTATTCATTCACTAATTCTGATCTGTTCTATGCCGATGGTGTAGCGATCATGCCTGTAATTAATCTCATAGCCAATGGAATAAGAAATTAATTAACATAAGGAGTTTTAAAAATGGCTGTACCAGTACACCTCTTTTTGAAAGACGATGGCGGAGCAATGATCCGTGGTGGTTCTGATGTTGCAAACCGTGAAGGAAGCATAGAGCTTAGAGATCTGATCCATAACCTGAGCATTCCAACAGATGAGGCAACAGGTAAACTTACAGGTACAAGGCAACATTCAGCCTTCAGTTTAACAAAGGCAATTGACTCATCTTCACCCTATCTATACAAAGCAGTGGCTACAGGTCAGACGCTTCAAAGTGCCGAATTAAAGTTCTATCACATCAATGATGCTGGTCAGGAAGTGGAATACTTCAACATCCTGATGGAAGGCGTGAAAGTCATTTCAATAACTCCAATAATGCATGATACAAGAGATTGTCCCGGTACTGGTCACATGGAAAATGTATCTTTACGATATGCAAAAATCACATGGAAAATTCTGGACGGAAATATACAGTACACTGATGCGTGGAACGAACGTCCTACAGCGTAGTTGTTATAAACAAGCAGCGCCGAGAGGCGCTGCACAGCGTTACGCTGATGCCCGCACCCCAGGGCGCAGCCTGCTCAGGCTAAACAAAACCGATCCTGTTGAGGCGATGACGGCGATCCACCGTGCCAGATGCACGGCCCGATCGTGGTCTGATCCGGTCGTCGCAAGCAGCACCCCCACCGCGGCGGCCCCCAGACATTGCCCGAACGTCCTGACGATAGACAACACCCCTGAGGCATAGCTGGCATGTTCCCGCGCCACGTTAGCGAGCATCTCCCGGTTATTGGGGCTCTGGAAGCAGCCAAACCCAATCCCGCAAACCAGACTGCGCAGGCAGATATTCCATGCGGACGGGTTTTCCGGCAACGTCGCCAGCAGGACCAGCCCACCGACAAAAATCATCAGGCCGATAGTCGAGATCAGCGGCGCGGAAAGGGTATCTGCCCAGCGCCCCGCGTGCGGTGCGATCAGCACAATGCCAATTGGCCACGGGGTGAACAGCAGCGCCGAAACCACCGGGCTGTAGCCATACACGCTCTGAAACAGGAACGGCAGCGCGACAAAGGTGATGCCCTGGCTGACAAACGAGGCCAGCGAGGTCAGGGCGGCGAGGGTGAAGCGTCCGTTTCTGAACATAACGGGCGGCAGTATGGGACTGCGCGCGCGCCGAATACGCCAGACGAAGGCGATAGCGCTGACCAGCGTGAGAAGCCCCCAGCCAGCGGCTGCCGGGTTAATGCCTTGCGTTATGTGCTGAAGGCTGTCGGCCAGCATGATTGCAGAACCTAACAGCACGGCGGAGAGCGCGGCGCCCGGCGCATCAAAGGGGGAGCCGTCAACGTCCGACTGGCGCGGCAACGCCCGCCATGCCAGCAACAGGGCAATACTGCCCGGAACAAGGTTAATGGCGAACAGCCACTGCCAGCTCAGCACGTCCAGTATCGTCCCGCCCAGCACGGGGGCAATTGCCGTGCTGGCGGCAATAAGCAGGGCGTGCAGCCCCAGAATGCGGCCAAGCAGTCGCCCCGGAAAAACGGAACGCAGGATCGCCGGGGCGATACTCAGGGTAGCCGCGCCGCCGATGCCCTGCAGAATACGCATCCCGATCAGCATGTCGGGCGTTTTCGCCAGCGCGCAGCCGAGCGAGGTGAGCGTAAAGGTGGCAAGCCCGGCAAGAAAAACCGGGCGATAGCCCACCCGCGCCGCCAGCGCCGCGAAGATGGCCAGCGTCATTGCCGCCGATAGTAGATAACCGTTGGCAAACCACACCGCAACGTTCGCGGGGACCTGCATCGCCCTTGCCATGGAGGGCAGCGCGATGTTGATCATGGTGCCGTCAAAGACGCCCATCAGCGTGGTGGTCATGACGGCGGCCATCACCCGGGCGCGTTCATGACCGGGTAAGCCTTCATCGCCGGGCTGGTTTGAAAAGAGCGTCATCGTCGTTACTCCGCATAAGAATAGTGATGACGAAACTATAATCATGGGGTATACAGGGCGGAAGACGCAGCGCTTGCACTTTATCGTTGCATATAACGCCTTATCAGAGGAGCCATCGTGTCCGATCCTGACTTTAACCTTCTGGTTGCGCTCGACGTTCTGCTGGCCGAAGCCAGCGTGGCTGGCGCGGCGCGGCGCTTAAACCTGAGTACGTCCGCCATGAGCCGCACCCTGAGCAGGCTGCGGGAGGTGACAGGCGATCCTATCCTGGTGCGGGCCGGTCGGCAGATGGTGCTGACGCCCTGGGCCGAAGCCACCCGGGACCGGGCCAGAAGCGCCGTGCATGAGGCAAGGGCGGTACTGCAACCCTCCACGGAAACGCTGAATGTTGAGCGTATGGAGCGCCTGTTCACCATCCGAGCCAACGACGGCTTTGTGGTGGCGTTTGGGCCACTGCTCATTGCCGCAGTGGCGGCGGTGGCGCCCGACGTCTGCATTCGCTTTTCGCCGAAACCTGAGAAAACGTCGCGCTATCTGCGTGAGGGGCTGGTTGACCTGGAGATCGGCGTGCAGAGCAATATGGGGCCTGAAATTCGTCTGCAACGGCTCTTTCAGGACCGGTTTGTGGGCGCGGTACGCCAGGGGCATCCGCTGGCCTCGCTGTCGTCAGTCAGCCTTGAGGATTATGTCGCCTGGGGGCACGTGGTGGCCTCGCCCGACGGCTCGTTACACGGATTTGTCGATGAGGCGCTGGCGGAACGCGGGATGAAGCGCAAAATTGCCAGCGTGGTGCCAGGGTTCCCGACGGCGTTATCGGTGGCGATGGTCTCCGATCTCGTTGCCATGGTGCCGGCGCTCTATCTGCTCAATCAGCCGATGACCGAGCGCGTGCACGTCTTTGCACTGCCGTTTAAAACCCGGAGCATTACGGTGTCACAGATGTGGCATCCGCGCATGGAAAGGGACCCGGCGCATCGCTGGCTCAGAGAAAAGGTGCTGGAGGTGTGCCGCGCTGTACGCTGACGGCTCAGGCCACTTTTTTCAGCACGGAGAGAATGAAGCGCGTCGATACCGCATCCTATTGTCCCGTATGGAAGCGCTATTTCACAACCCCAGTGGCCTGGCCTCCTGTATGAACTCAATCAGAAGGCGAAGCCCGGTCGGCAGTTGCCGGCGGCTTGAATAATAGATATAAAAACCTTCCTCCAGCGGGGACCATTCCGTAAGCACCAGGCGGAGCCGTCCATCCTTCACATAGGGTGCAACAAGAGGCTCCGGAAAATACATCAGGCCGGCCCCGCCTAATACGGCCACAAGACCCGTTTCAGCCTGGTTGACCGTCACTGAGCCAGGCACAGTGATTTGGTACGTTTCGCCGTCTCGCTCAAGCTCCCAGCGATAAATCCGATCGTCGCCGAGACGATTGCTTATACAGCGATGGTGTAATAAATCATCAGGATGTTCAGGCGTTCCGTAGCGTTCAAGGTAGTCGGGGGATGCGGCGATAACCCAGCGAATATCGGCAGATAAACGCCGGGCAACCATGTCTTCCGGGACGGTGCCACCATAGCGGATACCGGCATCGAAGCCCGCATCAGTGACGTCAACCATACGGTTACTGGCCACAATATCGATTTCAATATCGGGATAGCGATCCATAAACGCGGGCATAACCGGTGCAAGCAAAAGATTGGCCGCTTCAACGGCTGCATTGATGCGGATACGCCCGGTAGGCGTATTACGATACCGGTTAAGCGATTCAAGCGCGCCTTCTATCTTGTCGAAAGGCTGAAGGACAGACTGAACCAGTTCTTCACCTGCAGCCGTAGGTGTAACGCTCTTGGTCGTGCGATTAAGCAGGCGAACCCCGAGCCGGGTTTCCAGTCCCTTCAGGGCATGACTAAGCGCTGATGCACTGACACCTAATTCAATCGCCGCACGGCTGAAACTGCGATGACGTGCAATAGCCATGAAATAAATGAGATCGGCGACATCAGCTCTGCTTATTTGCATACAGAATCGTTTTCCTTGTGCGTTAAGGCCCGAATGCGTTGATAGGGAAATGATATACACCATAGACCGACCACGGCTAATCCGTTGCTGAATTTTTTTCACAAGTCCATCCACCCATCGCCTCTCACTGAACATATTGTGCTTCGTTATTCTTGAAAATTATGCGCTCTGGCCGTCGGTCAGGGCGGAACATTCACCTAACGGAGCCGTGTATGAACTATACGCATCTTGGCCGCACCGGCCTGAAAGTCAGCCGCCTTTGTCTCGGAACCATGAATTTTGGTGACGTCACCGACGAGAAAACCAGCGCCCGCATTCTGGATGAAGCGCTTGAGGCGGGTATCAATTTCATTGATACAGCAGACGTGTATGGCACCGAACAATCACCCGATATCCAGCAAGGTTCGGGGCTGTCTGAAGAGATTATTGGTCGCTGGCTCCAGCAGGGTGGCCGCCGTGACCGTATCGTTCTGGCGACGAAAGCCTATCAGCCTATGGGACCGGGTCCGAACGATCGCCGTCTTTCTGCTTACCATATTCGCAAGGCCTGCGAGGACAGTTTGCGACGGCTTAAGACCGACCATATTGACGTCTATCAGATGCATCACATCGATCGTTATACACCATGGGAAGAGGTCTGGCAGGCCATGGAACTCCTTGTTCAGCAGGGAAAAGTGCTTTATATCGGTAGCAGCAATTTCGCAGGCTGGGACATTGCGACGGCGCAGTCAGTTGCCACGGCCCGTCATTCCCTGGGCCTGGTTGCTGAGCAAAGTCTCTACAATCTGACTGCCCGAACCGTTGAGCTTGAGGTCATTCCCGCATGCCGTCATTTTGGCCTGGGACTGATTCCCTGGAGTCCACTTGCCGGAGGGTTGCTTGGCGGCGTACTGAAAAAGATGGCAAGCGGGCGCCGTGCAAGGCCCGCGTTTGCCCGTCTAATCGAACAGTATCGTCCGCAGCTGGAAGCCTACGAAGGATTATGTGAGGACCTCGGCGAAACCCCTTCCGATGTGGCGCTTGCCTGGCTCCTGCAGAATCCTGTGGTTACTGCTCCACTTATCGGGCCTCGTACGGTCGAACAACTCCAGCAGGCGCTTCACGCAACGACAATCACGCTATCAGACGACACCATGAGCTGTCTCGACGAAATCTGGCCCGGACCCGGGGGAGAAGCGCCCCAGGCTTATGCCTGGTAATGACCAAATTAATGAATCCTTTCTTCGCTATAGGGAGTTCCAGTTTATGAGCAAGATGATGCATGACCAGCATTCTGCTTCCGTACCCGCTTCCCGGGATCGTCGCAATTTTCTGATCGCCGGCGCCGGTCTGGCGTTGGCCGCTACCACCCTTGGCAGGAGCGGTGCAGTGATGGCGAACCCGGCTGGTCAGGACTCGTCGAACGCCCCTTCGGATGCTGTTCCCGTCGAGAAGGAGATCTTAACCACGCGTAAACTCGGCTCGCTGGAGGTTTCCAGCATGGGACTGGGGTGTCTGCCTATGGTGGGGTATTACGGCGGTGGTCCGCGCGATCGCAAAGCCATGGTGTCGCTCATCCGGGCCGCCTTCGAACAAGGGATTACGTTCTTTGATACTGCCGAGGTGTATGGTCCCCATCTCAGTGAAGAATTTGTCGGGGAAGCACTGGCCCCCGTTCGCGATCGTGTGGTGATTGCCACTAAGTTCGGTTTCGGCGTGGAGGAGGGGAAGCCAACCTCCCTTAACAGCCATCCTGACCATATTCGCCGTGCCGTAGAGGGCTCGCTAAAGCGTCTGAAAACGGAGCACATCGATCTTCTTTATCAGCATCGCCCCGATCCGAATGTGCCGATCGAGGATGTGGCGGAAACCGTGAAGGCGTTGATACAGGAGGGTAAAGTGAAACACTGGGGATTGTCGGAAGCGAGTGCCAGGACAATCCGCCGCGCACATGCGGTACTCCCTGTGACTGCAGTACAGAGTGAGTACGCCATGTGGTGGCGTGAACCGGAGACGCGGATATTTCCAACGCTCGAAGAGCTGGGTATCGGCTTTGTACCTTACTGCCCGACCGCCAGGAGTTTCCTTGCCGGGGCAGTCAATCCAGATCAGCGGTTCGACAGCACAGATCGGCGGCATAATCTGCCACGCTTCCAGCCCGATGCCCTGGCCAAAAACATGGTACTGCTTGAATTTGCGCAGTCGTGGGCCCGCCGCAAAAACACCACTCCGGTTCAGTTCGCGCTGGCCTGGGTGATGGCACAACGGCCATGGATTGTCCCCATCCCGGGTACGACGCAATATCCGCACCTGATAGAAAATAGCGGTGCACCGCAAGTCCGGTTGACGGACAGCGAGTTACGCGAAATCGATGCAGCGCTTGCCAGGATCCCATTGCAGGGCGGTCGCGCAGATCCGTTTACCGAAAGTCAGTTTGATAAAAGTTAAACGGTGATGGCCACCTTTATACTTACTGTCACAGGGAGACTGTAGGTAAAGTCTCCCGGTTTGGCGATCCGACCCTGACATCACGAGTTGTTCATTGTCACCAACAGCGGGCCCGAACCAACGCCGGGCCAGGGTAGGGCATTAACAGTCCTGTATTGCTGAAGGCGGCGTGAGTGAAGGTGGCGTATCCGGAAGCGGGGGAATGATCCCGTCGACGGGGTGCGGCAGATAGCGTGCCTCGAGTTCCATGATTTCGGCATCGCTAAGTGAAAAGTCCAGCGCGCTAATAGCCGTGGAAAGATGTTCTGGTTTCGTCGCGCCGATGATCGGTGCTGTGATGACCGTTTTTGATAGCAACCAGGCAATTGCAACATGGGCTCTTGGCACATGGTGCTTTTCAGCAATGCTGGCAACAACATCAATAACGGGCTTATCCAGAAGGGCTGCGTTCTCATACATTTTTAACGCAAAGGCATCGTTTTGCGTTCGTCGGGACGTGACACTCCAGTCGCGCGTGAGCCTGCCTCGTGCCATCGGACTCCAGGGGATCACACCAACGCCCTGGTCTTCACACAGGGGCAGCATCTCGCGCTCTTCTTCCCGGTAAAGCAGGTTGTATTGCGGTTGCATCGTAATAAATCGGGTCCAGCCGTTACGCTCTGCCGTATGCTGCATTTTTGCAAAGCGCCAGGCTTCCATAGATGATGCGCCGATGTAACGTACTTTTCCTGATTTAACGAGGTCATGCAGAGCCTCCATGGTCTCTTCAACAGGCGTGGAGTGGTCAAAGCGGTGAATCTGAAAGAGATCCACGTAATCCATGCCTAAGCGCATCAGGCTATCGTCAATAGAATGAAAAATGGCCTTGCGGGAAAGAAACCCGGTATTGGGTGAGTTGCGCCACGGAAAGAAGGTCTTTGTCGCCACAACGATCTCATCGCGTCTGGCCATTTCTCTCAGCGCTTTTCCAGTGATCTCTTCAGAACTTCCGCCCGAGTAGATATTCGCGGTATCAAAAAAATTAATGCCCGCTTCAAGCGCCTGACGAATGAGCGGACGTGACGCCTTTTCATCCAGGGACCAGGGTTGAGGCAAGCGTTCAGGTTCACCATAGCTCATACAACCGAGACAAAGACGGGAGACTTTCAAACCGCTACGACCCAGATTCACATACTCCATTCTGTGTTCCTTCTTTTATTGCCAGCAATTCTGTATGTGACAGGGTATTGCACTGACATGAAGGGAACCAGCATGCGCCATCGAATGGTGTTGTGAGTTTTTTTCACAGATAGGCGTAATCGTCAGTGGGTTTTACATACAAACTGCGTGGCCAACGGTGAATCCTCAAGACTGAGGAGGGATACCTCCCGAGGCACAGCAACATTCTTATTTAACATAATATACATTATGCGCACCAACGTAATGCCAGTCAAAATCTGCCTTTCTACGGTCGTGATTGCCCCTGGTCATTGATAGCTTGTGAAATCCCAACTTCTACGTTTATCCAATGTTAAAAGACGTTTGATATACTCCTGGCTTTGACCACCGCTGCTGTAGACTTATGGAAATCGAACTCAATAAAAGCTTCAAAGAAAGGATTTTCCACGCTGTCATTTTTGAAGTGACGGCCAACGTTATCATCGCTCTGTCTCTTGCGTGGCTGATGAACGTTTCGGTACTCCAGTCGGGTTCGTTGTCGGTGATATCTGCACTTACCGCAACGGTCTGGAATTTTGTCTTCAATAAGTTCTTTGACTCCCTTCAGAAAAAACATCAGTTTCAACGAACGTTTCTCGTTCGCGCCATCCATGCAGTTGGGTTTGAAACGGGCCTTATCATCTCCTTAATCCCTGTGGCCATGTTCATGCTGAATTTAACGATCGCGGAGGCATTTTTTGTTGAGATTGGCCTTGTACTGTTTTTCCTGCCATACACGATGCTTTTTAACTGGCTCTATGATTATCTGCGTTGGACATTCGTAGGGAGTAAACGGTCTGCTGTGTAGCGAGTATTGATATCGGTCACATTCGCAACCCCTTGATCGTGTTGGACTCCACTCTCTTTCTATACTTCTCATTTCACCATCACTTTTGAGGAGTCCATAATGTTTGATCATGTAAAATTCGGCGTCAGCGATTATGAGAAAAGTAAAACCTTCTTCCTCATGTCGCTTCAACCGCTCGGTGTCGAACTCGTCGATGAAGGCTCTCCTGACTATGGCGTCGAAATGAGTTCCGGCGATGTTTCTCTTTGCCTTTTTCAGTCGAATGATAAACCCGCTCCGCTTCATCTGGCCTTTGTGGCCACGACACGCCAGCAGGTTGATGACTTTTACCATGCCGCGCTGCGCGCAGGCGGACGCGACAATGGCGCACCGGGATTACGCTCCTACGGTAAAAATTACTATGCCGCATTTGTCATTGCGCCTGATGGTCATAATATCGAAGCGGTATGCCATGCCCCCGAAGAAAGATAACTTAATTTCACTCGCTTGCGAGTACCCGCGCCAGCCAGTTTTCTGGCTGGCTCACGCTCAGGCCAATACGACCGATACCCCTTTTTCCGATACCGCATTGACCCAGTCGCGGTCGGTATCGCCTTCGACGACAATCGTATTCGCCAGCGCCACATCGCCAATAACAAATGATGACGCCGTATTTATTTTTTCCGGCGACGCCAGGACAACCGTCTCGGCGGCTCTGCCGGAAAATGCACGTTTGATGCACGCCTCTTCGAAATCTCCGGTCGTCAGCCCTGCTTCCGGATGGATACCGGTCACGCCCATAAAGAACAGATCCGCATGAATGTTTTCGATACCTTCGATGGCCGCCGCGCCGACGGCGACAATCGAGTGTTTATACAAACGGCCGCCGATGAGAATCACCTCGATGGAAGGATGATTAACAAGCCCCAGGGCAATGCTCGGACTGTGCGTCACCACGGTAATACGCAGGTCTTGCGGTAAAAAAGCGAGCAATTCTGAAGTGGTCGTTCCACCGTCAACGATCACCACCTGGCCCGAAGAAATAAGCTGCGCCCCCTTCTGCGCCACCTTTCTTTTGGCATCCATTTTAACGGACTGTCGTTCCGCGAAAGGCACAGTAGCGGAAGACGACGGCAGCGCGCCGCCGTGAACCCGCTGTAAACGCCCTTCTGCCGCCAGCTCGCGCAAATCGCGTCGGATGGTGTCTTCAGAGACGTCGAAGAGAACGCTAAGCGCTTTTGACTGGACTTGACCTTCGGCACCGAGCTTTTCAAGGATCAACTGTTTTCGCTGACTGCTGAGCATGATGTATTCCTGACGTTGCATGTTTAATCTTGAAAATGCACGATAGTGCTGGTATTGATAGTTACTCTACGTAAGGAGGACGAAACGTGCAATCAAAACGTGCAGATGTGCGCATCATTGACAGTGAAACCCTGTCAGATAACTGGTACTTACTTAAAAAATATACCTTTGACCTACAAAGACGCGATGGCGAATGGCAGCGGCAAACGCGTGAAGTTTATGACCGGGGGAACGGCGCTACGATCCTGCTCTACAACCGTGACCAAAAAACGGTGATTCTGACCCGCCAGTTCCGCTTCCCGGTCTTTATTAATGGCCATGAGGACAATCTGATTGAGGCGGCGGCCGGCCTGCTTGATAACATGGATCCGGAAAGCCGCATTAGAGCAGAGGCGGAAGAAGAGACCGGGTTTAACGTGTCGAGCGTGCAGAAAATCTTTGAAGCCTACATGAGCCCAGGCTCCGTCACGGAGAAACTCTATTTCTATATTGCCGAGTATCAGCCGAAGGACAAAACCAGCGCAGGCGGCGGTATCAAAGCGGAGGGAGAAGATATCGACGTGCTGGAAATGCCCTTTGAAGAGGCATTGCGGGGAATTGATACGGGCAAAATCGTCGACGGAAAAACCATCATGCTGCTCTACCATATTGCACTGAAAGGCATTCTGTAACCTGCCGCTCGCCCGACGCCTGTCCCGGTGCAGGTGTCGGCCTGTGCTATCCTTGCTGAAACACGCAAAACGGAGATCTGAAGATGGCCGACTGGAACCCCTCGCTTTATCTGCAATACGGCGCTGAACGAACGCGCCCTGCCGCCGAGCTGCTTGCCTGAATTCCCCTGAGTGACGTTGCCACCATTGCCGATTTGGGCTGCGGACCGGGAAACAGCACCGCGCTGTTGCAGCATCGCTGGCCAAAAGCGCAGATTGTCGGCGTCGATAACTCACCGGCTATGCTGGAAGAGGCGCGCAAGGCACTGCCCGACTGTCAGTTCGTTGAGGCCGATATCCGCCAGTTCAGGCCTGGCCAGCCGTTGAACCTCATCTATGCGAACGCATCCCTACAATGGATACCTGACCATTACGATCTCCTGCCGCACTTGGCGTCACTGCTCGCGCTCAATGGCGTGCTGGCGATCCAGATGCCGGACAACTGGCTTGAGCCCACGCATGTGGCGATGCGTGAAGTGGCTCTGGAGCAAGGCTACCCGGACCGTGGGCGCGAGCCGCTGCCTGGCGTGCATGCCTATTATGATATCCTGTCGGAGGCCGGCTGCGATGTGGATATCTGGCGGACAACCTATTTCCATAAAATGAGTTCGCACCAGGCCATTATTGACTGGGTCAGCGCGACCGGTTTGCGCCCGTGGCTCCAGGAACTGAACGAGAGCGAGCAGCAACGTTTCCTGAAACGCTACCATGAACTGCTGGAAGAGCAGTATCCGCTCCAGGAAAACGGGCAGATACTGCTGGCTTTTCCTCGACTGTTTATGGTTGCCCAGCGTCAGCCCTGAACGGCGCTATGAACGGGCCTCTTTGAGCAGCTGCTGGATAATCTTTTCCTGCTGCTCATAATTCCCTTCGCCAAACGAGGTATAGCGTAGCTGACCTTTAGCATCGAAATAGTAGTGCGCGGGCCAGTACTGGTTGCCAAAAGCGTTCCAGATCTGATAGTTGATGTCCGTCACAACCCGGTACGGCAGTTGCCATTTATTTACCGCGTTTTTCACCGAGGCGATCGGTTTCTCCCAGGGGTATTCAGGCGTGTGTACCCCTATGACGACCAGGCCCTGAGACTGGTATTTTGTTGCCCAGTCGCGCACGTGCGGAAGCGTATGCTGGCAGTTAATGCAGTCCCAGGTCCAGAAATCGATCAGAACCACCCTCCCGCGCAACGATTCAGACGTGACAGGGTCACCATTTACCCACCCTGTTCCACCGCTTAATGAAGGCAGCTGGCTGCTGGGCTCGGTCATGACGACCGGTTGAAGCTTCGCCGGTTGCGCGGCGGGCTTTGCCAGATTCAGCAGCGCGGTTTCAAGACGATCCGCGACGCCGTTTGCGCCTTGCAGAACAGACGTCATCCCCGTTGCGTTAAAGACAACGGCCGCTAACATCACCACGCCTGCCCCCTTACGTAACTTTTCCATCAGCGCCGACCTTGCTCTCAGCGGCGCCATCAGCGTGCGGCCTCCGAAAACGAGCAGGCCCAGCATCAGCGCGCAGCCGCTACCATAGGCGGCCAGCAAGGCTCCTGTGGCAATGGCCGAGTGTCCGGCAATATTGATGCTGAAAATGGCGCCCAGAATCGGTCCCGCGCAGGGAGACCAGAGCAGCCCGACGGCAAGCCCGGCCAGAAAAGCCGATGCCATACCACGCGTTTGCCCGCTTCGGGTGTTGAGGACATTTCCCGCGCTGACTGCCGGCCCGGCGATACGCTGGGCAAAGGCCGGAAAAATTAAGGCCAGCGCGGCCGTGGCCAGGACGATAAGCGCGATCCAGCGCCCGACGATAGTTGCCTCTGCTATCCACTCGCTGGCGACGGTGACGACCATCGCCACCAGGGTGAACATGACGATCATCCCCGCGAGCAGCGCCAGAATATGTCGCCGCTGCCCCTGAAAACCGGCGAACAGGAGAGGAATTACCGGGAGCGTACATGGACTGAGCAAGCTTATCATCCCGCCCAAGAAAGCAATTATCAGAAACATAGACACCTCACAATACAAGTCCTGCGACGCTGCAGTGAGGCTATTTCATCGTGCGGATGTGTTCAGGATATGTGTAAAAGCGTGGGTTTTTGTCTGGCTCTGTATCGGCCACGCGGGGAGATACAGAACCGTACAATTAAAGGCGCGGGAGAGTAATCGAAACGTCCAGCCCGCCCTCTGCGCGGTTCTCCAGCTTTAGCTTTCCGTCCAGCTGAGCGGTGAGCTGCGCTGCGATCGCCAGGCCGAGTCCTGTCCCGCCGGTGTCGCGGTTGCGTGATGTTTCTACCCGATAAAACGGCTGTAATACCGCCTCCAGCTCGGCATCCGGTATCCCAGGCCCGCCGTCCATGATGTGAATCACCACCTCTCCGGCGGCCGAGTCATCAATGCTAATGGTGGCGTAGTCGCCAAATTTCAGGGCGTTATCCAGCAGGTTGGTCATCACCCGGCGCAGCGCCTGTGGACGCGTGACGATGGGCAAACGGTTTTCGCCTGCCTGAAACTGCACGTTTTTACCGATGTCCTGATAATCGCAGGCGATGCTGTTTATCCAGGCGTTCAGCTCCAGCTTCAGCGAGGTCTCTTCCAGTGATTCTGATGACCGGGCATACGCAATACCCTCCCGCACCAGACGCGACATGTTATCAAGGTCGTTTAAGAGCTTGTCGCGCAGGTCAGGCTGATCCGCCATTTCAACACGAAGCTTCATGCGGGTAATGGGCGTCTGGAGATCGTGCGATATGGATGCCAGGATCTGCGCCCGCTCCCTGAGATAGGACTGAATGCGCGCCTGCATCGCGTTGAAGGCATGTGCTGCCCGCTGCACCTCGACCGGCCCCTTTTCCGTCATTGGCGTGTTGGCGGCCGGGTCCAGGGAGTCTACCGCGCGGGTAAACTGTGAAAAAGGCCGTATCACCTGGCGTACGGCGATCCAGGAGCAGGCAGCCAGCACGAGCAACTGCAGAATAAGAACAACGGGCAGCCAGCTGGCGACCGGCGGCATCCGAGGGATCAGGTCAATGGTCAGCGGCGCGCCATCATGTAGCGTGAGATGCGCCTGGATATGTGAAATGGCGCCGGGAACGGCGGTGAAGCTGAGCGGGTACTGTTCCGCAAGCGTCGCTTTTAAGGTTCGGATGGCGTCCCGGGAACGCTTATCCGTCGGCGCGTTGCCAGGAGCTCCCGGCCCCAGAATATAGCGATAGTTACCCCGTTCAAGGCGCGGCAACCAGGCCGCGCGCTCGCTGGCGGGTAAGCGGTCTAAAATAGCCACGCTGGTCGCAACATCGTATTCCAGATTACCGAGCATCACCGTTCGGGCGCTGTGCATTCGCTCTATCATGACCAGCGTCAGGCTCAGGGCATTGGCGAGCAACAGGCCGGGCAGCACGACGATCAGCAAGCGGGCCAGCAGCGAGCGTGGCCAGAGCGTCATTCGTTAGCCTCTTTGATGGTGACCGGCATGGTAAACACATAGCCCTCGCTGCGCACGGTTTTAATATACGCGGGCGTACGGGCATCTTCATTCAGACGCTGGCGAACCCGGCTAACCAGCAGGTCGATTGAGCGTTCAAAAAGCTCGGCGTCACGCCCCTGCGTCAGGTTGAGCAGCTGATCGCGGGTCAGCACCCTCTGCGGGTGGTCAAGGAAAACGCGCAGCAGGCGATACTCCGCCCCGCTGAGCGCCACAATCACCCCTTCCGGGTCGATCAGGTGGCGGGCAACGGTATCGAGCTGCCATTCGCCGAACGTCACCAGCCGCCCTGCTTCCGTCACCTGTAAATTGGGCGGCATCGTGCGAAAACGGCGTAAAATCGCTTTGATACGCGCCAGCAATTCTCGCGCGACGAAAGGCTTTACGACGTAATCGTCGGCTCCCATCTCCAGACCCAGGATCCTGTCCGTCTCCTCGTTGCGCGCCGTCAGCATCAGGATGGGCAGATCTTTATATTTCCCGACGCGTAATTGCCGGCACAGCGTAAGCCCGTCGTCGCCGGGCATCATAACGTCCAGCACCACCAGGTCGATATGCTGCTTCTCCAGCACGACGCGCATCTCTTTGCCGTTTGCCGCGCCAGAGGCGCGATAACCGGACTTAACGAGATAGTCGATAATCAGTTCACGAATATCCCTGTCGTCATCGACGACAAGGATATGATCAATATGCTCCACCGAAATCTCCAGACCGAAGGGTAACGTACTGAAAATAGCACATTTCAGAGTTTGTCAGCGTCAACAACTGCCTTGACGAAATCCTGCGGATCTTCCTGAGGCGGATTGTGCCCCACGGTTGCGCCGAAGGTACGGTGTTCATACTTACCGGTGAATTTACCCGCGTAGGCCTGCGGTGCCGGATGCGGCGCCCCGTTGTTTCCACCTTCGATGGTGATCGTCGGAACGGTGATATTCGGCAGCGTGGCCAGTTTTTGCTCGTAGGCGTCGTATTTGCGCTCGCCTTTTTCCAGCCCTAAGCGCCAGCGATAGTTGCTGAGCGTTACCGCAACGTGATCCGGATTATCAAGGGATTTGGCGCTGGCGTTAAAGACAGCGTCGCTAAATTTCCAGTCAGGTGAGGCCTGAGACCAGATCAAACGAGCGAAGTCATGCGTGTTTTTGGCATAGCCTTCAGCGCCGCGCTCGGTGGCGAAATAGAACTGATACCACCACTGCTGCTCCGCTTTTGGCGGCAACGGCTGTTTACCAATCTGCTGGCTGCTGATGAGATAACCGCTTACCGAAACGAGCGACTTAACGCGCTCTGGCCACAGCGCCGCAACGATATCGGCCGTACGGGCACCCCAGTCATAGCCTGCAAACACCGCCTGCTTGATATTCAGGGCGTCCATCAGGTTCACGATATCTTTCGCCATCGCGGAAGGCTGGCCGTTGCGCAGCGTTTTTGCCGACAGGAAGCGCGTAGTACCGTAGCCGCGCAGAGAAGGCACAATCACGCGGTAGCCTTTTGCCGCCAGCGCAGGCGCGACTTCAGCGTAGCTGTGAATATCGTAGGGCCAGCCGTGTAACAGAATGACCGGTTGGCCGTCTTTAGGACCAATGTCGACATACCCGACGTTAAGATCGCCGGCGTTAATTTGCTGTGGACGATCGAAAGCCGCCGCTAAGTTAGTGCCGGTGACTTCGGCCTGACATGACATGACGGTGCCAAGGGAAACGGTGAGAGCAAGCGTTGAATAAGCGAGTTTGCTGAACATGTTGGTATCTCCGGTTGAGTACAATTCACGGGGATATAACAACAGTTCAATGTATAGCGGATATGTGCGGAAACGCGTTTATTGCAAGCCTGTGTATGTATCTGGAACACGGATACAGTGTGATACAAACACAGGCATTTTTGCCTTAAAGGGAGAGACGATAGCGGACGTAATCGTCAGCGTCACCGTATCGATCGTAGAGTTTACGTGCCGGATTGTTCTCCCGGGTAACCCAGTAGAGCTTTGACCACCCTTCGCGCTTGCCTTCCGCTATCAAGGCATCAATCAACGCCTTACCCGCTCCCGCGCCGCGCTCGGCTGCATCAACAAACAGATCTTCCAGGTAGCAGATGGGCGCGGTTGACCAGGTTCCTTCGTGCAGAACACACATTGCGAAACCGATGACCTTTGCGTCTTTCTCTACCACCCGACAGAACATCGGTGAATGCGCTGAGAGCGCCCTTTCCCATGTCGATGCGGTAACGGACTCCTCGAGGTAGCAATCATAAAAATGGGTATAGCCATCCCACAGCGGTCGCCACTGGGGATAGTCGTCTTCGCGTAGAGGTCTTACCGTGACAGCCATGCGTTCCTCACATTACAAGTCGATTGCCATTTCAAAACAGCGTAAATCAGCCCCCGCCATACGCGAGTGATGATAGTTTTCGCGCAACGTCACAAACCCCAGCTTCTGATAAAAGGAGTGGGCGTTAGGCGTTGCATCCAGCCTCAGGCGGGTTATCCCCCGGCTGCGCGCCTCGTGTGTAAGCGCCTCGATAATTCGGGTCGCCATGCCTTTTCCGGTGGCTGAAGGCAAGGTGAATATGGCCTCCAGGTAATGGGTATCGAGATCCAGATAGCCGGTAGCCGCAATGACGCCCTTCTCGTCTTCCACCACGTAAAAAGGGTAATCAATGACCATTTGACGGTAATGCTCGGGCATAAGATCCGGCGTCCAGCGTGCAATCACGTCAGCGTCGTAGCTGGTTTTGCAGCCGTGACGAATCGCCTGATTGCGTATATTCCAGAGTATTTCGGCTTCCTGTGGATGAGCAGTTCGTAACGTCATATCACCTCTTCGATATTTCGCCATGAAAGAGACGTTGCCCAGTTTTGGTAGTGAATAACCACAGCACGCCTCACCAGAATGTGATAGAGATGAAAATACCAGAACGCAAACAAAAACATAACGCTTAAATAAGGAGATCCGCAGATGACAATACCGACCCTCACGACAGAACGTCTCCTGCTGAAACCGCTGGTCGCCGAAGATGCGGTTCAGATTCAAAAGCTGTATCCGCGCTGGGAGATCGTTCGCTATTTGGTCTCTTCCGTGCCCTGGCCCTACCCGGATAATGGCGCGGAAAACTATGTGAATAACGTCGCGCTGCCGGATATGGCAAAAGGGATAGCCTGGATCTGGAGCATCCGCCGTCGTGAGGTGGCGGATACGTTGATGGGGATTATCTGTCTGTACGATGTTGACGATAATAACCGCGGATTCTGGCTGGCGCCGGAGTTTCAGGGACAGGGATATATGCGTGAGGCCAGCATTGCCGCGACGGATTACTGGTTTAATACGCTCAACAAACCCGTTTTGCGGGCGCCGAAGGCCGCCGCGAACAGCCGCTCCCGTCGTATTTCAGACAGCAGCGGCATGCGGCTCATCAGAACGGAAAAGAAAGCCTACGTCAGCGGGATATTGGACTCCGAACTGTGGGAGATCACCCGCGACGAGTGGAACGCCCATCAGGTCAGCTGATAGTATTTATCCGGCATCAGCCTTTCCGGAATGTTCTCTTCATCGTTCATCTGCAGCAGATCGCGTTCCATCATGTTGCAGATGGCGTCCAGCGGAAGGTCGTTATCTTCTGTGCCAAACGGGTCTTCCAGCTCTTCCGCCAGGGTGTCCAGCGAGATAAAGGTGTATGAGATCAGCGCCGAGACAAACGGCGTCATGTAGTGCAGATCCACAACCAGCGCGAACGGCAGCATGATGCAGAACAGATACACCGTGCGGTGCAAAATCAGCGTATAGGCAAACGGCACTGGCGTTGTCGCAATCCGTTCACAGCCGGAAAGGACGATGGACATATCGTTGAGGCGGTTGTTCAGGCTGTGGAACAGGATGTCCGAAAGCTGCCCGTTACGCCGCCGCACGGCCAGCCACTCCCCCATGACCAGCAAAATACGGTTCGCCGGCGAGTTGGCGCCCATTACCTGAGCTAAAACGTCAGGGGCAAGATAGCGAGAGAGCTGGTCAGCGTTCATTTCCCGGCGCAGGGTCATGCGCAGGCAGTTGGCAAAGGCGATCTGCAGGCGGACAAATTCCCCCAGGTGCTTATCGTCCGGCAAGGTGTTTTTTACCTCGCGAAACAGCGAGCGTGCCGCTATCATCAGTTGCCCCCACAGCTGGCGAGCCTCAACGTAGCGTGAATAGCAGGCGTTGTTTCTGAAACCAAGAAAGATTGCGATCGCCACGCCGAGAATGCTAAATGGCGCCACGGTAAATTTGATGCCCAGCGAGGTATACCACGGCAGCATCAGGATAACGGCGATAGAAAGCAGGAAGTTGAGCAGCAGTCGGGTATAGATTTTGGGGAGTACCGAACCGTGCCAGACAAAAATCAGTTGTAGCCAGTGCTGTTTAGGACGAACAATCATAGTGAGTTTCAGGCAAGAAAAGAGCGTGGCTATTAAACGTGATCCCCATCACGGTTGCAAGCATGTTAACGGAACATTGCATTCTCTCACCTGAAGAATGAAAACCGCACGGTGCTGCATTTGATTTTAAAAACAGGGTAAATAGTATGTTGTAACTAAAATAATGCCTGTTTATACCCGGCCGAAGCCGGGTCACGTAATTAGCAAAGCGGCTTCACCGCTGCGTGCATGCCCTTCAGCAGAATGGCATCAAGATCCCGCGTCACCTGATCAACCAGACCGTCCACCTTCGTCAGGTCCTGCTCCCAGTGCGCTTCTACGCTCAGCACGGCGTGCACCAGTTCGCGGGTAGCGAGCTGATTATCGCGATGCTGCGCCCATAGCTGTTGATAACGTTCCAGCCAGAACGCATCATCCTGCACCGGATAGTTCTCTCCGTTACGCTCCGCGCGATAAAATGCGATCAGTGCCGCTAACGCAAACGTCAGACGCGCTGGCAGTTGACCTGAAGCCTTCTGCCCTGCCAGCAGCTGCGGAAGAATACGCGTGCGATACTTGGTCATGCCGTTGAGCGCGATGGAAAGCAGCTGGTGTCTGATGTAGGGATTTCGAAAACGCCCTGTTACCGCGCTGGCGAACGACTCCAGTTCGTCGCGGGGCAAATCGAGAACCGGAATAATCTCCTCATAAATTGCTTTTTCGACGAAAGCGCACACGTCTTCATCATTCATCGCCTCGCCAACCGTATCCAGCCCGGCCTGATAAGCCACCGGTACCAGCGCCGTGTGCGCACCGTTAAGAATGGCGACTTTACGCTCTTTATAGGGCTTGATGTCGTCGACAATCAGCACATTTAACGGGTACTTATCCAGGCGCAGCTCACCAGCCAGCGAGGCTGGCCCCTGAATTACAAACAGATAAAAGTGTTCAGCCGTGTCCAGGAACCCATCCTGATAACCCAGCCCGGCCTCAAGCGTGTCCACTTCATCGCGCGGGTAACCGGTCACGATACGGTCAACCAGCGTTGAGCAGAAGTGGTTTGCCTCGTTCAGCCACTGGATAAATGCGGCAGGCAGCGCCCACTCCTGGGCATAGCGCAACACAAGTTCACGCAATGCGTCACCGTTGTAGTCAATCAGTTCACACGGAATGATTACCCACCCCTTGTCAGGCGCGCCGTTAAAGTGGCTAAAGCGCTCAAACAGCAGGCGCGTTAGCTTCGCCGGGTAGCTGACGGCAGGCGCATCGTCGAACTTATCACCCGCGTGATAGCTGATTCCGGCTTCGGTGGTGTTCGAGAAAACAAAGCGCATATCCGGACTGTGTGCCAGTTTCAGAAAGGCGTCGTAATCGTCGTAGACGCTGATTTCACGGTTAACAGAGCGGATAAGTCGGGCTTCGCTCACCTCTTCGCCCTGCTCATTCAGGCCACGAATGATGGTGGTGTACAACCCATCCTGCGTGTTCAGCGACGGCGGGAAGTCGCTCTGAATAGGACGAACGATAACCACACCGGCGTTGAGATCGGTATGTTCATTCAAAAGGTCAATTTGCCAGTCGACAAACGCACGCAGGAAATTGCCTTCGCCAAACTGAATAATGCGTTCGGGATACTGCGCACCGGGAAAATCACGACGGTTGAGCGTGTTCACAAGAGGGTTCCTTTTATGATTAGTCATACAGCCTGATAAGATTGGTACGATAACTTATCAAAACTTTACGACCAGAAACCCTGTTTCGATCAATCCCCGGCGTGGTTGTGAAAAAATTATAAGAATTTATAGAACACCGACGTGGCCGTCATAGCGCCGTCCGGCATCAGGGCATAGCGCGGGATCTCACCGACCTTTTGCCAGCCGGCACGCTGGTAGAAGGTTTCGGCGCCGCTGCCGGTGGAGGTATCGAGCACCAGAACCGAAATGTTTCTGGCCCGGGCCTCAGCTTCCAGCGCTTCCATCAGCGCCATTGCGGCCCCTTTTCGACGCGCTTTTTCATGAACCAGCAGCTTTGCCACGTCCGCACGGTGCGGCTGGTTTTCCGGCTGGTCGGTAATCAGTTGCACCGTGCCAATGACGCCCTCCTGCGGATCAATACTGGCCAGCACCACGCGCTCGTTGCGCCCTACGCTGTCAGCTATGCCGAGCCAGAATGAACGTGCCTTCTCCAGGTTAAAGGGCAGCATAAAGCTGACGGATGCGCCGCCGTTTACGCAATTTTCGAGGATCCCGGCCAGCGCATCAAGATAGGTGAGAATGTCGTCGTGGGTGAGGTTTTTGATTTGCAGTGAGGTATTCATTTTTTTGTCCTTAGGATGAATACCCTCACTTTGCATTTAACATTTCATTAACGCAAACGGAACGGTCATACGCTTTTGTTATGTCATCTGGCCCGCTGCCGCTGCTGCTTCATGGCATACATTTTTTCATCGGCATCTTTGAGCCACTGCTGCAGGTCGTTGCCGTTATGATCGAATTCGCTCAGCCCCCAGGAGAACAGAAGCGACCACGGATGTAGCTTGCGTGCATTGTAGTTTTCGACCTGCTCGGCGAGATACTGCATGGCAATCCACGCGCCCTTCTCATCCGTATCAGCAAACAGCACGGCAAACTCATCGCCACCAAAACGAACCAGCATATCCGCTTCGCGGAAAGAGGCGCGCATCAGCTGCGCCATGGTCTTTAATGCCTTATCCCCCTCTTCATGCCCGTAGCGATCGTTAATCTCCTTGAAACGATCCAGATCCAGCCAGCCGAGCGTTAACGGCTCCGCCCGGCGTCGGGCGATGGAGAGCGTGAACCGCACGAGCTGGTTAAAGCCCCGTCGGTTGAATAATCCGGTCAATTCATCCGTGGTCGCCGCGCTGATTGCCGCAAACTCATCTTCAGCCAGCGCGCCCAAATCCCCCAGCACGGCGAGATCGGTCGCTGAGAACTCCCGCGGTGCGTAGTCAATCAGGCAAAGCGAGCCAACGCTTGCGCCGTTGCGTAAACGCAGCGGAAAGCCTGCGTAAAACCGCACGCGAGGTTCGCCGGCCACCAGCGGGTTATCCGCAAAACGATCGTCCTGAAGCATATCCCCGACGATCAGCGGTGCTTCGGTGAGGATGGTATGGCCACAAAAAGAGATGTTGCGCGGAACGGAATCGGGGGCCTGCCCATCCGCCGACTTAACGATCAGCGTATGCTCATCAATAAGGTTGACCATGGCCAGCGGTACCTGGAAAAAGCGTTTTGCCAGACGCGTTAAGCGGTCAAACGCCGGGGAACTGTCAATCTCAAGCAGACCCGATTCGCGCAGCGCGTTAAGTCTGTCAATTTCATTTTCAGGTGTTGCAGGTGCTTTCATAATGTCTCCTGACGTAAAGCGTTACTCAAAGCGTAGCTTAAACCGAGACATTGTCAGCGTTCGACGTCCTGTTAAGCCGCTATCCATTTCACGTCAATGCGTTATGACGATTTGCTCGTCCGCCAGCCGGGTACGAGGCTGCAGGCGGTAAGCGCAGAACGCATTAAATATCATTTTTGGGCGTTCATCTGTATCACCAGCCAGCGGTGGATCACGCTGACGATATAATGTTGCTGCTGCGCGCTCAGCTGCACGCCCTGGGGAATGTTATGCCATTTTGCCAGACAGCCCCGGCAGCAGGTCGCGGTGGCATGCTGGGCGATAAACACCGGGTGGCCACGCATGGGCGTCTGCTTGCCGTCGTTTACGGGTTGCGCGGGTGCAAGGCGTTTAGCGACAAAATCGGCGGCATGCTGGTCAATGGTTTCGGGGCCTTTGTCCCAGCAGTACTGTCGTTCCTTATTGCCTAAGCGGAAGCGCGAGCGAAACGTCGATCGCGCCAGGCGGGAAAAGAGGGGATCCAGGTCAGACATCAGTATACAGAACGTCCCAGGCGCTGGGTCAGCTTCTCCAGAACCGCCACGCCGGCAAGTGAATTTCCCGTTTCATCCAGCTCCGGGCTCCAGACGGCAATCGCCATTTCATGCGGCACAATCGCCACCACCCCGCCGCCAACGCCCGATTTGGCCGGAAGGCCAACCCGCCAGGCAAACTCTCCGGCGTTCTGATACATGCCGCTGGTAGCCATCAGGGCGTTAACCTGACGCGCCTGAAGCGGGGAAACCACCTCCTGATCGAGATGCGGTGCGTGCCCCTGGTGCGCAAGGAACAGAAACGTCTGGGCCAGCTCAACGCAGTTCATCTTCAGGGCGCAGTAATGGAAGTAGTTTTGCAGCACGGTCGCCACGTCATTGTGGAAATTGCCGAAGGATTTCATCAGCCAGGCGATAGCCGCGTTGCGGGCCGAGTGTTCAAACTCCGAGCGCGCCACCACTGAATCATAGGCAATGTCGTCCACGCCAGAAAGCTGACGAACAATCTCAAGCATTCGCTGACGCGGTGCGCTGAGGCGGCTTTGCAGCATATCGCAGACCACCAGCGCCCCGGCGTTGATAAAGGGGTTACGCGGTTTACCCTGCTCGATTTCGAGCTGAAGCAGTGAGTTAAAGGGCTGGCCGGACGGATCTTTTCCCACGCGCTGCCAGATCTCTTCTTCCTCATACTGGCGCATCGCCGCGACCAGACTCAGCACTTTAGAAATAGACTGAATTGAAAAGCGTTCAGTGGCATCGCCTGCCTGATATCGCTGTCCGTCTATGGTACAGATAGCGATGCCCAGCTTATTCCCGCTCACCGAGGCAAGGGCCGGAATGTAGTCGGCCACCTTCCCCTTTCCCAATAACGGACGAACCTGCGCCAGAATCTCGTCCAGCATCTCATTATGGATGACCGCAGCCACTCTTTGCTCCTTGCCCTCAGGCTAAAACGGGCTGCGAGTATAACAGAGGCTAATGTATTGCGTCAGGCGCTAAGACGAAAACGCGAAACGGCCTGCAATAAAAGATCGGACTGCTTTTGCAGGCGTTCAGAGGCCTCCGAGGCGTCAGAAACCAGCAGATCCGTCTGGCGCGAGACCTGATTCAGCGCCTGAAGCTGGCGCGTCATCTGGTGAATACTTTCTCCCTGACTGAGCGTGGCGGTCGAGATTTCATTCAGCAAACTGCTTAAATTGCCCACCAGACCGGTGACCTGCTGCAGGTTCTCTTCCATCAGCTTCACGGCGCGGGAGCCGTCTTCAATGCCCTGCACGGAGCGGTTGATCAACTCCTGAATGGTCTGCGTCGAGTGGCTGCTCTTTCGCGCCAGGAGCCCGACTTCCCGGGCGACGACGGCAAACCCGCGCCCCTGGTTTCCGGCATGGGCGGCCTCAATGGCGGCGTTGAGCGCCAGAATGTTAGTCTGAAACGCCACGCTGTCGATCATCGCCACGATCCCGCGCATCTCTGACGATCGCTCGACGATCGCCTGCATGGAGGCATTCACGGTCGACATCATCTGGTCGCCTCCTACGGCAGCCTGACGCGCTTCATCCGCGCGCGAGCTGGCGAGGCGGGCATAGCCGGTATTCCCTTCCACGTGGGTTTCCAGCGCCGCGATATGCGCTATGACCTCCTCCAGCTCCTTTGCCTGACGCGCCGACTGCTGGTACAGCTTCTGGTTTCCCTCCGCGAGGGAGCCAATGTTCTCCACCATCGTGGCTGTGGCGTGGCTGACCTGCGTCACCAGCTGCTGCAAGCCGCGCTGCATGGTGGCAACGCTGTCGCTAAGCTGCCCCGTCTCCCGGTTAAAGCGCATCACGTTTGGCGGCGTGCCGGAGAGATCTCCAGCGGCCAGCCGGTTAATATGTGCAATAAGCCGACGCAACGGCGTAATCACCCACCTGGACATGCCGAACCAGACGGCTGCGGCGATGGCGAGTAGCAGAACCGGCGCCAGCAGGAACAACGTTTGCAGACCGGAGAGCTGCGCCATTAAAGCCTGACGCCCCTGCAGGGCCTGCTTCTCGCTGGCCTGCTGATAGCGCGCGTAGTTGTCGTTAAAGTCGGTCTGAAACGCCTGTGCCGGCACGGCAAAAAAGGCATCAATCGAGTTGGTTCTGACAAGCGCTTCCGATTGCTCCTTAATGGCATCGTAGAAAAGCTGGTAGCTGTTAATCAGCGCCTCATCTTTTGGCGGGCTGAGCGCCAGCCAGGCCTTCCATGCCTGCTGAGAAACCGCCAGCGACTTTTGTGCGTCGTCCATCAGGCTGTGCCAGCTTCCTTCCGAGCCGGTTTCTTTATCCTGCATAAACCAGACGCCGGAGCGGTTGAGCAGATCGCTCGCCGCCAGCAGAGAGACGCGCGCCAGATCCAGCTTGCTCTGCTGCTGATACGCCAGCAGGTTTTGTCGTTCATTGCGCTGAGCTTCCTTCAGGGAGGCGTTCAGCAGAAAGGATGAGGAGAGCTGCAGCGCGGAGAAAAGGCCAATAATACAAAAGATGCCCGTCAGCAGGCCAAACTGGCGAGGGATAAGACGCTGCGCAATACGGCGAAAAATTTGCGTTAGGTTCATAATTTTCTTCAGTAACAAGACGTTAGACGCGTGCGAGTCTACGAAACGAAAATGACAGAACCATTGCAGATAAATGACAACGGCCCTCGTGATGAGGGCCGAATAAATTACACGCGATCCTTCCACACCGTCTGCACATTACAGAATTCGTGCAAACCAAAATGGGAAAGTTCGCGGCCAAAGCCACTTTTCTTCACGCCACCAAAGGCCACGCGCGCGTCGCTGGCGCTGTATCCGTTGATAAACACCCCACCGCACTCCAGCTCGCGAGAGAATTTATCCGCAAGCGCTGCGTCGGCGGTGAAGACCGTGGCAGACAGGCCAAAGTCGCTGTCATTGGCAAGCGTCAGGGCGTGCGCCGCGTCTTTCGCAACCGTAATGGCCGCGACCGGACCAAACAGCTCCTGGCGGAAGGCCGTCATCGATGGGGTGACGTTCGCCAGCACGGTTGGCGCGTAATAATTCCCCTCACCGCTGATTTTCTCTCCCCCCAGAAGCAGCGTTGCCCCTTCTGCCAGGCTCGCCTGCACCTGCTGATGCAGTTCATCGCGCAGATCATAGCGCGCCATCGGGCCAAGGTAGTTCTCTTCTTCATCCGGCGCGCCCATCTTTAACGCGGCGACGGCGTCAACGAAGCGTCGGGTAAAGGTGTCTGCAATACCCTCTTCCACAATGAACCGTTTGGCCGCCGCGCACACCTGCCCGGTATTCTGGTAGCGCCCTGCTACCGCCGCCTTCACGGCAAGATCCAGGTCGGCATCGTTGAGAACGATGAACGGGTCAGAACCCCCCAGCTCAAGAACGCATTTTTTCAGCGCCGCCCCCGCCTGCGCGCCAATGGCTGCCCCGGCGCGCACGCTGCCGGTGACGGTTACCGCCGCAATGCGACGATCGTTAATCGCCTGGCTTACGCCGTCATTGGTGGCGTTCACCCAGCCGAATACCCCTTCAGGGAAGCCGGCGTCCGCAAAAATCTGCGCGATAAGTTCCGCCGAGCCGAGCACGTTGGGCGCGTGTTTGAGCAGATAGCTGTTACCTGCCAGCAGGATCGGCACCGCGCCGCGCAGCACCTGCCAAAGCGGGAAGTTCCACGGCATCACCGCCAGAATTGGCCCCAGCGGACGATACTCGATGACCGCGTTGTTATTCTCGACCTGCGTGGGTTCAGCATTCAGCATCGCCGGGCCATGTTCGGCATACCAGTCGCAAAGGCCCGCTGATTTCGCCACTTCCGCCCGCGCCTGCTGAATGGGTTTTCCCATCTCGCGGGACATCATCCGGGCCATCTCTTCCGCGCGACCGCGCAGCGCGGTGCCGAGATCGCGCAGCTTCTGCGCCCGGTGGGCTACGCTTTCGCACCGCCAGTGACGAAAGCCCGCATCAGCCAGCGCGATGGCACGTTCAACCTCTTCCTGCGTCGCCCACTGATACGAGGCGAGCGTTTCGCCCGTTGCAGGGTTAACGGACAGAGCATGTGTAGCAGATGAATATTTCATGATGTTCTCCACGCATTTCGGTTGATTAAGTGTGGCTCACTCTGCTATTTCTTAAAAATGAATAATACTGACCACCTTATTCACGAAACGAGAATGCTATGGACTTAACCCAGCTTGAAATGTTTAACGCCGTCGCGCTGACGGGCAGCATCACCCAGGCGGCGCAGAAGGTGCATCGCGTTCCTTCGAATCTGACGACCCGCATCCGCCAGCTGGAGGCCGATCTTGGCGTGGAGCTGTTTATTCGTGAGAACCAGCGTTTACGCTTATCTCCCGCCGGTCATAACTTCCTGCGCTACAGCAGGCAGATCCTGGCGCTGGTGGATGAAGCGCGCATGGTCGTCGCGGGCGATGAGCCGCAGGGGCTGTTTGCCCTCGGCGCGCTGGAGAGCACCGCCGCCGTGCGCATCCCTGAGACGCTGGCGCAGTTTAACCAGCGCTATCCGCGCATCCAGTTTGCCCTTTCTACCGGGCCGTCCGGGACGATGATTGATGGCGTACTGGAGGGAACCCTGAGCGCCGCCTTTGTCGACGGGCCGCTGTCGCACCCGGAGCTGGAGGGGATGCCGGTCTACCGGGAAGAGATGATGCTGGTCACCCCTGCCGGGCAGACAGAGGTAACGCGCGCTGCGCAGGTGAGCGGCAGTGATGTTTATGCCTTTCGCGCAAACTGCTCGTATCGCCGACACCTGGAGAGCTGGTTTCATGCAGACAGAGCCGCGCCGGGACGCATTCATGAGATGGAGTCCTATCACGGCATGCTCGCCTGCGTCATCGCGGGCGCGGGCATCGCGCTGATGCCGCGCTCAATGCTGGAAAGTATGCCGGGCCACCATCAGGTTGAAGCCTGGCCGCTGGCGGAAAACTGGCGCTGGCTCACTACCTGGCTGGTGTGGCGACGCGGGGCGATGACCCGCCAGCTGGAAGCGTTTATAGCGCTGCTAAACGAACGTCTTCAACCAGCGCCTTCTCCATAAACAGGCTGAGCGGATCGTCCACATACGGGGCAAACGCCGGACGCCGATCGTAGCCGCTTCGTTCATAAAGACGAATCGCGGCATGCTGTTTGATGCCCGTTTCCAGCCGTACGGTATGGCAGTGACGGCTCAGGGCCTCATCTTCCAGCGCGGCCAGCAGCTTCTCAGCCAGATGTTGCCCGCGATGGGCCGGATCGATATAAACCCGCTTCATCTCCCCCGTTCCGTCGCCGTTGAGCACGATAGCTCCACAGCCAACGGCCTGAAGCTGCGGGTCGCGGACGATCATCAGGATAAGGGATGTCGCGGGCAGTTCTGAAAGATCGAGCAGATGGTTGCTTTCGGCGGGATAAAGTTCGCTCTGATAACGGTCGAGGGCCGCAATCAGCCTAAGAATGTCCGGGTGACGTGCAGATTCAGAGGTAATGAAATACATGGCAGGCTCCTTGCTTTATTTGTGAAACTCAATGTCAACATAGCGCAGGCCTGCCAGGCTACTTCATAGTATTAACTTATCGCGCAGCCGCTAGCGTAAAAAGATCCGCCCTTTCAGGTACAGGGTGGCCTGACCGGCAATGAGTACGCGGTCGCCCTTCAGCTCGCAGCGAAGATCCCCGCCGCGGTACGACACCTGGCGGGCGTTGAGAGACGTCTTACCCAGCCTTTCACTCCAGTAGGGGATCAGCATGCTGTGCGTGGACCCGGTAACCGGATCTTCCGGCACCCCTTCGCCCGGGCAGAAAAAGCGGCTGACGAAGTCATATTCCCCTTCGCCCGGCGCGGTTACGCAGACCATTTTGCCCAGCGGAACCATCGCGCCAATATCCGGCATTAATGCCTCCACCTGCTGCTGGCTCTCCAGCACCACGAGGTAGTCTCGCCCGACGCGCACCTCTTTTGCCGCCGGGATGCCCAGCGCGCTAAACAGTGCAGGCGGTGGGTTATCGACGACCTCCGTGGACCATGCGGGGAAATTCAGCGTCAGCCAGTCGCCGCTGCGTTTGACCGTCAGCTCCCCCACGAAGCGCGTGGTAAAGTGGATTTCCGTATGCGGATAGTCCAGATACTCAAAAATGACGTGTGATGCCGCGAGGGTCGCATGGCCGCAGAGGTTAATTTCATGCAGCGTGGTGAACCAGCGCAGTTCAAATCCGCCGTCGGTTCGCACAAAAAACGCGGTCTCCGACTGGTTATGCTGCTGTGCCATTTTGAGAAGCGTCTCGTCCGGCAGCCACTCTTCCAGAGGACATACCGCTGCCGCGTTGCCGCCAAAGGTTTTGTCGCTGAAGGCATCCACCAGATAAAAATCAATTTCCCGCATTGTCTCTTCCTCTTTTGTTATCAGTTTTAGCGCAGATACACAGTGCCTTTCAGGTAGCACGACGCCTGACCGCTCATCAATACGCGCTCCCCTTTCAGCTCGCAGCGCACATCCCCGCCGCGCGCCGAAACCTGACGGGCAAACATTGCCGTTTTCCCCAGCTTTTCGCTCCAGTAGGGGATCAGCATCGTGTGCGCGGATCCGGTCACCGGATCTTCCGGAACGGCAACGCCCGGTGAGAAGAAGCGGCTGACAAAGTCATATTCCCCTTCACCCGGTGCCGTCACGCTCACTTTATGCTCGCCCGGCGTCATCGCCGAAAAGCGCGGCGCAAGTGCTTCAACCTGCCGGGGATTTTCCAGCACAATCACCCAGGCGCGGCCTTTACGGGCTTCAACGTAATGGCGGATACCGAGCGCCGCGAGCATCTCTGGCGGCGGCGTCTCTTCTCGGGTCGGACACGCCGGGAAGTCCAGCGTCATCCACTCTCCCTCCCGGCTGACCGTCAGTCGGCCAGAGGCGGTATCAAAGTGGATCCGCGAGTCGGGGTAATCGAGTTCATTAAACAGAACGTACGCGGCGGCCAGGGTGGCGTGACCGCAGAGATTGACTTCAGTGAGCGTGGTAAACCAGCGTAGCTCAATGCCGCCCTTAGTGCAGACGAAAAATGCGGTTTCCGACTGATTATGCTGCTGCGCCATTTTCAGTAACGTTTCATCCGGCAGCCATTCGTTCAGCGGGCAAACCGCTGCCGGATTGCCGCCGAACGAGGTATTGCTGAACGCATCTACCAGATAAAAATCAATCTCCTGCATTGTCTTACCGCCTGTCTGTGCTGTGTTGTACTTTTATATTCAATGAAAACAACGCCCCCGGCTACCGCTTTCATAAGGTAAATATTGAGATCTGCGTCACATAATGGTTGAGTTTTCGCCGTATGACGTTTTAAGATCGCCTTCTCATCTTTCCAGCAACGAATCTCCGACATCCCTATGACAACGAACACAGTTTCCCGCAGGGTCGCGTGGCTACGCGTGGTCACGCTGGCCATTGCCGCATTTATTTTTAACACCACAGAATTTGTTCCGGTTGGGCTGTTGTCTGACATAGCAGAAAGCTTCCAGATGGAAACGGCGCAGGTGGGGATTATGTTAACTATCTACGCCTGGGTGGTGGCGCTGATGTCTTTGCCGTTTATGTTGCTGACCAGCCAGATGGAGCGGCGCAGGCTGTTGATCGGCCTGTTTGCCCTGTTCATTGCCAGCCATGTCCTGTCGTTTATGGCGTGGAATTTTACGGTGCTGGTCATTAGCCGCATCGGCATTGCCTTTGCCCACGCGGTGTTCTGGTCGATCACCGCGTCGCTGGCTATTCGGCTCGCGCCGGCGGGTAAACGCGCCCAGGCCTTGAGCCTGATTGCCACCGGTACCGCGCTGGCGATGGTGCTGGGGCTGCCCATTGGCCGCATCGTGGGACAGTACTTCGGCTGGCGTACCACCTTCTTTGCCATCGGCATGGGCGCGCTGGTGACGCTGGTGTGTCTGATTAAGCTGCTGCCCGCGCTGCCAAGCGAACACTCCGGCTCGCTGAAAAGCCTGCCGCTGCTGATGCGTCGCCCGGCGCTGCTGAGTATCTACCTGCTTACCGTTATCGTGGTCACCGCGCACTACACGGCGTACAGCTACATTGAACCGTTTGTGCAGGTGGTCGCGGGCTTTAGCGCAAACTTTGCCACCCTCTTACTGCTCATTCTCGGCGGCGCGGGCATTATTGGCAGCGTGCTGTTTGGTAAACTGGGTAACCAGCATGCCTCCTTGCTGGTGAGCAGCGCCATCGGCCTGCTGCTGGCGTGCCTGGTGCTGCTGCTGCCTGCGTCAGGCAGCGAAAGCCAGCTGGCGATCCTGAGCCTGTTCTGGGGCGTGGCGATCATGATTATTGGTCTCGGCATGCAGGTGAAAGTCCTGGCCCTGGCACCGGATGCCACGGACGTGGCGATGTCGCTGTTCTCGGGGATATTCAATCTGGGGATTGGCGCGGGGGCGCTGGTGGGCAATCAGATTAGCCTGCACGTATCGATGTCGGCGATTGGCTATCTGGGGGCGATTCCGGCGCTCGTCGCGCTCGTCTGGTCGGTACTCATCTTCCGCAAGTGGCCGGTGGCGCTGGAGGAACAGGGGCAGCACGGGTGAGGTGCGTTTGTGCCGGGCAAGGCGTAGCCGCCACCCGGCAATGACATCAGTGGTAGGTCTTAATAATCTCCAGCACGCCGTTAATAATAAACTGCACGCCCATACAGACCAGTAAGAAGCCCATCAGACGGGAAATCGCCTCGATACCGCCCTTGCCCACCCAGCGCATGATCGCACCGGAACTGCGCAGAGACGCCCACACGATAACCCCAATAAGCGCAAAAATTAGCGGTGGCGCAACGGTGAGTACCCAGTCCGGGAAGGTAGAGCTGTCGCGCACCGTCGATGCAGAACTGATGATCATCGCGATGGTACCCGGCCCGGCCGTACTCGGCATGGCCAGCGGTACAAAAGCAATATTCGCGCTCGGTTCGGACTCCAGCTCTTCAGATTTGCTGGTTGCCTCCGGAGACTCGTGCGCTTTCTGCGCCGGGAACAGCATGCGGAAGCCGATAAAGGCCACAATCAGCCCGCCCGCTATACGCAGCCCGGGAATTGAAATCCCGAAGGTGTTCATCACCAGCTGCCCGGCGTAGTAGGCCACCATCATAATGGCAAACACATACACCGAAGCCATCATCGACTGATGGTTGCGCTCGGCGCTGTTCATATTCCCTGCCAGCCCCAGGAACAGCGCCACCGTCGTTAACGGGTTAGCTAACGGCAGCAGTACCACCAGCCCGAGACCAATTGCTTTAATCAAATCCAACATAGTGCGTCGTTGTCCTTATCCATATTTAACATCGCGATTATAGGGTGAAAGTGTGACGTTCAGCCATCGGCGCAACGTAACGATAGTTTTCCTTTGGGAACGATACCCGTTTGTTATCTTCCTGATTTGAAAGGTTGCAAAAATCGTTCATGAAACGTTTTAGCAATTCGTGGCATCGGCTGATTCATTCAGTTGACTTATACTTGCCTGAGCAATAATATCTGCCGTGATTAAACTACTTGCCAGGGCAACCATTGTGAAAAGCACCAGTGATATCTTTAACGACGTTGTTCCGCTGGGTCGTCTTATTCATATGGTTAACCAGAAAAAAGATCGCCTGCTCAATGACTACCTGTCACCGCTGGATATCACCGCAACACAGTTCAAAGTGCTGTGTTCCATTCGCTGCGAAGTGTGTATCACGCCGGTTGAGCTGAAAAAGGTGCTCTCTGTCGATCTGGGTGCGTTAACCCGCATGCTCGATCGTCTCGTCTGCAAAGGATGGGTAGAACGAAGCCCTAACCCGAATGACAAACGCGGCGTACTGGTCAGGCTCACCAGCGATGGTGCGGCTATGTGCGAGCAATGTCATCAATTAGTAGGACAAACACTGCATCAGGAACTAACAAAAAACTTAACGGCAGATGAAGTGGCTACCCTTGAGCTTTTGCTGAAGAAAATACTGCCGTAAACAGAAAAAGAGGTATGACGATGTCCAGACGCAATACTGACGCTATCACTATTCATAGCATTTTGGACTGGATCGAAGATAACCTGGAATCGCCGCTCTCCCTTGAAAAAGTGTCTGAGCGTTCAGGTTACTCCAAATGGCACCTGCAACGGATGTTCAAAAAAGAGACCGGTCATTCATTAGGTCAATATATTCGCAGCCGCAAGCTGACGGAAATTGCCCAGAAACTGAAAGAAAGCAATGAACCGATCCTTTATCTGGCGGAGCGTTACGGATTTGAATCACAGCAAACCCTCACGCGTACGTTCAAGAACTATTTTGACGTGCCGCCTCATAAGTACCGAATCACCAGCGTGCCGGGTGAATCCCGTTATCTGTATCCGTTAAAACACTGTAGTTAATCATCGCCTGTAAAAGACGTAACCGAGGAAAAAATGAAAGTTACCGCCTCCGCCGCCCTCGCCTTGCTGGTGCTGTTTTCCAGCCAGACCTTCGCGGAGCAAACCCCAGGTGCAACGCAGCAAAATAATCATGACACGATGATTTTGCCGTCAGCACATGACCAGTCGCCTTATGATTTCAACCACATGGGTGCTGGTAGCGACAAATCCGACGAATTAGGCGTGCCTTATTATAATCAGCACGGCCTCTGATTCGTTTTTGCCCCGCAGCCGCGGGGCTTTTTTACGCCCTATCCCCTTACCCGCGCCGCCCGGCGAACCCGCAGGCCAAACACGTTGATGTATAGCCCGGCCATGATCAGCACGGCACCGAGCAGCTGCAGCGCGCTCAGCGTTTCATCCAGCAGTATCGCCGCACTGGCAAGCCCCACTACCGGAACCAGCAAAGACAGCGGCGCGACGCGCCAGGTCTCATAGCGCCCCAGCAGCGAACCCCAGATCCCGTAGCCCACGATGGTGGCGACAAACGCCAGATAGATAAGAGAAAAGATCGTGGTCAGATCGATCTCGACCAGGCTGTTCAGCATCACCTCCGGACCATCCAGAATAAACGACGCCACCAGAAACGGGATTATCGGGATCAATGCGCTCCAGACCACCAGAGACATCACCTGAGGCCTCGCCTCGTGCTGCATAATCAGCTTGTTGAAAATATTGCCGCACGCCCAGCTCAGCCCCGCCGCCAGCGTGAGCATAAACCCGAGCAGCGCCACATCCTGACCGTTCAGGCTGGCTTCAATCAGCACCAGCACGCCAAATACCGCCAGCGTTATCCCCGCCAGCTGCTTGCCCTGCAGACGTTCGCCAAACACAAATGCGCCGAGAATAATGGTAAAGAACGCCTGCGCCTGTAACACCAGCGAGGCCAGACCGGCCGGCATGCCGAACTTGATGGCGCAGAAGAGAAACGCGAACTGGCCAAAGCTGATGGTCAGACCGTAGCCCAGCAGCAGTTTTAACGGGATTTTCGGACGGGCGACGAAAAAGAGCGCCGGGAACGCCACCAGCATAAAACGCAAACCGGCCAGCATCAGCGGGGGCATGTTGTGCAATCCCAGCTTAATGACCACAAAATTGAGTCCCCATACCACGACCACCAGCAACGCCAGCAGTCCGTCTTTACGCGTCATATCCTGCCCCTGAATTATTAATAATTTGTTAACACTTCAAGGTAACAGAAAAAAGTGTGCCGCGAGAAGATCATTATTTCTGGCAGGCAGCTGAAGCACTTAGGGATAAATCGGGTGCTATACAAGCCCCTTATGTCATGGTAATCCTGTTAACACTCGTCTAAAAAAAGCATAAGCAACCGTCGGGAAGGAATATGAAACCATCTCTCAGGCGCTCAACCGCAGCGCTGCTGGCATCGTCATTGTTATTAACCATCGGTCGGGGGGCAACGCTGCCGTTCATGACCATTTATCTCACGCGCGTGTTTAATATGAGCGTCGAGAATATTGGTTATGCCCTGACGATTGCGCTGACCGTTGGCGTGGTGTTCAGCCTGGGATTTGGCATTCTGGCCGATAAGTTTGATAAAAAACGCTATATGCTGATCGCGATCGTGGCTTTTATCGCCGGTTTTGTCGCGATTCCGCTGGTGGATAACGTCACCCTGGTAGTGCTGTTCTTTTCCCTGATTAACTGCGCCTATTCCGTCTTTTCGACGGTGCTGAAAGCCTGGTTCTCGGACGTGCTGACCTCCAGCCAGAAAGCGCGCGTCTTCTCGCTCAACTACAGCTTTCTGAACATTGGCTGGACGATTGGGCCGCCGATTGGCACCCTGCTGGTGATGTACAGCCTGCAGCTGCCGTTCTGGCTGGCGGCCTTCTGCGCCGCGCTGCCGCTCGGGTTTATTCATTTCTTCGTGCAAAAAAGCGTCGCGCTGGATACCGCCGAGGAGAAGATGCCCTGGCAGCCGTCGGTGCTGCTGAAAGATCGCGCCCTGTTCTGGTTCACCCTCTCCGGCCTGCTCGCGTCTTACGTGGGCGGATCGTTCGCCAGCTGCATTTCGCAATACGTACTGGCCGCCAATGCCGACAGCGATTTTGCCCAGAAGGTGGTCGCCGTGGTGCTGCCCGTTAACGCCGCCGTGGTGGTGACGCTGCAGTACGCGCTGGGGCGGAAGATCTCCGCCAGCAATATTCGGCCTTTAATGACCGCCGCAACGCTGTTTTTTATCCTGGGTCTGGGAGGCTTTATGCTCTCCGGGGAGAACCTGATTTACTGGGGCATCGCCGCCGCCATCTTTACGCTGGGTGAGATTATCTACGCACCGGGTGAATACATGCTGATCGACAACATCGCCCCGCCGGGGATGAAGGCGAGCTATTTTTCCGCGCAGGCGCTGGGCTGGCTCGGCGCGGCGGCAAACCCGATGATCACCGGCATTATCCTGACCAACCTGCCGCACTGGTCGCTGTTTGCAATCATGATGGTTGCCATCGTCGTTGCCTGGCTGATGATTTTGCGGGGAATGAGCGTGAAGGCGTGGAACGAATCCCCCAAAGCGGCGTAAAAAATAGTGGCCGGGTAAGGCGAAGCCGCCCCCCGGCAATAACGCATCAGTGGTGCAGCATCTCCTCGACAACCTGCTCTTTATACATCTCGTTTGGATAATAGGTCGGCCAGTTGTCCATCTCTTTCAGCAGCGCCTCGTGGGAGGTATTGCCCATAAAAATATGGAAGTGCGATGAGGCTTTCGGCCCGATGATATGGTCGCTGAACTGCACGAACTTCGGCGCCTTGCTGTCCGCATCCTTACACTCAAACAGATAGCGAACGCCTTTTTTGCCCGATGCGTAGGTCAGAATTTTGTAGCCACTGTAGTCATACTGACAGCTGCTGACCGCCTTGCCTCTGTGGAATTCCATTACGTTATTTTCAATGCCGATGGCATCCACGTCCGTGGCATATCCCTTGCGGTAATACGCTTTCACCTCGTCAAAGGTTTTGCTTTTATCCTTCTGCGCTTTCTGTTTGAAGACCGGATCCAGCGAACCGTCCAGCAGGAACGGATACACCGACTGCCAGGTTCCGTCCCAGTCGGACAGCGTTCTGTCCTTCACGTCTTTATCCTCAAACACGCCGTTCGCCGCCTTCTGTTCCGCTTCGGTCATCTGATGGCCGTGCGAGTGAGCAAACAGCTGGCCGCTGACCAGCAGCGCCCCCAGAGTCATGGCAAATTTTCCAATATGTGCAGCCAAAGTAACGCCCTCATTCCGTTTTATAAGAATGAGGATGTTATAATATAACATTTCAAATCGCAACCAGGCCGCGAACGCCCTCCTGCTCCATATTTTCGCCCCTCCCGCGCTGAATGATAGTGCCGCGGGACATCAGGAGATAGCTGTCGGCCAGCTCGGCGGCAAAGTCGTAAAACTGCTCGACGAGCAGGATTGCCATATCGCCTCTGTTTGCCAGGGTGCGGATCACCTGGCCAATCTCTTTGATGACGGAAGGCTGTATGCCTTCCGTCGGTTCGTCCAGAATCAGCAGCTGCGGACGGCTCGCCAGCGCGCGACCAATCGCCAGCTGCTGCTGCTGCCCGCCGGAGAGATCGCCCCCGCGGCGGTGCTTCATCTCTTTGAGAACCGGAAACAGCTGCCAGATCTCGTCAGGAACCTGCTTTGCCTCGCGGGCGGAAAAACGCGACAGCCCAAGCAAAAGGTTCTCTTCCACGGTCAGGCGCGGGAAAATCTCGCGCCCCTGCGGGACATACGCCACGCCGGACTGCACCCGCTGGTGCGGCCTGCTGTGGGTGATCGTTTTACCCTGCCAGATGACCTCCCCGGTTTTCGCCGGGATCAGCCCCATCAGGCATTTCAGCAGCGTGGTTTTCCCGACGCCGTTGCGCCCCAGCAGACAGGTGACTTCACCGGGAGCGGCTTCGAAGCTCACGCCGCGCAGGATATGGCTGCCGCCGTAGTACTGATTCAGTTCGTTAACCTGTAACATCATCGCTCCTTAGCGGCCCAGATAGACCTCAATCACCTGCTCGTTGGCCTGCACCTCGCGAAGCGAGCCTTCCGCCAGCACGCGCCCCTGATGCAGCACCGTGACGTGGTCGGCAATCGTTTCAACAAAGCCCATGTCGTGCTCCACCACCATCAGCGAATGCTTGCCCGCCAGGGTTTTGAACAGCTCGGCGGTGTATTCCGTTTCCGCATCGGTCATCCCGGCGGCGGGTTCATCCAGCAGCAGCAGGTGCGGGTCCTGCACCAGCAGCATGCCGATCTCCAGGAACTGTTTCTGCCCGTGCGAAAGCAGCCCGGCGCGACGGCCCCGCTCGCTGCCAAGGCGCAGAAGAACCAGCATCTCGTCAATGCGGTCCCGCTGCTCGCCGCTGAGTTTTGCCCGCAGGCTCGCCCAGACGGATTTATCGGTTTTCATGGCGATCTCAAGGTTCTCCCACACCGTCAGCGCTTCAAAGACCGTGGGTTTCTGGAATTTTCGGCCAATCCCCTGGCGAGCAATGGCCGCAGGCTCCAGCCCGGTCAGGTCGATGGACTGGTCGTAAATCGCTCTCCCGCTTTTGGGTCGGGTTTTGCCGGTGATCACGTCCATCAGCGTGGTTTTACCCGCCCCGTTGGGGCCAATCACGCAGCGCAACTCGCCCACGCCGATATTCAGGGAGAGATCGGTCAGCGCCTGGAAGCCGTCGAAACTGACGTTAATGGCCTCAAGCTGAAGCACCGGGTCAGTCTGGTCCCGGTAGCGATCGCCGGGCAACTGGCGGGTAAATAACTCTTCCGTTGGCTGCATTATTTCTCTCCCTTACGCAACAGACCGTAGACGCCGCGCGGCAGGAACAGCGTGACGGCGATAAAAATCAGCCCCAGAAACAGCTGCCAGTACTCCGGCATGGCAACGGTAAAGAAGCTTTTCGCCCCGTTCACCAGCGCCGCGCCAATCACCGGCCCCACCAGGGTGCCGCGCCCGCCCAGCGCCACCCAGATGGCGGCTTCTATCGAGTTGGTCGGCGACATTTCACCGGGGTTAATGATGCCCACCTGCGGAACGTACAGCGCCCCCGCCAGGCCGCACAGCACGGCGGAGAGCGTCCACACCAGTAGCTTGAACCCGCGCGGATCGTACCCGCAGAACGTCAGGCGGTTTTCCGCGTCGCGCACGGCGGTCAGGATGCGGCCAAACTTGCTCTTCGCCAGCGCAAATCCGGTGCCCAACGCCAGAAGCAGCAACAGCACCGTCGCCAGGAACAGCGCGATGCGGGTTGCCGTTTCCGTCACCGAAAACCCGAGCAGCGTGGTGAAGCCGGTAAAGCCGTTATTGCCGCCAAAGCCGGTTTCGTTGCGAAAGAACAGCAGCATGCCCGCGTAGGTCAGCGCCTGGGTCATAATCGAGAAGTAAACCCCTTTGATCTTCGAGCGGAAGGCAAACCAGCCAAACACCAGCGCCAGCAAACCCGGCACCATCACGATCAGCACCAGCGCCCAGGCAAAGTGCTGGGTGCCCCACCAGAACCACGGCAGCTCGCTCCAGGAGAGAAACGACATAAACGCGGGCAGGCCGTCGCCTGACGCCTGGCGCATCAGGTACATGCCCATCGCATAGCCGCCCAGGGCGAAGAAGATGCCGTGTCCAAGAGAGAGCATACCGGCGTAGCCCCACACCAGATCCAGCGCCACCGCAACGATGGCATAGCAGAGGATCTTGCCGATGAGCGTCAGCATCCAGGTCGACAGCGCCAGCGGATGCGTCGCGGGCAGCAAGGCGAAAAACGGTAAAATCAGCAAACACGCCACCAGCAGGCTGCCTGCAATCTGTGTCGTTCGCGGCGCTTTACGCGCCAGCGTTAAGGTCAGCGGCTGGCTCATCAGTCAATCACCCTCCCTTTTAGCGCAAACAGCCCCTGAGGGCGCTTCTGGATAAACAGGACGATCGCCACCAGAATCACGATCTTGCCCAGCACCGCCCCCATCTGCGGCTCAAGGATTTTATTGAAAATGCCCAGCCCGAACGCGGCGGCCACGCTGCCTGCCAGCTGGCCTACGCCACCGAGAACGACTACGAGGAACGAGTCGATGATGTACCCCTGACCAAGCTCCGGCCCGACGTTACCAAGCTGGGATAACGCCACGCCGCCTAACCCGGCGATCCCTGAGCCCAGCCCAAACGCCAGCATATCGACGCGCCCGGTCGGTACCCCGCAGCAGGCGGCCATGCTGCGGTTTTGCGTCACCGCGCGCACGTTCAGACCAAGACGGGTTTTATTCAGAATCAGCCAGGTGAAGAACAGCACCAGCAGCACGAAGCCCAGCACCACAATGCGGTTCCACGGCAGGGTCAGGTTTGCAAAAACCTGCACCCCGCCGGAAAGCCATGCCGGGTTTGCCACCTCCAGGTTCTGGGCACCAAAGGTCATGCGCACCAGCTGGATGAGCATCAGGCTGATCCCCCAGGTCGCCAGCAGCGTTTCCAGCGGACGACCGTACAGGTGACGGATCACGGTGCGCTCCAGCACCATTCCAATGCCCGCAGTCAGGCAGAATGCCACCGGCAAGGCGATAACGGGATAGAGCGCCAGCCACTGAGGGGCAAGCCCGGCCATTGCCTGCTGCACCATCCACGTGGCGTACGCCCCCAGCATCAGCATCTCGCCGTGGGCCATGTTAATGACGCCCAGCAGGCCGTAGGTGATCGCGAGCCCCAGCGCGGCCAGCAGCAACACCGACCCCAGAGAAAGCCCCATAAACGCCTGGCCCAGCAGATCGCCCCACATCAGGCGATGCGTAATCTGGCTAAGGCTCTCTTCTGCGGCCGCGCGCACGCCGGCATCCGGCTCGGTCTGCGCCTGGGTAAACGGCGTGAGTCTGGACTGTACGTCCGGATCGTCTGACTGGCCAAGCAGTTCGACGGCCCTGCGGCGCACCTCCGGCTGCGGGCTCGCCAGCTGGAGATTCGCTACCGCCAGCAGCAGCGCCTGCCGCGCCACGGCATCTGTCTCCTCGCGAACGCGTTTTTCCAGAAAAGCGAGCATGTCGGGCTGAGCATCCCGCTGCAGCTGCCGGGCTGCCGCCCGCCTTTCGGTGACACTGTCACTAACAAGCTGATGCGTGGCAATGGCCGTTGCAGCCAGCACGCGCAGCCGGTTTGTCAGGCGTACAGCTTTGGTTTGCCCTACTGCCGCACGCGCCTCACCGAGCGAAACCATTTCGCCATTACGCTTCGCAAAGGCGTGCTTTTGGCTGTCGGTATACAGGTTTTCCTTTTGCAGGGACTGAAGCAGCGGAAGCCTGGCGGCATCCGGCGCGGCGGCCCACTGCGTGAGGAGCTCCGCCTGCTGGCCGCGGCTGGCGGCAACAAAACGATCGGCATCCGATGCCTGCGCCATCCCTGGCAGCAGTCCGGAAAGCCATACAAGAGCGATGAACATGCGCATGGCGTTCATGACGTATCTCCCTGAGGCAATGGCCTAGTTGCTGGCGGTTTTCATCGGCTGGTCGGGCTTTTTGTCATTCCCGGCGATGAACGGACTCCACGGCTGGGCGCGTACCGGCTGTTCCGTCTGCCAGACCACGTTGAACTGGCCGTTGCCTTCAATTTCACCGATCATGACCGGCTTATGCAGATGATGATTGGTAGCATCCATGGTGAGCGTAAAGCCAGACGGCGCCTTAAATGACTGACCGGCCATCGCCGCGCGCACCTTATCCACGTCGGTGGTGCCCGCTTTTTCCACCGCCTGTGCCCACATATGGATCCCCACGTAAGTCGCTTCCATCGGGTCGTTGGTCACCACGGTATCGGCATTCGGCAGCTTGTGCGCCTTCGCATAGGCTTTGTAATCCGCGACGAACGCCTGGTTGGTTGGATTATCCACGGACTCAAAGTAGTTCCACGCCGCCAGGTTACCCACCAGCGGTTTGGTGTCGATTCCGCGTAGCTCTTCTTCGCCGACGGAGAATGCCACCACCGGCACGTCGGTGGCCTTCAGCCCCTGGTTAGCCAGCTCTTTGTAGAACGGCACGTTGGAGTCGCCGTTGATGGTCGACACCACGGCGGTTTTGCCGCCGGCGGAGAATTTCTTGATGCTGGCGACGATGGTCTGGTAGTCGCTGTGACCAAACGGGGTGTAAACCTCTTCGATGTCCTTATCCTCGACACCTTTCGAATGCAGGAACGCGCGCAGGATCTTGTTGGTGGTGCGCGGGTAAACGTAGTCGGTACCCAGCAGGAAGAAGCGCTTCGCCCCGCCGCCGTCCTCGCTCATCAGGTATTCCACCGCCGGGATGGCCTGCTGGTTCGGCGCCGCGCCGGTATAGAAGACGTTTGGCGACATCTCTTCGCCTTCATACTGCACCGGATAGAACAGCAGGCCGTTCAGCTCCTCAAACACCGGCAGCACGGATTTGCGCGAAACCGACGTCCAGCAGCCGAACACCACCGCCACTTTATCCTGGCTCAGCAGCTGGCGAGCCTTCTCGGCAAACAGCGGCCAGTTTGAGGCCGGATCCACCACCACCGGCTCCAGTTTCTTACCCAGCACGCCGCCTTTGGCGTTGATCTCGTCGATGGTCATCAGGGCGACGTCCTTCAGCGGGGTTTCGGAGATGGCCATCGTGCCGGACAGAGAGTGCATGATCCCCACTTTGATGGTGTCGGCCGCCTGCACGCCAAAACTCATTCCCATCGCCACGACGGACGCGGATAACGCAAAGGCTTTTAATAAGGTACGACGCTGCATATTTTCACTCCTGAAAAAGAACGCTGTGCGAAAACGTCCGTTACGGCATGGACGCGGAAATAAAGGTGTCAGCGAAGCAGGAGCAAAAAGGATGCCAGAATGGAGGAAGCGTTATTGCAGGAGACAGACGGCAGGATGTAAAGAGAACGACTCAGAATGGCACAGCGCTGCACTTTTATAATGCAGCGCTGAGGAAGCGGTTTTACCAGACTTCGCTGGCGATCTGCGTCACCAGACGGACCTTATCCCACTGCTGGGACTCACTCAGGCTGTTGCCCTCTTCGGTGGAGGCAAAACCGCACTGCGGGCTGAGGCAGATTTGCTCTTTCGCCACGTATTTCGCCGCCTCTTCCAGACGGGCCTTCACGCCTTCCGGGTTCTCCAGCTCACCGTTTTTCGTGGTGATCAGGCCCAGCACCACCTGCTGCTTGCCCGGGCGAACGAAGCGCAGCGGCGCGAAATCCCCGCTGCGGTCGTTATCGTATTCCAGGAAGAATGCGTCAACGTTGACCGTCCCGAACAGCACTTCCGCCACCGGCTCGTAGCCGCCTTCGGAAATCCAGGTTGAACGGAAGTTACCGCGGCAGACGTGCAGCCCGATGGTCAGATCCTCCGGCTTGCCTTCCAGGGCCTTGTTCAGCACGCGGGCATAGATTTGCGCCAGCTCATCGGCATCGTCGCCGCGCTCGCGGATCTGACGGCGCTGGTCGTCCGAGCAGAGGTAGGCCCAGACGGTGTCGTCCAACTGCAGATAACGGCAGCCCGCGTCGTAGAATGCGCGTATCGCGTCGCGCCAGGTGGTTGCCAGATCGTCGAAATAGTCGTTCAGATCCGGGTACACCGTCGCGTCGATGTCTTTGCGCCCGCCGCGGAAATGGAGCACGCTTGGGCTGGGAATGGTCATCTTCGGCTGGGCATTGCCGCTGATGCTTTTCAGATAGCGGAAGTCTTCCAGCATCGGGTGGTCGCCAAAGCCCAGCTTGCCGGTCACGCGCACGCCGTGGGCTTTGGTTTGTACTCCGTTGAACTGAATCCCCTGCTGTGAATCGTAACGCTCAACCCCCTGAAGACCGTCGAAGAAATCGAAGTGCCACCAGGCACGGCGAAATTCACCGTCGGTCACCACATGCAGGCCGCACGCGCACTGCTGCTCGACGACGTGGCGAATAGCCTCGTCCTCCACCGCGCGAAGCTGTCCGGCATCAATCTCGCCGCTGGCGAACTTCAGGCGAGCCTGCTTGATGGCATCCGGGCGTAAAAAGCTGCCGACTACGTCGGCGCGGTATGGGGCGTGCTGTCGTTGCATGGAAATCTCCTCAGTCTGCCGGTATTAATTGCCCGCAGTGATAATTCATTATTTGAACCTTTAGACTTCTGGATGTCTAAATGTCCAAAAAAGATGTCATACCTTACCGTTTCCGGCAAACGAGAAAATTTCATGGGGGTTGAAAAAAATTCATCTTCACAGCGCGTCAGCGTGCGCCTGGCTGGCAAAGGCGTAGCGTTCATCTTCCCAGCCGGTGATGCCGCCGAGCATGATTTTGACCGGCAGCCCGAGACGCGCCAGCTTCAGCGCCGCCCTGTCCGCGCCGTTACAGTGTGGCCCCGCACAGTAGACGACAAACAGCGTCCCTTCCGGCCATTGAGACATCCGCTCAGCGGTCATCTGGCTCCAGGGCATATGCAGTGCGCCCGGCACATGGCGGCGGGCAAACTGCTCCGGGCTCCCCACCACGTGCAGCAGCACGAAGTCCTGCTCATTATTGGCGATGGCGTGATGCACGTCGGCGCAGTCGGTTTCGACGCTCAGGCGACGCAGAAAATGGGTAACGGCTTCCTGCGGCTCGGCAGCCGGAAATTCAGTAACATAGCTCATGATCCTTCCTCATCTTTGGCGTTTGTGTTAACACTACTCTATCCACAAATTCAGCCCGTGAATGCGCTCGCTTATGCCAGAAAACAGCAAAAAGATGACAAACTTAAGACAGATTACCCGCCCGCAGGTGGTGGTGCTGGCGTATGACGGGCTATGTACCTTTGAGTTTGGCGTGGCGGTTGAGATTTTTGGCCTGCCGCGTCCGGAGCTGGGCGACGACTGGTATCGTTTTGCGGTGGCGAGCGTGGATAGCGGAGAACTGCGGGCGACCGGCGGGATCCGCATCGTTACCGATGGGGACTTGAGCCTGCTTGCGTCGGCGGACCTGATCGTGGTTCCCGGCTGGCGGGGGCTGGACTCACCGGTTCCTCCGGCGCTCTGCGAGGCGCTGCGCCAGGCCAGCGCGCGCGGATGTCAGCTGCTGTCCATCTGCTCGGGCGTGTTCGTACTGGCCGCTACGGGGCTGCTGAACGGACGTAAAGCCACGACGCACTGGCGCTACATTGACGCGCTTAAGGTCCGCTACCCTGACATCGAGGTGATTGAGGATGTGCTCTACCAGGACGAGGGCGATATCCTGACCTCCGCGGGCAGCGCGGCGGGGATCGATCTCTGCCTTCATGTTGTACGAAGGGATTATGGGCTGGAAACCGCCAACAGCGTGGCGCGTCGGCTGGTGATCCCCCCTCACCGGGATGGTTCACAGCCGCAGCAGTTGAGCCGCCCGGTGGCGCAGCTGCGGGAAAGCCAGCGCCTGGGCCAGCTGTTTGATTTTCTGCACACGCATCTTACCGAGCCGCACAGCGTCGACTCGCTGGCGCGTCGGGTCGGCATGAGCCAGCGCACCTTTCTTCGTCGCTTCGAGGCGGCAACGGGCACGACGCCCGCACGCTGGCTGCTTAATGAACGCCTGCTGAGAGCAAAAGATTATCTGGAGAGCAGCCGTTTAAGCATCGACAGCATCGCGGAACAGACCGGGTTTGGTCAGGCGTCGACGCTGCGTCATCATTTTCGTCAGCAGTTTGCGCTTTCCCCGGCGCAGTATCGCAAACAATTTTCACGTTCTGATACTGCCCGCTAGCGGCAAAAGCGCAAAAAAAACCGCCATTATCTGGCGGTAAATGCTTGCATGGATAGATTTGTATTTTGGTCTCTACGTCCCCGACGCTCCATGGTCGGGCAGCGGATCTCATACAAACTAACACTGGCTGTCTCAACGAAAGCTAAACAGCCTGATTAACTCGCGCTGGTGTTGATTTGCAAATAGCGCATCAGGCCCTGCTCAGCGCTCTGCCTGGCATCATCGTTAAGGGCCTCGAGATAAAACGATCGCGATACGCCATAGGGAGCCTTTTCAGAGGGATATACCGCAAACTGGAATGTTTTTCCCCGTGCCGGATGGGTGCAGTCTAATTCCCAGCGCTGTTCATTTACTCTTTTACTAGTGCAGGCTACGCGTCCATAGTCGCTGGTTAAATAGGAACCAACGCGAATTTCAGCGGACTGAATATATTCTGGTTCGTCATTACCTGCATAACGAATCGCTGCAACGGCACCTACCGCAACAGCCAGAAGCGAAAACGCTATTATTTTTTTCATTTATGAATGACCCATTCCTTAGCCAGAGATTCACTATTATATAGGATTTATCCTTAAAGCGAACATCCAACTATGGACCAGAAATAGGAGGTTTACAAAAACGCACATATATTTTAAGAAAAATCCTAATCGGTATTATGAACCCACGTTATTTGACATTTTCTTTGCGCTATTTTGAAATTTTGAATAATAACCCTAAACAATAATTGGCATGATTAACCCGCGCTGTTCTTATTCGGTGAATTTATGTTCAAAAAAGGGCTATCTTTTATCATGCTTATTTGTGCCCTCTTTTCCGGCCAGCTGATGGCCGGGCACAAAGGGCATGAATATGTTTGGGTAAAGAATGTGGAACATCAGCTGCGGCATGAGGCCGACAGTGACGAGTTACGCAGTGTAGCGGAAGAGTCAGCGGAGGGTTTGCGCGAACACCACCTGTGGCAGAAATCGCGCAAACCGGACACGCACGTAAGGTAATTAACTGCCCTTGCGTTTCGGAAGGGTTTTCATCAGATCGTCCGGGCTCACGGACGCAACGATACTGCCCGGCGGTGGCATTTTGAAAATGTGGTTTTTCATTTTGCCGATAACATGCATTTCACAAGGACGGCAGTCAAACTTCAGGGTCAGGACTTCGTCACCGTTGACCAGCTGCATGGGGGTGGCCTTCCAGCTTTTAATATTCCCTTTCGCCTGTTTCGGGCACAGGTTAAAAGCAAAGCGCAGGCAGTGCTTGGTGATCATCACCGGCACATCGCCCTTCTCTTCGTGCGCTTCATAGGCCGCGTCGATAAGCTGCACGCCGTGGCGATGATAAAATTCACGCGCTTTATGGTTGTAAACGTTGGCCAGAAACGATAAATGGGTGTCCGGATACACAGGCGCAGGAACGGATTCGGCCTTACGGCTGCCGCGCGGGTACTGCGCCAGGCGTGCGGCATCCAGCATCTCTGCCGTTTCGCGGCGGAACTGGTTCAGCAGGCTGTTCGGCACGAACAGCGCGTCCGGCAGATTAACCTCGATGGCGCGCGCGTAGTAAATCGTCTGGCCCAGCTTCGCTACGCCGTCCTTCAGGCTGTTAAGCGCTTTCTCCGCGTTGTTTGCCACCTCGAACAGGCCATCAAGGGTATGCGTTACGCTGATGCCGTCTTCGCAGGTCATGGTCAGGATCAGCTGCTCTTCCCAGCCGCCCAGCTCAATGTCCACCACGATGCGACGCTCGCTGGAGGTTTTCAGCAATGCCTGCTGCCAGTTATGATCCAGGTTACGGTTGAGCGGCGCGTTCGGCCTTGCCTTGTAGAGATCGGCAGGCATTTCATTCGGCCAGACGCGGTAGCGGTTCTCGCCGGTTTTTTCGACCGTGTTGGCGCGGAAGCCCACCACTTCACGCTTAATCATCACGTTCAGGCCGTCGCCGTTCGCCAGCGGCTCGGTCACTTCAACGTCCAGGTGATCTTTCGCCACTTTCAGCACCTCGCCGACCGGTAAACCGATAAACTTCGGTGAGTCAAACGCGCCAATATCCCCTTTGCGGGCGTTCACGAAATAGTCCGTGCTGCCGCGGTGGAAAGTTTTGTCCGTTGACGGAATAAAGAAATGTTCGGTACGACCGGCCGAGGCGCGCGCCAGGTCACCGCGATCTTCGATGATGGCGTCCAGCATCTGGCGATAGTGCGCGGTGATGTTCTTCACGTAGCTCATATCTTTGTAGCGCCCTTCAATCTTGAAGGAACGCACGCCCGCGTCGATCAGCGCGCCCAGGTTGGCGGTCTGATCGTTATCCTTCATGGAAAGCAGGTGTTTTTCGAACGCCACCACGCGACCCTGGTCGTCTTTCAGGGTATACGGCAGACGGCAGGCCTGCGAGCAGTCGCCGCGGTTGGCGCTGCGGCCCGTCTGCGCGTGGGAGATGTTGCACTGGCCGGAATAGGCCACGCACAGCGCGCCGTGGATAAAGAATTCGATCGTCGCGTCCGTCGCCTGGTGAATATCGCGGATCTGATTGAGGTTCAGCTCGCGGGCCAGAACGATCTGCGAAAAGCCCACGTCGGAGAGAAACTTCGCCTTCTCAACCGTGCGGATATCGCACTGGGTGCTGGCATGCAGTTCGATAGGCGGAATATCCAGCTCAAGCACGCCCATATCCTGAACAATCAGGGCATCGACGCCGGTCTGGTAAAGATCGGTAATCAGACGCTGCGCGGGCTCCAGCTCATCATCATGAAGAATGGTGTTCAGGGTCACGAACACTTTCGCCCCGAAACGGTGGGCGAACGGCACCAGATCGGCAATATCGCGCAGGCTGTTGCTGGCGTTATGGCGGGCACCGAAGCCAGGGCCGCCGATATAGACGGCGTCAGCGCCATGAAGGATCGCTTCACGGGCAATGGCGGCGTCGCGGGCCGGGCTTAAAAGTTCAAGATGATGGGATTGCAGGCGCATACTTCGTCGTTATCCGTTATGGTCAAAATGGCGGCTATTGTAGTCAGAAGTCTGCGCCAGCGAAACAGTTTTGCGTAGCCTCAGCGGGGATAATGGATCAGAGAGTGAAAATGCACCGGCCGGTCGCTGCTGTTGCGGTAGGCGTGCGGTTTATCACCGGCAAAACGGACGCCAGAATCGGCATGAACCGTCTGCCACTCGTCGTTGATGTTCATCTCCAGCTCGCCGCTGATGACCACCACATGTTCAATCACGCCTGCCTCATGCGGCGTGGACTCGCTCAGGGCACCCGGTGCCAGCGTGATGGAAAAATGATCGAACCGGAGCGTCTCATCCCAGGGAAAGAGCGGTTTGACCACCATCGCCTGCTGCTGTGAATCAAACACAGCCGGCCTGTCCGCCTCGGGCGTAATGAAAGCGGAAAACGGGACGTTCAGCCCGGTGGCAATTTTCCACAGCGTCGACACCGTCGGGCTGGACTCATTGCGCTCGATTTGCCCGAGCATCGCTTTCGACACGCCCGTTTCGTCCGCCAGCTTCGACAAACTCCAGCCGCGCGCCTGGCGCAGCGTTTTCAGCTTTGCTGCAAGATGTTGTGTAATGTCCATGCTCCCTCCTGATGGCCCTGAGCATACCACTTGTACGCTATAGCGCACAGTGTTACCTTATCGCGGACGTTATAACGCACAGCGGAGTTTCTATGCGCCCTACCTCTCATCTCGTTCCAGTCGTACTGGCTGGATTTGTCGCCGTTCTGGTCGGTTACGCCAGTTCGGCAGCCATCATCTGGCAGGCCGCCGCGGCGGCAGGCGCCAGCGCGCAGCAGATTGCGGGCTGGATGACCGCGCTGGGGGTTGGGATGGGCGTCAGCACGCTGGCGCTCTCCTGGTGGTATAAAGCTCCGGTGCTGACCGCCTGGTCTACGCCCGGCGCGGCGCTGCTCGCCACCAGCCTGCACGGCGTGAGGCTGGCCGAGACAATCGGCGTGTTTATCTTCGCCAACGCGCTCATTTTACTCTGCGGCATGACCGGGCTTTTCGCCCGCCTGATGAAGCTGATCCCACACTCACTGGCCGCGGCCATGCTGGCAGGCGTACTCCTTCAGTTTGGGCTGCATGCGTTTGCCCATCTGGACGGGCACTTTCTGCTGTGCGGCAGCATGATTGCCGCGTGGCTGCTGGCGAAAGCGCTGGCACCGCGCTATGCGATCGTCATTACGCTGCTGGTGGGCGGGATCGTGGCATGGGCGGGAGGTGACGTTGTCACCGATAAAATCACCATTTCCTTCGTGATACCTGAGTTTATTGCGCCCACGTTCACCTTCACCAGCCTGGTGAGCATCGGCTTGCCCTTCTTCCTGGTGACCATGGCCTCGCAAAATGCGCCCGGTTTCGCGACCATGAAAGCGTCCGGCTATCCGCTGGCGGTCTCACCGCTCATTATTTTTACGGGTGGGCTGGCGCTGCTGCTGTCCCCCTTCGGCGTCTTTTCCATCTGCATAGCCGCCATTACCGCCGCTATCTGTCAAAGCCCGGATGCCCACCCCGATGCCGGTAAACGCTGGCTGGCGGCCATCGCCGCGGGCGGGTTTTATCTGCTGGCGGGAGTGTTCGGCGGATCCATCACCGGGATAATGGCTGCGCTGCCGCTCAGCTGGATCCAGACGCTGGCCGGTCTGGCGCTGCTGGGTACCATCAGCGGGAGTTTATATCAGGCGTTGAATCATGAAGCGGAGCGCGACGCGGCTATCGTCACGTTTCTGATGACCGCAAGCGGCGTTACGATCCTGGGCATCGGCTCGGCATTCTGGGGGCTGGTGCTGGGCGGCGTAAGCTATGCCCTGTTTTCACGCGCTCGCCGCGCGCAGCTGTGACGGCGTGATGCCCATGACGCTGCGAAAACGGTTACTGAAGTGGCTGGCGGAGTTAAACCCGCAGGCCAGCGCGATATCCGTCAGCGGCGTCGAGGTATTCTGCACCAGGTTTTTCGCTTTTTCCATGCGCCGTTGCATGACGTACTGATGCGGCGCCAGCCCCGTCGACTGGCGGAACATGCGGGCAAAATGGTATTCGCTGAGTGCGGCCTGCGCCGCCAGATCGGCCAGCGTCAGGGGCTGTCCGAGGTTTTCTTCAATAAAAGCCAGCACGTTGCGCAGAACAAACGGCGATAGCCCGCCGGTAACGACCGGGAGCTTCCACTGAACGTTGGCGTAGTTTTGCAGCAGGTGGGTCAACAGCAGCGTAGAGGCCGTGCTCAGGGTGAGCTGGTTGGCCTGCTGCTGCCAGTCGCAGCCGAGCAGAAACTGGCGGTAAAGCGCGGTGATTTTCGGGTCGCTGCCAAAAATGCGCTCGTCCAGAGTCAGCGACAGGGGCCGCTTGTCCCAGATTTTTTCGCCCACATCGCGCAGGTGTTCATCGGTGCAGTAGAGATGGACAAACGACAGGTCATCGCGGATGTCCCACGTCGATTCGCTCTCTTTCGGCATCAGACAGAAACGGTCCGGTCCCCCGCCGTTCTTCCAGCCGCCCGGCGTCTTTTGATAGCTCTCGTAACCGTCGGCGACGTACAGACTAAGGGTATGATGATTGCTTTTAACCGTTATCGTATCGTGCTTGTTGTACCACGCCGCCAGCTGAATGCCGGAATTGAGCGCGACCGTTTCCCGCAGGACCGCATTCTGCTGGCGAAGCGTTTCAAAGGTATCGTAAGCGTAAGACATAACCGTTAGCGCGTTATTGTGTGAACGCTCAGTCTAAGAACTGTTGTCCCCCGTTGCCAGCCCCCGGAAAAGAAAAAAGCGCAAGATTTTGCAAGTCTACCGCAAGCCGGTGAAAGCCCCAGAGCGATGACAGCGCCATACTGCGGGCTTCCGTGGTTTGAGAAGAGAAAAAATATGAACGCGTTATTATACGGACTGGTGGTGATCATCTGGGGAACCACCTGGATTGCCATTTTCCTGCAGCAGGGTCCCGTACCCGCCCCCGTCTCTATTTTCTGGCGTTTCGCGGTGGCCAGCGCCACGATGATGGTGGTGTTACTTGCCCTGCGCCGGTTGCGTAAGCTGGCGCTGCGGGATCATCTGTTCTGCATGCTTCAGGGATGCTGCGTCTTCTGCTTTAACTTCTGGTGTTTTTATACCGCGGCGGCACACATCAACACCGGGCTGGAATCGGTGATCTTCTCCATGGCGGTGCTCTACAACGCTATTAACTGTTTTATTTTCTTTGGACAGCGCCCGCCCGCGCGTTTCTGGACGGCGGCGGCGCTGGGTCTTGTGGGGATCGTGACCCTTTTCTGGGACGACCTGCTGGCCAGCGGCTGGAGCGTATCGCTCCTGACGGGCATTGGCCTTTCCGCCCTCGGCACGTACGGCTTCTCGCTGGGCAATATGATCAGCATGCGCCATCAGCGCAGAGGTCTGGAAACCATGACCACCAACGCCTGGGCTATGCTTTACGGCACGCTGGTGATGGGGGGTATTGCGCTCTTCAGAGGCGACAGTTTTACCCCGGAATGGACGGTCACCTACATGGGCGCGCTGCTCTATCTGGCCCTCTTCGGCTCGGTGATTGCCTTTGGCGCCTACTTCACGCTGGTGGGACGTATCGGCCCCGGGAAAGCGGCCTACAGTACGCTGCTCTTCCCGCTGGTGGCGCTCTCTATCTCAACGGTGTATGAAGGCTACGTCTGGCACATCAACGGTATCGTCGGTTTGCTGCTGATTCTGGGCGGGAATATGGTGATGTTCACGAAACCAGAGACCTGGTTCAGGCGCCTGCGTACGGCGTAAAAAAAACGGCCTGCTCAATGCAGGCCGCTTAACGTTATTTCGCTGTTTTATGCACGTCAAACATGGTGGCGTCCGTCGCCATGTCGTCAACAACCTGCTTCAGCGTCGCAAAGGTCATCGGCGTACTTTCGTTATTCAGCTCTTTACCTTCACCTTTACGTACCACCTTCATCACCGGTTTATTGGTGGCCGCGTCGATCAGCTCACCTTCAAAATAGAGATGGGTATCCATGGTGCGATGGCCGGTAGCCATCTGCGTACCTGCTACCACCAGCGCGACCGGCACCACTTCATAGAACTGCAGGCCTTCTTTCTGCGAACTCACCCCGGTGATAGCACCGCGGAAAATCAGGCTGTGTTTACCCGGCGTGGTCACAATCGGCTTACGGGTACCAATAGCCGTTTTCATTTTGTTATTGGTGTAATCCAGCAGCTCATCAAGCGTTCTTTTACCAATCTGAGTGGTTGGTTTTGGCGCTGGATAATAGGTGATCGGCGTCCAGATAATGCTGTCATAGTTGGCTTCGTTATAGGAAGGGTCAACCCAACGCAGCGTTGGTTTACCCGTTGCAGACGTCGTCTGCTGCAAGCCGGAATAATCTTTTAAAAAGCCTGAATATTGTTCTGGAGCCGCGACTTTTGAAGAACAGCCCGCCACTGCCAATAAACCAGTAAGCACTGCAACTTTAAAAAAAGTTTGAGTACGCATGATAGTTTTCCATGTAATCTGCAAGTATGCATTTGAAGTTATAGCAAAAGTTCGGTGGGTTTGTTGTGACAAAAAATGACGTGGGGAGCACAAATTGCGAAAAGAATGCCCGGCAGCGTACCGGGCAGAGAAAATTACTGATTACTATCCACCTGCCAGAACAAATGTTTACCAAACGGATCGATTTCGTAACCTGTCACCTCTTTGCGCACCGGTTCGAAGATCGTTGAATGCGCAATCATGACCGCCGGCATCTGGTCATGCATGATCTGCTGCGCCTCTTTATACAGCGCTACGCGCTTGTCGCGATCGGTGGTTGATTTTGCTTCTGCGATAATTTTATCAAACGGCTTATAGCACCACTTCGCCGAATTCGAACCGCCGTTGGCCGAGGTGCAGGTAAACAGCGGGCCAAAGAAGTTGTCCGGATCGCCGGTGGCCGTCGTCCAGCCCATCAGCGCGGCCTGATGCTCTCCGCCCTTGACGCGTTTCAGGTACTCGCCCCATTCGTAGGTGACAATTTTGGTCTGCACGCCGATTTTCGCCCAGTCCGCCTGAATCATCTCCGCCATGCGTTTCGCATTCGGATTATAGGGCCGCTGGACCGGCATCGCCCATAAATCAATGCTGACGCCGCTGGCAAAACCGGCCTCTTTCAGCAGCGCTTTCGCCTTCTCAGGATCGTAGTCGTAATCCTTAAGTTCGCTGTCGGCACTCCAGACGCCCGGCGGCAGCAGATTCTTCGCCACCGTTCCGGTACCGTGGAACACCGCGTCAATAATGGCCGGTTTGTTGATGGCCATCGCCAGCGCCTGACGGACCTTCACGTTATCCAGCGGCGGCTTCTGCGTGTTGAACGCAAGGAAGCCGGTATTCAGCCCCGCCTTGCTCATCAGGGTGATATCTTTGCTGGCCTTCATGCGCGGCAGATCGGCTGGGTTCGGGAACGGCATGACCTGACACTCGTTCTTTTCAATTTTGGCAAAACGTACGGAGGCATCCGGGGTAATGCTGAACACCAGCCTGTCCAGCTTTGATTTCCCCTGCCAGTAGTCGGCAAACGCCGTAAACAGAATGCGGGAATCCTTCTGATACTGCGCCAGCTTAAACGGCCCGGTGCCAATGGGCTGCATATCCACCTTCTCCGGCGTGCCCGCTTTCAACATTGCATCGGCATACTCCGCGGAGAGGATCGAGGCAAAATACCATGCCAGATCCGCAACAAACGGCGCTTCAGGGTGCGCCAGGGTAAAGCGCACCGTGTGGTCATCGACTTTATCAATAGCGGTAATCAGGCTGCCAAACTCCAGGCTTTCGAAGTTGGAATAGCTGCCGTTTGAGACGTTGTGATAGGGATGGTTCACGTCCTTCTGGCGCATAAACGAGAAGATCACGTCATCGGCGTTAAAATCGCGGGTCGGCGTGAAGAATTTATTGCTCTGAAACTTCACCCCTTTACGCAGATGGAAGGTATAAACCTTGCCGTCGTCGCTCACCTCCCAGCGCTCTGCCAGGCTCGGCACCAGCTCCGTGGTGCCGGGTTTGAAATCGACCAGCCGGTTGTAGACCGGCACTGCGCTGGCATCCACGCTGGTGCCCGAGGTGTATAACTGGGGATTAAAGTTTTCCGGTGACCCTTCGGAGCAATACACCAGCGTTTTCGCGGCTACGGTGGAACTGACCGTGAGCGCAGCGAGTGCCAGCGTTAACGTTGTGCGTTTGCTTGTCATCATTTATTCCTGTCTTTTTAATTCGACGGCTAATTAATTCTTTTGCCATTTCATAAATAACATTAAAGTGAAGTGGCAAACACCCGAAAAATAAATAAGGAAGAAAACACTATGGGCTCGCCGCTTTCCAGACAATTAACGCACCGTTTTTTCCGCTATCTTGCGATTACCAGCCAAAGCGATCCGAAAGTGAAAACTCTGCCCTCGACGCCGGGCCAGCAGGACATGGCGGGAGAGCTGGCACAGGAGCTGACACAGCTGGGGTTAGACGACATCGTGATTGACGAATTCGCGACCGTGACGGCAGTGAAAAAAGGCAACGTGCCCGGCGCGCCGCGCATCGGCTTTATTACCCACATTGATACCGTTGACGTCGGTTTATCACCGAATATTCATCCACAAATATTAACGTTTAATGGTGAAGATCTCTGTCTGAATAAGGAAAAAGACATCTGGCTGCGCGTGAACGAGCACCCGGAAATTCTGGCTTATCCGAATGAGGAGATTATTTTCAGCGACGGTACCAGCGTATTGGGCGCAGACAATAAAGCGGCGGTGACGGTGGTAATGACCGTACTGGAAAACCTCACCGCTGAGCATCAGCATGGCGACATTGTGGTCGCGTTTGTGCCCGACGAAGAGATTGGCCTGAACGGCGCCAAGGCGTTGGATCTGAAACGCTTCGACGTGGACTTTGCCTGGACCATCGACTGCTGTGAGCTGGGAGAAATTGTTTACGAGAATTTTAACGCGGCAGCGGCAGAGATCCACTTCACCGGCGTGACGGCGCACCCGATGTCCGCTAAAGGGGTACTGGTGAACCCGTTATTGATGGCGACCGACTTCATCAGCCATTTCGACCGCCAGCAAACCCCGGAGTGCACCGAGGGCCGCGAGGGCTATATCTGGTTTAACGGCATTCAGGCCGGACAGAACGACGCCGTGCTAAAGGCTAATATTCGCGATTTTGATAAAAACAGCTTTGACGCCCGCAAGCAGCAGATTGCGGACGTCGCCGCGCTGATTGCCGCCCAACACCCGACGGCGAAGGTCGACTATCGCATTGAAGATACCTACAGCAACATCAGCAATGCGATTGGTGAAGACCGGCGCGCCATCGACCTGATGTTTGAGGCGATGGAATCGCTCGGCATCACCCCAAAACCGATCCCTATGCGCGGCGGCACGGACGGTGCGGCGCTGTCGGCAAAAGGGCTACTCACCCCGAACTTCTTCACCGGCGCGCATAATTTCCACTCGAAGTTTGAGTTCCTGCCGCTGTCGTCGTTCGAGGCGTCTTACAAGACTGCCCTGCAGATCTGCCTGCTGGCCGCCCGTTAAGCGGGCTTGCGCGCCAGCATGGTGGCAAAGCGCAGCTTGATGCGGTTGCCGTTTTCATCGGTGCGGTGCAGTTCGCCAACCTCTTCGTTGTATTTGAGCAGCTCCCAGCCTTCGTAGTAGCTGCTCAGCTCACCGCTTTTGAACGCAAACGGGAAGCCGACGGTGCACGGGTAATCCGCCGTGTCCATCGCGGCAACGATCAGGTTGTAGCCGCCGGGTTTGGTGCAGCGCTGCATGTTGGCGATAAGGCCCGGAATGGTTTTCGCCTCCAGGAACATCAGCACCACGGTGGAGAGAATAAAGTCGTACTCGCCGTCAAAGCTCAGGCTGTTAAGATCTTTGACGGCAGTGTGCAGATTCTCAATCCCTTCTGCCGCCTTGATGCGCTCAATGTTATCAACGCTCATCGGGTTTTTATCCCAGGCGGTCACCTCGTGGCCGTTGGCCGCCAGGTAAAGGCTGTTGCGGCCATTTCCGCAGCCCAGATCCAATGTCTTGCCGGGCTTTACGATCCCCGCGCTGTACAGCACCTCTGAATGCGTACGGGTTAAGCCATATTTTTCTGTGAAGTAATTTTCATCGACAGCCATTATTTTTCCTCAGATTGCATAAGCAGTGCCTTATCAGTGCGCACCAGAAGTTTGCCCTGAATCAGCAGAATAAACGTACGGACCAACAGCATCCCAATGATGAGATTGGTAAAGATAAACAGCGGCACGGCAATGGCGTGGAAGAATCCAGACGAACTGCCATGACCCAGATGCAGCCCGGTGGTAGCCAGAGCCGACACGCCAAACGAGAAACTCCAGAAGGAGGCGTTAAACGGCTGAGACACATACCACGGCAGCAGGCGCAGCATAAAGAGCAACTGCAACAGGCCGTAGCCGAACAGCATTTTGGCGAAGGTGTCGGCTTCCCCACCGTTGACGCTAAACCAGGCGCTGCACGCCACCAGCGCGGGCGCCAGCTGAATGCCTAAAGCGGTGCGCTGCGCGGTGGGAAGCTCCCCGGCGCTGCGAAGACGCTGGAGGATCACCGGCTCCAGGCTGAGCCAGGAAAAGACGCCCGCGCCGAGAAAAACGAGCCCTGCATCGTTGAACCCCAGAGCACCGCACGCCATCGCGCTGATGAAATTATTCGCCACCGTCGGCAGATACAATCCGGGCGTGGTGGCCTCCTGCGGGTGCCTGCCTCGCCAGAGCCCGGCGCTTTGCCAGGCGGAATAAGCAAGCTGTAACACCACGCCCACGCCGAAAAGCGCCAGCGATACCGGGCGGAACCAGGGCACAAAACCGATGGCGACCAGCATGGTGGTGGCCGGAAAAAGGCTGACGAAGCTGCTCATTACCGGGTGGCGCATCTCTGCCAGCACGCTGTGCGGGAAACGGATCGCACGGGTAATAAACGCCGTCGTCAGTAAAAACCAGCAGGCAACTGCGAGAGCGACCAGAATCTCACCCGGCCAGCGCGTCACCGGCCACAGGGTGCTGGCGTATCGCCAGGCGAAACCCATGCCGATGATGCCCAGCACCATGCCAAAATAGCCTGCGGGAAGGTTAAGCGCCTGTTCAGGTTTGTTTAATTTATCCATTAATTTGAATTATTAAAATGTATTTTAAATGCCATTTTAAGGGGTTTCAGCAACGGATGCCAGCACAACGGAAAGCCAAAAGTTTGCTACGTTTAGTGAAGACGCATATCAGGGACCCCACGATGAATAAGTATCGGCTCAGCGATGAAACCCGGCTCTGGCAATGGAAAAATGGCGAAACATCCCACTCAACGACGCTGCGGCAGATTATCGCTACGGTGGACTTTAACGATGTGAAGGCCGGCACGAAAGGCGGCTGGATTGACGATGAGCGCGCCCTTGCGCAGGACGGGGACTGCTGGATCTACGATGAAAACAGCGTGGTATTCGCTGGCGCAACCGTGTCCGGCAACGCGCGCCTGACCCTGCCGTGCACCGTCAGCCATGACGCGCATATCGGCGATAACTGCTGGCTTGACGCCGCAGAGGTCAGCCACGGAGCGCGAATAAGTGACAACGTCACTATTCAGCACTCCTGCGTGCGGGGTGAGTGCCATCTCTACGGCGATGCGCGCGTGCTGCACAACAGCGTCATCATTGCCGCTAAAGGCCTCACGCCGGACCACGACCAGATCCTGCAAATTTACGGCAAGGCGACGGTAAGCCGATCGCGCATTGTGCATCAGGCACAAATATACGGCGAGGCGATGGTGAATAACGCGTTTGTTGAGCACCGCGCCGAAGTGTTCGACTGTGCGATCCTCGAAGGTAACGAACTCAACAACGTCTGGGTGTGCGACTGCGCCAAAGTGTACGGCAACGCCCGCGTAATAGCCGGTTTCGACGATGACGCCATCCCTACCGTGCGCTACAGCTCTCAGATTGCCGAGAACGCCGTGGTGGAAGGAAACTGCATCATCAAGCACCACGTCCTGATCGGCGGTCAGGCATGGCTGCGCGGCGGGCCGATCATGCTGGATGATAAAGTGGTGATTCAGGGACGCGCGCGGATCAGCGGCGACGTGCTGATTGAGCATCGGGTAGAAATCACCGACGATGCGGTGATAGAGGCCTTTGCTGGTGAGAGCATTCACCTGCGCGGTGAAAAGGTGATCAACGGCGACCAGCGCATCACCCGCACGCCGCTGCTGGGGGCGCTATAGGGTATAAATTTTGCCGTAGATGTTCACATCGTCATAGGCGCCATTGAGGTATTCCGCTTCCCGCAGGCACCCTTCCAGCGTAAAACCGTTGCGCAGGGCCACGCTGTTGCTGTGCTGATTCGCCACCCGACACTTGATCACAAAACGGCGGATCTCACCGCTCTCAGCGTAGTAGCGCATAAACGCCTGCAGCGACTGCGAGAGGATCCCCTGCCCCTGGTGTGCTTCATCCAGCCAGTAGCCGATATACGCGGCTTTGTTGGCAGGCTCAATCGCATTAAACGACAGTACGCCGACCAGCGCATCCTCCCTGAAGATCAAAAACATTTTGGCGTAGCCGCGCTGGTGCAGCATCTGGTTACTCTGCACGTTGCGTCGGGTATCGTCCTCGCTGCCCACGTGCTGCGCCCATTCAAAGGCGGTTTGCAGATAGGCTCTGTTTTTGACGACGAGGTTATGCAGTTCGGCGGTGTAGCGCTCTTCAACGGCGCGAAGCTCGAGCGCGTCAGATACGGGAATAGTTTCGGATTGTGTTGCGGTCATTGCCCCTCACCCTAACCCTCTCCCACAGGGAGAGGGAATCGATCGTTAACGCATTACCCGGTCATCAACGTAATGACGTTTATCCGGCGCTGGCGGGAAATACTGATACAGCCAGGTTTCGCTGATGGCATCGCCCTGGCAGCGCAGGAACAGGCGCATATCCACCGGCTCCGTCGAATCCGACGTTGGGTACCAGTCAAACAGAATGCGATACCCGTCAAACGGCTCAACGTAAAGGATCTCAACCTGCTTCGCTTCACCGCTGGAGAGCGTAATCACCGGCTCAATGCCTTTTGGCGCAGCGGCCTTCAGGTCGCCGCCGACGAAGTCGATAGCAAAGCGACGGGCCCACACTTTCGGATAGTGTTCGCCCGGCGCCCAGCCCTCCGGGAAGCCGCCCATGCCGGTGCGGGTCGCGTAAACGTTGGCCAGCGGGGAACGCACCGGCGGCTGCGCGCTCCAGTAGAGACGATATTTAAAGTCCAGCTCGTCGCCCGCTTTCACCGGTTTTTCCGGCTGCCAGAAGCAGACCACGTTATCCAGCGTTTCACCGGTGGTTGGGATCTCCATCAGCGCGATAGATCCTTTCCCCCAGTCGTTGCGCGGCTCAACCCACAGGCTCGGGCGCTTGTTATACCAGCCCATCACGTCCTGATAGTGGGAGAAATCGCGATCGAGCTGCAGCAGGCCGAACCCTTTCGGGTTTTTGTCCAGATAGGCATTAAACTGCAGCTTCTGCGGGTTATTGAGCGGACGGCAGATCCACTCCCCGTTGCCGCGCCACATTGCCAGGCGGTCGGAGTCGTGGATTTGCGGGTGAATGGTGTCGCACATGCGGCGTTCGTTGTTGCCGCAACTGAACATGCTGGTCATCGGCGCGATGCCCAGCTGCTTAATGTCCTTACGCGCGTAGAGATGGTTTTCCACCTCCATGATCACCTGGCTCTTCTCGCAGTGGATCACGAATTTATAGGCACCGGTGACGCTCGGGCTGTCCAGCAGCGTATAGACGGTAAAGGTGGTATCGCCAGGCTTGACGGTTTCAAACCAGAAGGAGGTGAAGTCCGGGAACTCTTCCGGGGTGTCGGTAAAGGTATCTACCGCCAGACCGCGCGCGGAAAGCCCGTACTGGTAGGTGTCGTCCACCGCGCGGAAATAGCTCGCCCCGAGGAAAGAGACGATATCGCGGCGCGCCAGCTCAGGCGCTTTAAAGGCGCGGAAGCCCGCAAAGCCGAGATCGCTTTGCCCTTCCAGCTGTTTGGTATCGACACCCGTGTCACCGTAGCTGAACAGCTCAGGGCGGAAGTGGATCTCGCGCGCCATAGAGGTAGACTGGTCCAGCGAGAACATCCGCACACGGCGGCGGAACCCCATTCCCATGTGGAAGAACTGCACGTCCAGCTGACGCCCTTCAATGTTGTTCCACAGAGACTGTTTTTCATCGTAGCGGATGGCGTTATACGCCTGCGGCGTCATGGTCGCCAGCGTCTCCGGCAGCGGACGCGGCGCGCCACCCCACGGGGTTTTCGCCAGGTCATGCGCCATGGATTGCAGTACGGAGAAGTCAAACCGACGGCTCTGACCGTCAGCGATGTCAGAGTCAGCCGCATATGCCGCTTTGGAAAACAGGGAAGCAAGGCCGGAGGTGCCGCTCAGGGCTGCCACAGCCAGCGAGCCTTTTAGAAAACGTCTGCGATTCATGCCTGGAAAAACGTCCTTATGGTCGTGTGAATGTGTTTCGCGCTCGGCGAAATGACGGCAAGAAAGAACGCACAGCCTAAACAAAAATGGTTAAGAATCCAATTGTTGGCCGGTGATTATATGAACAAAGTGAGAAATATTTTCTGTCGACCAGAACGGCCCGAAAGTGGTGTAAAGAAAGCCTGGAAAATGTGTAGAAAAATGCCCCGTCAGGACATCAGCTGACGGGGCCAATGAGGCGGTTATTTTACGCTGACATCGATACCCGGGAAGTACTTATCAGCGAGTTTGGCGATCGTGCCGTCGGCACGTACTTTATCAATGGCGGCATCAAGCTGCTTTTTGGTGGCCTCGTCACCTTTGCGCAACCCAAAGCCGATCCCACTGCCGAGGATTGTGTCGTCAGACACCGGTTTGCCGATGAAGCCAAACCCTTTTCCCTGCGGCTTGCTGAGGAAACCCGCCTGCCCGGCCGCGGACATGACCAGCGAGGCGTCAATGCGGCCATTCAGCAGGTCACCCCAGGCCATATTCTGATCTTTATACGACACCACGGTGACACCCTGCTTTTCCCAGTGCTCTTTGGCATAGGTTTCCTGAATAGACCCCTGCAGCACGCCGATGGTTTTCCCCTTCAGCCCTTCAGGCGTTGCTTCGACCGCCGTACCGGCCTTGCCCACCAGCTGAGACGGAATGCGGTAGATCGGCTGGGTAAAATCGATGCTCTTGCGGCGCTGCTCGGTAATGTTCATCGCCGAGTTGATGGCGTCTAACTTCTTCGCCACCAGCCCCGGGATCAGCGCGTCAAACGAGGTTTCGACCCAGCTGCACTTCAGCGCTGCCGCTTTGCAGATGGCATTTCCCAGCTCAACGTCAAACCCTTCCAGTTCGCCTGCCGCATTACGGCTTTCAAACGGCGGATATTCCGCTTCCAGACCGTAGCGCAGCTCGGTGGCCGCGAAGGAGGAAAAGGTACACAGCAATCCCATGCCGACAACTAACGCGCGTAATTTCATTTCAAACTCCTCAGAGCCTATCCCAGTAGGCGTAATTGTTGAAGACAGTTTGGAACCGGACAGCGCACAGAAACCGGAACGTACATGTAGTACGTGAGGATTTCGAGCACTGCCCGGTGCCAAAATGGCGAATAAAATAGCCTAATGGGATAGGCTCAGCGTGGTTTAACCTGACACAGGGCTTGAGCACCTGCCCGTAACGTCGCCTCATCTTTCGCAAAAGAGAGACGAATCAATTTATTATCCGTGCCGTCGGCATAAAACGCCGACAGCGGAATGGTGGCAACACCGTACTCAACAATCAGCCGCTTCACCAGCTCGCTGTCGCGCTCGTCGCTGAACTGGCTGTAGTCCGCCAGCATAAAGAACGACCCGGCGCTCGGAAGCAGGGTAAACGGCGAATCGGCCAGCAGGCCGTGCAGCAGATCGCGCTTACGCTGGTAAAACGCCGACAGCGACAGCCAGGTTTGCGGATCGGTCATGTGTTCTGCAAACGCGTATTGCATTGGCGTATCGGCAGAGAACATCAAAAATTGATGGACTTTACATATCTCGTCCATTAGCTCTGCGGGTGCCACACAATAACCCACGCGCCAGCCGGTGACGTGATAGGTTTTTCCGAAAGAAGAAATAATCACGCTACGCTCCGCCAGCTGCGGGTGCGTGGCCATCCCGTGGTGCGGTTCACCATCAAACACGACGTGTTCGTACACTTCGTCAGACAAAATAATGATGTCGGTATTGCGCGTCAGCGCCGCCAGCTGCTGCAGGTCATTAGCGGAGAAGACCTGGCCGCTCGGGTTGTGCGGCGTATTGATGATGATCATGCGCGTGCGCGGGGTGATTGCCGCACGGACCTCATCCCAGTTGACGGCAAAATCCGGCACCGTGAGCTTGATGGCGACAGGCGTTGCCCCCTGCAGACGAACAATCGGCGCGTAGCTGTCAAACGACGGCTCAAAGTAGATCACCTCATCGCCAGGGTGCACCAGCCCGCTTATCGCCGAATAGAGCCCTTCGCTGGCGCTGGCGGTGACCAGCACCTCGCTGGCAGGGTTATACTGCGTGCCGTAGAGCGCGGCAATCTTATCGGCGATGCGTTCTTTGAGCGGCTGCAGGCCGGTCATCGACGCATACTGGTTATGCCCTGCCTCCATTGCGCGGGTAACGCCGGCGATCAGCTTCGGGTCGCAGGAAAAATTCGGTGCCCCCTGAGAAAGGTTGATGGCGTTATGCTGGGCCGAAAGCTGGCCGATAACGGTAAAAATGGTGGTCCCCACGTCTGGCAGCTTGGAGCGCGTTTGCACCGGCGTTCGTAAAGTCATCCTCTTTCCCTTCTCATGGATATTGCATAACTATTCAAACAACAACTCCGTTGCCGGGACAATCGAATTGTTGTCATAATAGCCATGAGAAAAATGCATAGCTGAGGTGTTTCAATGTCACGCCGTTCGCTCCCGCTCAATGCCATCGACGCATTTTTAGTCACCGCGCGTCATCTGAATCTTACCCACGCCGCCGCGGAACTCTGCCTGACGCAGGGGGCCGTGAGCCGTAAGATTGCCTCCCTTGAAGCCTGGTTTGGCTTTCCGCTGTTTGAGCGCCACGCGCGCGGGTTGCGCCTCTCCCCTCAGGGCAGCGCCCTGCTTCCCGAACTGCAGTCCTCCTTCGAACAACTGCTGAGCGTGGCCGACCAGGCCCGCAGCCAGCACACGGTGATCCGCCTCAAGGCCCCCACCTGCGCGATGCGCTGGCTGGTGCCGCGCCTGCTGGAAGTGGAGCGCGAGCAGCCGGATCTGCAGATCGCGCTCACCACCACGACCGATCATAACGTCAATTTCAAAACCGAATCTTACGATGCCGCCATCGTCTTCGGCACGCACATGAGCGCAGGCGATCTGCTGTTCGAAGAGGCGCTGACGCCGGTGTTCAGCCCCGTGCGAGCGGGTGCCGCGCTGGGTTCGCTGACGTTTCTTCATCCGACAAGGGATAAGACAGACTGGTCACTGTGGCTGGCGAATCAGGAAGGTACGGGCTTTGCTATGCACAAAAATCAACACTTCGATACGATGGATCTCGCCATTACCGCCGCCATTCAGGGGCTGGGCGTAGCCATTGCCGACGAAACGCTGGTGGCAGAAGATATCCGCGCCGGAAGGCTAATGCGGCCCTATGAGACCAGCATTAAAACCGGCGCGAGCTACCGGCTGGTGCTGCGCGAAACGCCTTGTCAGGAGAATGGTCTGGCGGCGTTTCGCGCCTGTTTGCTTAATCGAGGCTGACGTGGTGCTTCATTACGCGCTTGAAGAGGCTCATGCGGGCGCGCATAAAGCGGTTTTCAAGCCTGAAACCTGCATGTTTATTCACACCAATACGTAACAGCACGTCCCGCCCTTTGCGGCAGGCGGGCCAGCGCGTCGGCCCGTGAAGGCTGTCATGCGTTCCGGCATCGCGCGCAAAGCTCACCCAGTAATCAGCCACCTGGGCGGCAAACGCCAGATCCCGTTCGTTAACGTACTGGCGCGAAGGCTCCACCTGCCCGAGGGTATCGAACGCGTACGGCACCTCATTGCCGTGCCAGGCACCGTTGATATAGGTGGCGTGTTCCGCTTCGGCCACATAGTCAAACCAGTAGCGCCAGCAAAGCCCGCCGACGCGCTGCTGGGCCTGCATCACCACGTAGCCCATAGTGGTGAAGGCCATGTCGCGGCACACCTGCCTGCCGAGCTCCTCGTCGCCCTTCACGCCCGGATAAAGCAGCTTGATGAGCCCCAGCCCGAAGCGGCGCTCCCGGCGAAGCTTCTGGATCTGCCCGGCGAGATCGACACCAAACACCGCCATCACGCTGGCTTCATCGCTGTTGGAGCCAATCATCACCGGCACGGGATGCTGGCGGGCGGCGAAAAAGACGTCCAGCATCGCCTCCGGCAAAACGCAATCCCCAACGATAGGGGCCGGGGCGACGTTCAGCGGCGCGGTCAGCGGCCAGAACGCCTCGGGCGGGATCGCGCGCAGCTGCTCTGCCGTCGCATTTCCCAGCCCGAAGTGGGCGGCCAGCGCTTCCCCTTTTTGCAGGGCCTGCGCGCGCGGCGTATCCGGCAAAGTGTACCCGCTTTGCACTATCGCCTTATGGAATAGTCCTTTCGCCAGCGGCGAGGCCAGCAGCGACAGCACGCTGCGCGCGCCGGCGGATTCACCAAACAGGGTCACGTTATTCGGGTCGCCACCAAACGCGGCAATATTATCCCGCACCCATTCGAGCGCGGCGATCTGGTCCAGCAGGGCAAAATTATGCACCACCCGCTCCTCTTCACCTTCCAGAGCGGGATGGGCGAAGAAGCCGAGATGGCCGAGACGGTAGTTAATCGTGACGACAACCACACCGCGGGATGCCAGGGCTTTGCCGTTATACGGCGGCAGGCTTCCGGCGCCGATCGTAAACCCGCCGCCGTGCAGCCAGACCATGACCGGCAGCGGCCCGGTACGGTCGATAGGGGACCAGACGTTCAGATAGAGGCAGTCTTCAGAAAACTGGCCGGGATCGCCCCCGCCCAGCTCCTGACAATATTCACTGCTTTGCCAGCTTGAGGGCGAAAAGTCGGTAGCTGCACGCACGCCATCCCAGCGTTCCGGCGGCCGGGGTGAGCGCCAGCGCCAGTCGCCAACGGGAGGTGCGGCATAGGGAATACCGCGCCAGAGGTGAACGTTTTCATCGGTTAAACCAGACAGTGCGCCCTGGCGCGTTTCAACCACAGGGGCGGAAGGATTTTGCATAACGACCTTATTTTTTCCATCACACCCCTGAAGAGTAACGATTTCAGAGCAAACCGCAACGCTGTTTGCTGCGCGTTTCCGCCTCCTCGTAGAGCGTAAATTCGTCATACACCGGGCAGCCGAGTGCGGCTTCAAACGCATTGCGGCTGGCATTTCCGTGGCTGCGCGCCTGGGTTTCATTCCCGAGATTGGACTGGAAAATCCCCGCCGCGCTGACCGGAAGGAAATCTTCGTAAATTATCGGCTGGGCCACCACCCACCCGCGCTCGATCAGCGGCTGCGGGTCATCCCCCGGACGAAACGCGTGACGATGGGCCTCTCCCGCCGGGGTCAGGCGATAGCGAAAATACGCCAGCTCCTGACGGCGAAGGAACATTTCGCTGTCCGGGAAGGCGCTGAAAATCTCCCGCAAATGCAGCTGGTGCGTGAGGTTATCTTTTCCGGTTCCGGCCTGGGCCAGCAGGCTATCGTACAGTTCACGGCCTTTCGGGGTCAGTGCCACGCCGCGCTGTTCAATTTCACCGAAGCGCGCGGTGTGGGTGCCTTTATGTTCCCCGGCGAAAAGCACCGGCTCTTCGAGGGCTTTAAAGCTGGTCTGACGCAGCAGGATCGGCACTTCACGACGCGGCGGCCCTTCGATCAGAATTTTGGGCTCAATCCCATACTTCGGCATCAGCTCCTGCACCCGATCAATGTCCAGCGTGCGCGGCGTGAGGTGGTTGATATGGCACCCCGGGAAGCAGACCACGTCAGCTATCAGGCGGTGCTCGTTACTTAACGCCAGGTAGGTCTCCTGGTCGACCGTTGCATGACGGTGCCAGCGGAAGGTTTCTAACGCTTCCTGCACAAACTCGCGCGCCTGCGCTTCGGTAAAGTGCCCTTCCGACTCATGGAGGTCAATAAGTTCCAGACAGCGCGGCGTAAAGATGTTCCGCTGAGAGAGAATTTCTGCCGCCCGCTCGCGTAACGCCACGTTTTCAATCAGCTCAAGGCGCAGCAGTGAGGTAAAGATACGAAACGGATTGCGGCACAGCGCCGCATCGTCAACCGGACGAAACGCCGTTGAGTGGACCGGTACCCCCGCCTGAGAAAGATCGTAATAGCTGACCGGGAACATGCCCATGATGGCAAACATACGACGCAGGGTGGAAAGCTCTTGTGCCGTACCGACGCGGATCGCCCCGTGACGCTCTACGTTCAGGCGCGCCAGCTCGTCGGCGTTCGCCAGTTGTTCATGTAATAGTGGGTTATTTTCCAGAACCGCCAGGTTTACGTCCGCGACCAGCTCAAGCAAGGTGCCGTACTGCGGAACTTCCTGCTGGTACATCGCCGACATAGCCTGCGAAAAATGTTCCCGAATATCATCAGCCGTGATGGTGTTCGCCATGATGTCATGCCTCCAGTGAATATTACCTGGAGTGTAGAGAAGGCCGTTCCTTCCGGGGGGAAGAATTTCTGATTTGTGATCTTAAGACGCCAGTGGTTAAACCGTGTGCTACCGCCCCCTGTCAGCCGCCTCGTCATTTTTTCCAGGATTTTCCTTATAATTCGTAGCGGCTATTTTCTCTAGCCCTAAAGGGGTAATTTTCCCCAAATCACCGCTAGCAAATTATTCGTTTTTGCTACGCCATTATTATTGGCCTCAACCTTCCGCTTTTTAAATGAAACTTAGGACTAATCTGAACATTTTTTTACAAGTCCTTCCCACACCTCCATATTTCCAAACCAAGCGAAGCGCAAACGCAGCAATAATTAAATATAACGCAACCGCTAATGGCGAAACGAATTTGACGTATGCCTCACAGCGACTAGAGTTATTACTCGAACGACGAGTGATACGGAATATTTTTCGTATCGTACTGACATAACCAATATATGACTATGAGGTTTAATATGGCAGAGCATCGTGGTGGTTCCGGTAATTTCGCTGAAGACCGTGAAAAAGCATCAGAAGCTGGACGTAAAGGCGGCCAGCACAGCGGTGGTAATTTCAAAAACGATCCGCAACGCGCATCTGAAGCGGGTAAGAAAGGGGGACAGAACAGTCACGGCGGAGGCCGTAAATCTGATAATTCCTGATCTTATTTAGTACTCTTTTAATAAAACCTGAGAGCATGCTGCGGGCTGAAAAGCTCGCAGTACCCTTTCCTTATTTTACCGGAGCGTAATTATTATGAATATGAAAAGTGTTGAGGATGTATTTATTCATCTTCTGTCCGATACCTACAGCGCTGAAAAACAACTTACCCGAGCGTTAAGCAAACTCGCTCGCGCCGCCGCCAGCGAGAAGCTGAGCGCCGCCTTCACCGCGCACCTGGAGGAGACGCAGGGTCAGATTGAACGTATTGACCAGATCGTCGAACAGGAAGACGGTATTAAGCTCAAGCGCATGAAGTGCGTGGCAATGGAAGGCTTAATTGAAGAAGCCAACGAAGTTATCGAAAGTACGGAAAAAAATGAAGTGCGTGATGCCGCGTTAATTGCCGCTGCGCAAAAAGTGGAGCATTACGAAATAGCCAGCTACGGTACCCTTGCGACCCTCGCAGAACAACTGGGCTACAAAAAAGCCGTTAAACTTCTTGCCGAAACGCTGGAAGAAGAGAAAGAGACCGACCTTAAACTCACCGACCTGGCCGTTGGCAATATTAACCAAAAAGCGCAGAAATGACGCGATAAGACAGGTTAAATAAAATGAGCATCAGTCCCAGGACAATTAAACGGTGCCATTTAGCGGCAGCAATAATATGGTTCATTCTCGCTATCCCTTCCGTAATATGGTGGAAGAATAGCGTACTATGGGTCATTATCATCAGCATTTACGCCAATATTGTCGGCCACTTATCTGGCTACAGTGCCGCACGTGCCGATCAGGCTGCTGAAAGTGAGACCAAATAAGCGAACCCCTAATGAGGATACAATGATGAATCACGTAGAACACTACCATGACTGGCTACGCGATGCCCATGCAATGGAAAAGCAAGCCGAATCTATGCTGGAGTCCATGGCCAGCCGTATTGATAATTATCCTGATGTTCGCGCCAGAATTGAGCAACATATTAATGAGACAAAACGGCAAATTACATTGCTGGAGGAAATCCTCGACCGTAATGATATTTCTCGTTCGGTCTTAAAAGACTCGATGAGCAAAATGGCGGCCCTGGGTCAATCCATCGGCGGTATGTTCCCGTCCGATGAGATCGTTAAGGGCTCGATCAGCGGCTATGTCTTCGAACAGTTTGAAATCGCCTGCTACACCTCCCTGCTCGCTGCGGCGAAAAAAGCGGGCGATACCGCCTCTGTGCCTGCCATTGAGACGATCCTCGCAGAAGAGCGCGAAATGGCCGACTGGCTGATTCGCCATATCCCGCAAACGACGGAACAGTTCCTGCTGCGTTCAGACGCAGACGGTGTCGAAGCGAAAAAATAATCCACAGGAGAGTGCCTATGTTTCGACACGTCAAACAGCTGCAATATACGGTTCGCGTCGCCGAACCCAACCCCGGTCTTGCTAACCTTTTACTGGAACAGTTTGGCGGGCCGCAGGGCGAACTGGCTGCCGCCTGCCGTTACTTCACTCAGGGCCTGAGCGATGACGATCCGGGCCGCAAGGATATGCTGATGGATATCGCCACCGAGGAGCTAAGCCACCTCGAAATCATCGGTACGCTGGTTGGTATGCTGAACAAAGGTGCCAAAGGCGCGCTGGCGGAAGGGGTGGAAAATGAGGCTGAACTGTATCGGTCCATGACCGAAAACGGTAACGACAGCCACATCACCTCCCTCCTCTACGGCGGCGGTACCCCGCTCACTAACTCGGCGGGCGTGCCCTGGACGGCAGCCTACGTCGATACCATCGGCGAGCCGACGGCGGATCTGCGCTCGAACGTGGCGGCAGAGGCCAGGGCGAAAATCATCTATGAACGGCTGATTAACGTCACTGACGATCCCGGAGTGAAGGATGCGCTGGCGTTTCTGATGACGCGTGAGGCGGCGCATCAGCTCTCCTTTGAGAAGGCGCTGCAGTCCATTCGTAATAATTTCCCGCCGGGAAAACTGCCGCCAATCGAGGAATTCACCAACAAGTACTACAATATGTCTGAAGGTGGAGAGGTTCGCGGAAGCTGGAACAGCGATAAGCACTTTGATTACGTTGAGTCCCCCCAGCCTGCGGTTGATGGCGGAGACGGTAGCGCCAGCGTGACGCTCACAGCTGAACAGGCAACCCTGGTTAAGGCGATGTCTGCCCGCACCAAGTCCGATCCCCATTCCGACCCGCTGACCGGTGCCGAGCTGGGTGCCGGAAAGAGTAAACCGTAATCGGTTTTGCCGGGCATCCTGACCTGCCCGGCAATTCTCGTGCCCCATCGCTTCAGAGGTACGGACCATGTTCGAACTTGATGCATTTCATCTCGCCAGAATTCAGTTCGCTTTTACCGTCTCGTTTCACATTCTTTTCCCGGCGATCACCATCGGTCTTGCCAGCTATCTGGTCGTGCTTGAAGGCATGTGGCTGCGCACCAAAAACGACGTCTGGCGCTCGCTGTACCACTTCTGGCTCAAGATATTTGCCGTTAACTTCGGGATGGGTGTCGTTTCCGGGCTGGTCATGGCGTATCAGTTCGGCACCAACTGGAGCGGGTTCTCCCAGTTCGCAGGCAGTATTACCGGTCCCCTGCTGACCTACGAGGTGTTAACCGCCTTCTTCCTGGAAGCTGGCTTTCTTGGCGTAATGATGTTTGGCTGGAACAAGGTCGGCCCTGGGCTGCACTTCTTTTCAACCTGCATGGTGGCGCTCGGCACGCTGATGTCGACCTTCTGGATCCTCGCCTCAAACAGCTGGATGCACACCCCGCAGGGTTTTACTATCGAGAACGGGCAGGTCATTCCGCAGGACTGGCTGGCGATTATCTTTAACCCCTCCTTCCCTTACCGCCTGATTCATATGGCCATCGCCGCATTTCTGAGCAGCGCGCTGTTTGTCGGCGCGTCGGGCGCATGGCACCTGCTGCGCGGTAACGATACCCCTGCCATACGCACCATGTTCTCCATGGCGATGTGGATGGCGCTGCTGGTTGCCCCCATTCAGGCCGTCGTGGGCGATATGCACGGCCTGAACACGCTTGAGCATCAGCCAGCCAAAATTGCCGCCATAGAGGGGCACTGGGAAAATCCGCCCGGCGAGGCCACGCCGTTGCTGCTGTTTGGCCTGCCCGATATGGACGAGGAGCGCACCAAATACGGTCTTGAAATTCCCGCGCTCGGCAGCCTTATCCTGACGCACAGCCTCGATAAGCAGGTTCCGGCGCTGAAGGACTTCCCGAAAGAGGATCGCCCAAACTCGACCATCGTCTTCTGGTCGTTTCGCATCATGGTCGGAATGGGCCTGCTGATGATTACCCTCGGTCTGGTCAGCCTCTGGCTACGCTATCGCCACCGGCTCTACCACTCGCGTCCGTTCCAGTGGTTTGCTCTTTGCATGGGGCCCGCGGGTCTGGTGGCGCTGCTCGCCGGCTGGGTGACCACCGAAGTGGGCCGCCAGCCGTGGGTGGTTTACGGTTATCTGCGCACGATTGACGCGGTCTCCCTGCACAGCACCCTGCAGATGAGCATCAGCCTGCTGGCGTTCTTCGTTGTCTACTCGTCGGTGTTTGGCGTGGGCTATGTGTACCTCATCCGGCTGATTAAGAAAGGCCCGCAGCCCGTCGATACGCTGACGTCAAACACGTCGGGCACCCCCGCCCGTCCACTGTCTGCCGCGGAGTCTGTTCCGGAACAGGAGAGAAACTGATGGGCGTCGATATCTCTGTTATCTGGTTTGCCATCATCGTCTTTGCCACGCTGATGTACATCATTATGGATGGCTTTGATTTGGGCATCGGCCTGCTGTTTAACTTCGTGGGCGATGCGAAAGAGCGCGATGTGATGGTCAACAGCGTAGCGCCCGTATGGGACGGCAACGAGACCTGGCTGGTGCTCGGCGGCGCGGGGCTGTTCGGCGCGTTCCCGCTGGCTTACGCGGTGATCATTGATGCGCTCACTATCCCCCTCACCGCGATGCTGATCGGCCTCATCTTTCGCGGCGTCGCCTTTGAGTTTCGTTTTAAAGCGACGCCTTCGCACCGCAAGTTCTGGGACTACTCCTTCGCCGGTGGCTCTCTGCTCGCCACCTTCAGCCAGGGGATCGTCGTGGGGGCGGTAATCAACGGCTTTGAGGTTGAGGGCAGACGCTTTGTGGGCTCGCCGCTTGACTGGCTGACGCCCTTTAACCTTTTCTGCGGTATCGGCCTGGTGGTCGCCTACACGCTGCTGGGCACCACCTGGCTTATCATGAAAAGTGAAGGTACCCTGCAACGCCGCATGCGCGAGCTAACCCGCCACGTGCTGCTGGCCCTGATGGTGGTGATCGCGGTGGTCAGCGTCTGGACGCCGCTCGGCTGGCAGTACGTGGCCGACCGTTGGTTTACCCTGCCCAACTTCTTCTGGTTCATGCCGGTTCCCCTGCTGGTAGGCCTGTTTAGCGTGCTGATCTGGCGGCTGACCCGCAACCCGGCCAGCCACTCGCGTCCCTTCCTGCTGACGCTGGGGCTGATCTTCCTCGGATTTAGCGGCCTGGGTATCAGCCTGTGGCCAAACATAATTCCGCCGCGCATCACCCTGTGGGAAGCCGCGGCGCCCCCCGCCAGCCAGCTGTTTATGCTGGTCGGAACCCTGCTGATAATTCCGGTGATTCTGGTGTACACCGCCTGGAGCTACTACGTCTTCCGGGGCAAAGTTTCGGATACTGAAGGCTATCACTGAGGAACGCTATGACGGACTGGCATACACGGGCCATTATCTACCAGATTGACACCGCGCTTTTTTACGATATGAACGGCGATGGCTGCGGGGACATCGCCGGGATCGCGGCCAAGCTGCGCTATATTCGCCGCATGGGGGCGACGGTTATCTGGATCACCCCGTTTTACCTCACGCCCTTTCTCGATGAGGGCTACGACGTCAGCGACCATCTGCAGGTGGACCCCCGCTTCGGAAAACTGGCCGATATCATCGCTTTTATCGAACAGGCCCGGGAGCTGGGCATGCAGGTTATTATTGAGCTGCTGATCCAGCACACCTCGGACGCCCATCCCTGGTTCCAGCAGGCCCGCCGCAGCCCCGCCTCGCCCTATCGCGATTACTATATCTGGTCGGATAACGACGACGACGATACGCCCCCCATGTTTCCCGGCGTGGAAAAGAGCGTCTGGAGCTGGGACGACGAGGCGGGACAGTATTACCGGCACATGTTCTACCGCCACGAGCCGGACCTGAACCTGACCTCGCCCGCCGTGCTTAAGGAGATTGAGAATATTATCCTCTTCTGGCTCAAACTGGGGGTATCGGGATTTCGGCTGGATGCCGCATCACACCTCACGAAGCAGGCGGGCAGCGGTGACGAGGAAAAGGGCCTGTGGATCCTGGAGCACATGCGCCGTCTTATCGAGCAGCGTAATCCGGACGCGATCCTGCTCGGCGAAGTGGACGTAGACGTTGAGGTTTATAAAGACTATTTCGGCAATAACGACCGCCTGCATCTGGTGCTCAACTTCTGGCTCAACAAGTATTTCTACGTCAGCCTGGCCAGAAAAAGCGCCCGCCCGCTGCGCAACGCGGTGAAGAAGATGATCGTCCCGCCAGATTCATGCTGTTTTGCCAACTGGCTGCGCAACCATGACGAGCTGGATCTGGAAGGGATTAGCCAGAAAGATAAACAGTTCGTGCTCGACACCTTCGCCCCTGACGAGGAGATGAACGTCTATCAGCGTGGGATCCGCCGACGTCTGGCTCCGATGTTGAATGGCGATCCAAAGCGGCTGGCGTTCTGCCACGCGGTGCTCTTTTCACTGCCGGGCGTCCCGGTGATGCGCTACGGGGATGAGATCGGCATGGGTGACGACCTTGAACTGGAGGAGCGCTACGCCGTTCGCACCCCAATGCAGTGGGCGGGTTCACAGGGCGGCGGGTTTTCGGCAGCCGATCCTGAAAAATTTATTGCGCCGATAATCGACCACGGGCCCTACCGCTATCAGAAAATCAACGTCGCCGATTCGCTGCTCCACCGCAACTCGCTCCTGCACCGGATTATTGATATTGCCAATACCCGCTCGGAGTTCCCCGAAATTGCCGTGGCGCCCTTTCGCCTCATCACCCTCAATCATGACGCGGTGCTGGGGATCTATTACGAGACCGACGAGCGCAGCATTCTGACCTTCGTAAACTTCAGCGACCAGCCGGTGCAGTTCACCGCCAGAGGGATCCGCAACGCCACCTGGACCGCCTGCCTCGCGGACAAACGCTACGACGACGCGCTGGTTTGCGGCAAAACCGTCGAACTCAGTATTGGCGCCTACGGCTACCGCTGGTTCTGGACGCACCGCAGCGCGCTGCGCTGATTAGCGTTTCCGGCAGGTTATCAGACGCGTCAGCATAATCCCCGCCACCGCGAGGGCCCCCAGCGCCACCTTGCCCGGCATACCGGAGGTGACGGAAGTAGCGCGGTTCTTCGCTTCGTCGGTAAAACGACCATGGATTTTGTGCAGGTCGTCAATCGGCTGGTCGAGATAGTCCCGCCGATCCGCTGCGTTCAGATCGTCGGTCATCTGGCCTTCCCAGGCTTTTTTTACCATCAGACGGTCAAGGTAGCCCGGAAAGAAGAATTGCCCGACGATGGACTGGATAGTGCTGCTGCCCACCCACAGCTCGCGCACCGGTTTCTGCGCAACCTTAAAGATGGCGCTGGCGGCCACTTCAGGCTCAAAGACCGGCGGCACCGGTCGCATCGCCCAGGCGAACTTATTCCTTGCCCATTCGAACTGCGGCGTATTGAGCCCCGGCATCTGCACCATGGAAAGCTGAACCCGGCTATTCTCGTGCATCAGCTCCGTGCGCACCGCATCGGTGAACCCGCGGATCGCCGCTTTGGCCCCGCAGTAGGCCGACTGCAAAGGGATGGAACGGTAGGCCAGCGCGGACCCCACCTGAATAATCACCCCCCTGTCGCGGGGCACCATTAGCTCCAGCGCGGCGCGGGTGCCGTTAACAAATCCGAGATAGGTAACATCTGTCACGCGACGAAACTCATCCGGCGTCAGGGTACGAAACGGCGCCAGCACGGCCCCCATCGCATTGTTGACCCAGACATCAATCGCCCCGAGGCGATACTCGATCTCGTTAGCCGCATCTACCACCGCCTGGCTGTCGGCGACGTCCGCCTGCACCGCGTGGGCATTGACGCCGAAGCGGTGCAGCTCTTCCTGGGTGGAGTGCAGGCTGGCTTCATCGCGGGCGATAAGCCCCACATCGTAACCTGCCTTTGCAAATTTCAGCGCCGTGGCTTTTCCCACGCCCGCCGTCCCGCCGGTAATCACTATGACCGCCATAGAACCTCCGCGTGAATTTAGCCGTTATTGCCGTCCGACAATGTTGTCACCAGTTCAGCGAGCGAAAATTGCACCGCTTTTTCCACCACATCCTGGCAGTCGCCGGAGAAAAGGACGGTGCGGGTTTTCGTCTCACCGCAGATATTCCAGGCAAAGCAGACCGTTCCCGCCGCCGTGCCGTCATCGCCTCCTTCCGGGCCCGCGTAGCCGCTGATGGCGATGCTGATATCCGCCTGGGCAATGTCGCGGATGCTGGCGGCCATCTCGGTCACCGTCTGTTCACTGACGGCGGTATAGCGCGCCAGCGTCTCCTGACGCACGCCGAGGATCCGCGATTTGGCTTCATCGCTGAACACAACCAGCCCGACGTCATAAAAATCGGCCGTGTTTTCCTCTGCACACAGCGCCACCGAGAGCTTTCCTCCCGTGCAGGATTCCGCGGTGGTTAAGCGCAGCCCGGCATCGGTTAATTTACTCGCCAGCTTTTTGGTGAGTTCACTCTCGGTATAATGACTGTCGTGTAAAAGATTGCTCATCTTGCCGCCTCTTATTTTTCAACAGGAATGATTGAAATATGTCCATTGCGCTCAAGTATGGCATATTTAATTTCGCTAAGTTCTGTAATGCCATTATTTTGACGCGCTGAAACCAGAATATCATCACAAGATACGTCGACTTTTTTTAGCTTATCCGCTAATGGAACGCCATTCTCAACCAGAATCACAGGGGTCCCATCAAGAATATTCTCCACCGGGGAAAAATATTTCTTCATCAGGCCAAATATAATGTCAACGACCACCAGCGTGGTAATGGTAATCATTGCACCGGTAACGGAGAAATCCTGCCCCAAAAGCGCCTGCTGCGTCGCCTCACTAATAATTAAGAGGAGGATGAGATCAAAGCTGGTCATCTGCAGCAGCGCCCGTCGCCCTGCCACTTTAAATACCACCACGAGAAACAGATAAATCGCCAGCGCGCGAAAGACCATATCCATATCAGCCTCCTAGGGGTAAATAAATTGCCAGAGGTTAATCTCCGGCTCGTTGTTGACGCGGATGACGGTGTTCCATTTACCGGCTCTGGAAGGTGTCGTGAAGTATAAAACAGAGAAGTTGTCTGATTTTTGCAGGTCGTCATAGACCAAATAGAGGGTTTTGCCGTGGCTATACATTTTGTCTGGCTGCGGCCAGACGCTGCCGGGCTCGTACACGTCGCTGCTGTCGGTGGTCAGGCTGAGGGTATAGCTGCCCTCCGTCTTCACCGGGAAGGTGACCTGCATTCTTGACTCCGTCTCCCGCCGGCCGAAGCGTTCATAGTTTATGCTCAAGGAGTTAGCGGAATTGGTTTTGGCCGTATCGCTCACCACTCCGCTGGAAAACAGACCAGCAACCGCTGCGATGATAATAGCCAGAAGGACCACAAAACCCACCTGGCGAAATGAATATTCAAACCTCAACAAGCGATAACTCTCATCTATCCCGGGTAACTTTTCATTTTCATGCTTCATAGTCGTTGTCACCGTTTCGCTTATTTCAAGATAGTTTTGATTTCCAAAGAAAATGTTTTTAAGACTTATCACATTTGCCACATAAAGGAATAGCAACAATACTTAATATGTCAAGACACTCAAAAATGAAGGATATCAGATGAAATTATCACTTATTTCCGCTTTTTTGATATTTCTGGTTCCAGTTGCATGGGCAGATAATAACGGCGGGTTACAAAAAGGTGAAGCACCGCCACCGCCCCACGCGCTGGACAGCGGATATCGTGGAACCGATGACGCGCGTATTATGACCATCGATCAGGCAAAACAATTGCACGATGGCGCGACAATTTCATTGCGCGGTAATCTTATTGACGGTAGCGGCGATAAGTTTGTATTCCAGGATAAAACCGGAAAAATCGACGTTATTATTCCCCAGGCAGTCTTCGACGGCAGAACGGTAAAACCCGATCAGATGATCAGTATCAACGGTTCGCTTGATAAAAAATCATCGCCTGCCGTCGTTCGTGTTGATCGTTTGCAGAAATAATTCAGCGAAGCGTTAACGCTGCAACTATCCATCAAATCTCACCCCTTGGCTTAAGGAGTCAGCTATGAGTGATACTACACAACGTACGAACGCTTACCCGAAACCCCCGTTCCCGGAACAGCCGCAAACGCCGCCGGGACTGGCGTCTGAAATGCAGCCTGTACCCGACCACGGTGAAACAAGCTATAAAGGGCATGGCCGCCTTGCCGGCAAAAAAGCGCTGATCACCGGTGGTGACTCCGGGATTGGACGCGCAGTGGCTATCGCCTACGCCCGTGAAGGGGCAGACGTCGCCATCAACTATCTGCCTGAAGAAGAGAAAGATGCCGCCGAGGTCATCGACCTGATCAAAGCGGAAGGCCGCAAGGCCATCGCGCTGCCCGGAGACGTCCGGGACGAGACCTTTTGCCAGAATCTGGTCGAAGAAGCCGTTTCGAAGCTGGGCGGGCTGGATATTCTGGTCAACAACGCAGGCCGCCAGCAGTTCCGGGAATCCCTTGAAGAGCTGACCACTGAAGATTTTGACGCGACGTTTAAAACCAACGTTTACGCCCCCTTCTGGATCACCAAGGCCGCCCTGCGCCACCTGAAAGCGTCGTCCGTGATCATTAACACTTCCTCCGTTCAGGCGGTGAAGCCCAGCCCCGTACTGCTGGACTATGCTCAGACGAAGGCCTGTCTGGCGGTGTTTACTAAATCCTTAGCCAAACAGCTGGGTCCGAAAGGCATTCGCGTCAACGCGGTCGCCCCCGGCCCGTACTGGACGGTACTCCAGTCCAGCGGCGGCCAGCCGATGGAGAAAGTGAAGGAGTTCGGGGGGGATACCCCGCTGGGTCGTCCGGGACAGCCCGTCGAGATTGCCCCGCTGTACGTCACACTGGCCTCGGATGAGTGTTCCTTTACCTCCGGTCAGGTATGGTGCTCTGACGGCGGCGACGGCGTGATCTAAACCGGTTTGCAGCTTATCCCTCCGCAGTGAGCAATAAATGAACAAGGACGTTCATCACCCACCTCGCCTGAAAAACATGTTGTAACTCAAACAGATCAAATGTTAAAAATATTTTGCTATCAAGTTATCAAAATTAAACAACTTAACTTGTCACCCGCATCGCTCTGTTTTTAACATCGCCTATGGAAAAAAATGGTCTGTTCAGTCAGCGCATACGCTTGCGCCATTTGCATACATTTGTGGCCGTCGCTCAACAGGGAACGCTGGGGCGCGCGGCTGAAACTCTTAACCTGAGCCAGCCCGCGCTCTCGAAAACCCTTAACGAGCTAGAACAGCTGACCGGCGCCCGTCTATTTGACCGCGGTCGGCTGGGGGCACAGCTGACTCTGGTGGGCGAACAGTTCCTGACGCACGCCGTGAAGGTGCTGGATGCGCTCAACACCGCAGGCCAGTCCCTGCACCGAAAAGAAGAGCAGACCAGCGAGGTGGTGCGCGTCGGCGCCCTGCCAACCGCGGCGCTGGGGATCCTACCGCCCGTTATTGGTCAGTTCCATAAGCAGCAGCGAAATACCACTATTCAGGTTGCCACCATGAATAACACCATGCTGCTCGCGGGGCTGAAATCGGGTGAGCTTGATCTCGGTATCGGTCGAATGTCCGACCCCGAGCTGATGGGCGGTCTCAATTATGAACTGCTGTTCCTGGAATCCCTGAAGCTGGTGGTTCGACCCGATCATCCCCTGCTGCAGGACACGGTGACGTTAAGCCGGGTGATGGAGTGGCCGGTGGTGGTTTGCCCGAAAGGGACCGTCCCGCGCCAGGCCGCCGAAACCTTGCTGCAGATGCAGGGGTGTACGCTACCCTCAGGGTGCATCGAAACGCTTTCGGCTTCTCTTTCGCGCCAGCTTACCCTGGATTATGACTACGTCTGGTTCGTCCCCTCCGGTGCGGTAAAAGATGATTTGCGTAAGGGCACGCTGACCGCCCTGCCGATCGCCTCCCCGGGTGCGGGTGAACCCATCGGTATTTTGACCCGGGTAGATACTCCCCTTTCCACGGGCGCACAAACGCTGCTGAGCGCTATCCGTAAATCTATGCCTGTCTGATTCCCTTCACCCCTCACCCAGTTCCCTCTCCCTGTGGGAGAGGGAACTGGGCTGTGCGTTAATCAAATAATGCGGAATGATCCATTAACAATTGCGTAAAACAAATTAACAGTTTTATCATAACGACGGATTCACCATTTGGTTCGTTAATCGTTATATAAAAAAGAATTCACTCGTTTTAATCATTACTCTCCCCGCCTTTATTATCCATATGGTACATACCCGGCAATGCGGAGAGATTCAAAGGAGACAGAAATGGCATTTGGCAGCGCGCCGCGCGGGATACCTCGTATTTTGCAGTGGCTCCTTGCCGGACTGATGTTGCTCATCGGTCTGGCGGTCGGCGGGTTGGGCTTCAAGCTCGCCGCCGTAGGCGGAAGTTTTTACTTCGTGATAATGGGCGTGGTGATGGTCATTGCCGCGCTACTGATTTTCCTCAATCGCAGCAGCGGGATCGTGCTTTACGGCATCGCGTTTATTGCCTCGCTGTTCTGGGCGGTAAGCGATGCGGGCTGGGATTTCTGGCCGCTATTCTCGCGCCTGTTCACCTTCGCCGTACTGGCCTTCCTCTGCGCCATCGTCTGGCCTTTCCTGCGCGCGGCAAACCGCGGCGCAGCGAATAAAGCCCCGGCTTATGGCGTTGCGGCGGTTCTCGCACTGGCGATGCTGGTCAGCCTCGGCTGGATGTTTAAGCCGCAAACCCTCGTGGCGGCGAACGAGCTCGTTCCGGTGAAACCCGTTGCTCCCGGCGAACAGCAGAAAAACTGGGAACACTGGGGCAACACCACCCACGGCGACCGCTTCGCCGCGCTGGACCAGATTAACAAGCAAAACATCAGCGATCTGAAAGTCGCCTGGGTGGCGCACACCGGGGATATTCCGCAGAGCAACGGCTCCGGCGCGGAAGATCAGAACACGCCGCTGCAAATTGGCGACACGCTCTTTGTCTGTACCCCGTACAGTAAAGTGCTGGCGCTGGATGTGGATTCAGGTAAAGAAAAATGGCGTTATGATTCGAAAGCCACCGCGCCGAACTGGCAGCGTTGCCGTGGTCTGGGCTACTTTGAAGATCATGCAAACGTGACAGCGTCACAGACCGGGACGTCTCCAGCGGCATGCCCTCGCCGCCTGTTCCTGCCTACCACCGATGCCCGTCTGATTGCCATCAACGCGGATAATGGCAAGCTCTGCGACGACTTTGGCGACCATGGCACCGTTGACCTGAGCGTTGGCATGGGCGAAATCAAGCCGGGCTATTATCAGCAGACCTCCACGCCGCTGGTGGCCGGAAACGTCGTTGTCGTCGGCGGTCGCGTCGCGGATAACTTCTCCACCGGGGAGCCGCCGGGCGTGGTGCGCGCCTACGACGTTCACACCGGTAAGCTCGCCTGGGCGTGGGATCCGGGTAATCCGAACCTGACCGGCCTGCCGCCGGAAGGCCAGACCTACACGCGCGGCACGCCGAACGTCTGGTCTGCAATGTCTTACGACGCTAAGCTGAACCTGATCTACCTGCCAACCGGCAACGCCACGCCAGACTTCTGGGCAGGCGAGCGTACCGCGCTGGACGATAAATACAGCTCCTCCATCGTCGCCGTTGACGCTGCCACCGGACAGGTGCGCTGGCATTTCCAGACCACCCACCACGACCTGTGGGACTTCGACCTGCCTTCCCAGCCGCTGCTGTACGACCTGCCGGACGGCAAAGGCGGCACCACGCCTGTACTGGTGCAGACCAGCAAGCAGGGCATGATCTTTATGCTCAACCGTGAAACCGGCAAGCCGGTGGCGAAGGTGGAGGAACGTCCAGTTCCGGCGGGTAACGTTGAAGGTGAACGCTACTCCCCGACCCAGCCGTACTCCGTGGGCATGCCGATGATTGGCAACCAGACGTTAACCGAGTCCGACATGTGGGGGGCGACGCCTGTCGACCTGCTTCTGTGCCGCATTCAGTTTAAAGAAATGCGTCATCAGGGCGTCTTCACCCCGCCGGGTCTCGACCGTTCCCTGCAGTTCCCCGGCTCGCTCGGCGGGATGAACTGGGGCAGCGTCTCCGTTGACCCGAACAACAGCCTGATGTTCGTCAACGATATGCGTCTGGGGCTGGCAAACTACATGGTGCCGCGCGCGAACGTGGCGAAAAACGCCAGCGGCATTGAGATGGGGATTGTCCCGATGGACGGCACGCCGTTCGGCGCAATGCGCGAACGCTTCCTGTCGCCGCTGGGCATTCCGTGCCAGAAGCCGCCGTTCGGAACCATGTCGGCCGTTGACCTGAAAACCGGCAAGCTGGTGTGGCAGGTACCGGTTGGTACCGTGGAAGATACCGGCCCGCTGGGCATTCGCATGCACATGCCAATCCCAATCGGGATGCCAACGCTGGGCGCGTCGCTGTCAACCCAGTCCGGCCTGCTGTTCTTCGCCGGCACCCAGGATTTCTACCTGCGCGCGTTTGATACCGCCACCGGGAAAGAGATCTGGAAGGACCGCCTGCCGGTCGGCAGCCAGTCCGGCCCGATGACCTACGTCTCGCCGAAAACCGGTAAGCAGTACATCGTCATTAACGCCGGGGGCGCTCGCCAGTCGCCGGATCGCGGTGATTACGTTATCGCGTACGCGTTACCCGATAAGCAGTAACGGATGAAAAAAGGGACCGAAAGGTCCCTTTTTTGTCGGCCGGGTAAACGAAGCGCCACCCGACACGGCCGGCGAGTCAGAACGTTTCCCAGTTATCACCGTTATGCGCTACCGCCGGACGTAATGCAGCAGGTTTTACTGCCGCAGAGTTCTGCTGTTGAGTACGCCCCTGAGCCTTGCCGCTCAGACGAAACGCCCCGACCGCCTCTGTCAGACGCGCGCCCTGTTCTTCCAGCGACGCGGCCGCCGCGGAGGCCTCTTCCACCAGCGAGGCGTTCTGCTGAGTCACTTTATCCATCTCCGAAATAGCCTGGCTGACCTGCACGATACCGCGGCTCTGCTCGTCAGACGCGGCGGCAATCTCCAGCATAATGTCGGTGACGCGCTTCACCGCCTCGACGATCTCATTCATGGTATTGCCTGCGGCAACGACTTCACCGGAACCCTGGTCTATCAGCGAGACCGATTCGTTGATCAGGCTTTCGATCTCTTTTGCGGCGTTGGCGCTGCGGCTTGCAAGGGTACGAACTTCACTGGCCACCACGGCGAACCCGCGTCCCTGCTCGCCCGCCCGCGCCGCTTCTACCGCCGCGTTAAGCGCCAGGATATTGGTCTGGAAGGCGATGCTGTTGATCACCGCGGTAATCTCAGAGATTTTCTTCGAACTGCTTGAGATATTGCCCATAGTTTTCACCACACCGGAGACCATCTGGCCGCCGCGGCTGGCTTTCCCGGAGGCATCTTCCGCCAGCTTGCTGGCATGATGGGCGTTATCGGCGTTCTGCTTCACCGTCGCGGTCAGCTGCTCCATGCTGGCGGCAGTCTGCTCAATCGCCGCGGCCTGCTGCTCGGTGCGTGATGAGAGATCGGTGTTACCGGCAGAGATCTCGCTGGTACCCCGGTAGATCTCCTCCGCTCCCTGACGGACGGTGCCGACCGTTGTTTCAAGGGAGTGCTGCATGGTTTGCAGATCGCGCGTCAGGCGGCCAATTTCGCTGCGTCCGGCCACGTCGTCCGGCATCGTCAGGTCGCCTTTGGCGATATTCTCGATACGTTTCGCTGCACGCTGGAGCGGATTAATGACCGTGCGGCGCAGCACGACGAAGGTCATCGCGGTCAGCGCCAGCGCCAGCGCAAACGCGCCCACCATAAACATCAGACCCAGCTGCGTGCGGCTGTGCGCCTGCGCCGTCAACGCATTGGCGCGGTCGGTCCGGATCTTAATCGCCTTCAGCAGAACGGCGTTGTAAGCGTCGTCCAGCGGGCGCGCGGTCTCATTTTCGTGGTTGATGATCGCCTCGAACATGCCGTTTTTGGCAAATTTGACCATCGGCTGGAGGCCCGCGATATAGGCGTCGTAGCGTGCCTTCAGGTCTGCATCCAGCGCTTCGTCCGCAGCGCTGCGCACGGAACGATGCATATAGGCGGTAAAGCTATCCTGGGACTGCTTAATGCGCGTTTCCGCCTCACGGATGTTCTGCTTCATGGCCTCCATCTCTGCGATACGGCTTGCCGCGCCGGCGTGGATCATATTGATACGCGCGGTGCGCAGATGGTTTGAGCTGTTCGATAGCCCCATACGCACCTGAATTTCGGACGTAACGTCCTGCTGATCGTTGTCGGCCTGTAGCAGGAAATACCCCGCCAGACCCGAACTCAAGGCAAACAGCAGAATAATGCCACCGAGAATGGAGGAAAACAGCGGAACCAGCCTGATGTGATGCAGGAAGCTCAGCTTGCGCTGCGCCTGCATCGAAGAAGTGTTGTCCATGACCGTCGACTCTCTTATAGGTAAGATGCGCAAAAACACGCCTGTTAGATAGTCATCGGCACGGCAGAGATTTAGATTACGGCTAAAAACGCCGCACTGGTCACACTTTAGAGAAGATTATTAAAGAAATGCCAGCGGCTAAAAACCGCTGGCAGAAGAGTTACTTGTCGCCGAAATGAATGACGGTGCGGATGGATTTTCCTTCGTGCATCAGATCGAACGCCTCGTTGATCTGCTCCAGCGGCAAACGGTGGGTGATGAACGGGTCGAGCTGAATTTTACCGACCATCGCGTCTTCCACCATGCCGGGAAGCTGGGTACGCCCCTTCACGCCGCCAAAGGCGGAGCCGCGCCAGACGCGTCCGGTCACCAGCTGGAATGGACGGGTTTTGATCTCCTGTCCTGCCCCGGCCACGCCGATGATGATGCTCTCACCCCAGCCCTTGTGGCAGCATTCCAGCGCAGAACGCATAACGTTGACGTTGCCGATACACTCGAAGCTGAAGTCCACGCCGCCGTCGGTCATCTCAACGATGACGTCCTGAATCGGTTTCTCGTGATCTTTCGGGTTCACGAAATCGGTCGCGCCCATTTCACCCGCCAGCTTGAATTTTTCCGGGTTGGTATCGACCGCGATGATACGCCCGGCCTTCGCCTGCACCGCGCCCTGAATCACTGCCAGACCAATGCCGCCGAGACCGAACACCGCCACGGTGTCGCCCTCTTTGACTTTTGCCGTGTTATGCACCGCGCCAATGCCGGTGGTTACGCCGCAGCCCAGCAGGCAGACTTTATCCAGCGGCGCCTGCGGGTTGACCTTCGCCAGCGAGATCTCCGCGCAAACGGTGTATTCGCTGAAGGTGCTGGTACCCATGTAGTGATAGATTGGCTCACCGTTGTAGGAGAAACGGGTGGTGCCGTCCGGCATCAGCCCTTTCCCCTGAGTGGCGCGCACGGCCTGGCAGAGGTTAGTTTTGCCGGATTTACAGAACTTACACTCTCCGCATTCCGCCGTGTACAGCGGGATAACGTGATCGCCTGGCTTCAGGCTGGTCACGCCCTCGCCCACTTCCACCACAATCCCGCCGCCTTCATGACCCAGCACAGCCGGGAAGACGCCTTCCGGATCGTCACCGGAGAGGGTAAATGCATCGGTATGGCACACGCCGGTATGGGTGATTTTGATCAGCACTTCGCCTTTTTTCGGCGGAGCGACGTCGATGTCGACGATTTTCAGCGGCTGGCCGGGGCCAAATGCAACAGCTGCGCGAGATTTCATCATGTCTTCCCTTTTTGTCAGGTGTGTGGATTTATTTTAGATAAGAGCGCAGCAAATGGCCGACTTCCGCCATGCGTACGGCTCGCTGATCCGGCGTTGTGTCTCCCGTCACCAGCTCGTCTTTGAGATGTATTTCAACCATTTCGCCCATCAGGCCATTGGCAGCGCCGCGCACGGCGGCAATTTGCTGCAGGATGGCCAGACAGGGGTCGCCCGACTCCAGCGCGCGTTCAAGGGCATCAACCTGGCCGCGAATGCGGCGGACGCGGGTAAGAATACGTTTTTTATCTTCGGGTGAGTGCGGCATATGCCCTCCTGATACTATAGGGGGGTATGGTATATGAGTTATCTTACATATGTAAACTTACTTTTAACGTGAAATCTAAATCGCGCTGAGCTTATCCGGCACTCATCCCCCTGCCATCTTGCGCCAGCATTTGCAGCTCCTCCTGGAGCCATCGGGTCGCCCCCCGCTGGCCGCTGCGCTTATGCGAGTAAATTTTCACCTCAAATTTGGGAATAGAGAACGGCAAGGCAAAAATCCTCAGTTCCGCCGCCGCCACCAGCTTCTCGGCGGCGTAACGAGGAATGGCCATCAGCAGGTCGCTTTCCGCAACGATAAATGGCGCGCTCAGCATCGACGGCGTTTTGATCGCAATGTGCCGCGTATAGCCCAGCTGCTCGAGCCGCACGTCCAGGACGCCCTGCTTTTCATTCCACGGCGTCACCACCAGGTGTCGGGCCGCGAGATAATCCTCCAGCGTTAGCCGGGTCCGGCTTGCGTTGCTGATAACCACATACTCATCCTCAAACCAGCCGATCTCTTCCAGTTCCGGATGGCGGATATCGTCCTCGGTGCTGAAACCCAGCGCCAGATCTACCTCGCCCGCCAGCAGCTCCGTCAGCGCCGGGCTGTGCGGCAGATAGCGCAATTCGAAACGCAAGCCCGGGGCAGCAGTCTGCAGCTTGTGCATCAGAGCGGGAAAAATACATAGCGCGGTAAAATCCGTAATCCCAATTTGCAAGCTTTCGGTACTGCTGGCGGCGTCAAACTCCGGCTGCGGGGTCAGCTCCTGATTAAGGAACGACAATGCGGAAGCAATAGAAGGCGCAAGCTGAGAGGCGTACACGCTGGGGGACATACGATGCCCTTCCCGAAAAAAGAGCGGATCGTTAAGGGCCGTGCGCAGACGCGACAGCGCATGGCTCAGCGCCGAGGTGCTCATCGCCAGCTCGTCGGCTGCGAGGCGAACAGAACGGTGGCGGTAAATGGCGTCAAAAACGGGCAGCAGGTTTAAATCAAGACGTCTCAGCGCCGGATGCATAATATTCATCATTTGTTGATTTCATTGCACTTAATTCTTCGGACAATACTCCGTATGCTTAACGCCATCAATCGCGAACCGTGCAAATAACAGGAAAAACAATGAGCATAACCCTTCGTCAGGCCCGTCCCGAAGATGCAGCGGCTATTTACGCCATGATCTATGAGCTGGCGGTATATGAAAAAGCCCCCGAAGAGGTCGTAACCACGCCGGACGAGATCCGGGAAACCCTCTTTGGTGCGGGCAGTAAAACCGAGGCGTTGATCGCTGAGTTTGACGGCAGGATCGCCGGCTATGCCGTGTTCTTCACCAGCTATTCGACCTGGCTTGGACGCAACGGGATTTATATGGAAGACCTGTACATTTCCCCGGACTACCGCGGTAAAGGCGCGGGCAGAGCGCTGCTGAAACATATCGCTCAACTCGCGGTAAAACGGCAATGTGGCCGCCTTGAATGGAGCGTGCTGGACTGGAACCAGCCCGCCATCGATTTTTATCTCAGCATTGGCGCGCTGCCGCAGTCCGAATGGGTGCGCTACCGTCTTGACGGCGAAGCGCTGCTCAAATTTGCCGAATAGCGGCACCGCTCAGCGCGAGGATCCCGACCAGGCGGATCCTCGATTCCCACCAGTACAGTCAGAAGACATTAATAACTTGTGCTACAATTCCATAAATTTCATCAACATATTGTAGAACAACATGAGTACAACCCCCTTCATCCGCCCGCAGCTCACCCTGCCAAACGGCGCCGATAAACTTCTGCTGCACTCCTGCTGCGCCCCCTGCTCCGGTGAAGTCATGGAAGCTATTCAGGCCTCGGGCATTGACTACACCATTTTCTTCTATAACCCCAACATCCATCCGCAAAAGGAATACCTCATCCGTAAGGAAGAAAACATTCGTTTTGCAGAAAAACACGGCGTGCCGTTTGTTGATGCCGATTACGATACCGATAACTGGTTCGAGCGTGCAAAAGGCATGGAGTGGGAGCCCGAGCGCGGCGTCCGCTGCACCATGTGCTTCGATATGCGCTTCGAGCGTACGGCGCTCTACGCGGCGGAAAATGGTTTCAGCGTTATCAGCAGCTCGCTGGGGATCTCTCGCTGGAAGAATATGCAGCAGATCAATGACTGCGGCCAGCGTGCGGCAGCGCGCTATCCGGGGATGATCTACTGGGACTACAACTGGCGCAAACAGGGCGGCTCATCACGCATGATTGAGATCAGCAAGCGGGAACAGTTTTACCAGCAGGAATATTGCGGCTGCGTGTATTCCCTTCGGGACAGCAACCTGCACCGCAAGTCGCAGGGCCGCCCGCTTATCCGCATTGGCAAGCTGTATTACGGCCAGGATGAGAACGAAAAATAACGCCCTCTTCTGGTGTAGATATATCCGAAAACCGGCCAATTCCCTCCGAAATTTAGCGTTCCGCCTCTCATCTTTTCAAAGAGAGGCTATCCTTTAACTATCAACAAAAGGAGGCAAAAATGTCTGATTTCGGTACTGATAAAAACACCCAGTTTGCTGAAGACAAAGCAAAAAATAAATTTGATGAACTTTCAGGTTCAGCCCAGCAGCAGTTCGGTGAATTCGTTGATTCACCGAAGCATCAGGTAAAAGGCGCTGCGAAAAAATATGCCGCACAGGCCAGCGATGCTGTCTCTGACGTGACTGAAGCGGTCAGAAATAACCCGCTCACCGGTCTTATCGCCGCAGGTGCGGTCGGTATTGTGCTTGGCCTGTTGCTGGGACGCAAATAAACAAGGCCCTTCGGGGCTTTATTTTTTAGCTGAACAATCTCACCATGCGGTCTAATTCCTCCTCTTTCACGGCGCGCGAGAGATAATATCCCTGAAAGTTTTTCACACCCAGCTCGACTAATTTTTCAAACTTCTCCTCACTGTCAACGCCCTCTGCAATGCAAGCTGTTCCGGTCATGTCGCTGTAAATCTGTATCGCTTTAATCAAATTATAATCGTTGTCGTTCGCCACAAAATGATCGACGATGTCCCGATCCAGTTTCAGCCCATCAAAATGCACCTGCCTCACGGGGAACATGGCATGATGGCTTGAGAAGCAGTCGTCAAGAAACAGTTTGCACCCCGTATTACGCAGGTGCCGCATGGTTTCTGGGATGCTTTTATCTTTCGTTACATCAATATCTTCCGCGAATTCAAAGACCAGCTTTTCTGCCCACTGGGGGTTAAGCAGCATGCCGATGGCTTTCCTGGCCATCTCTGGCAGCGCGTTCCCGGACGCCAGGCGAGGCGGTATATTAACGGAAAAATAGAATTTACCGTTATATTTATTAATCCCGGACACGGCGGCGTGGATCACCATAGCCGTAATCTTTAGCCATACTTCATAATTAGCGATGTCATTCAGAAAACGGGCTGGCTTGACTATTTTACCGTTCTTATTCCAGCGAATAAGTATCTCAAACCCCACTCCTTTCTTGTCACGATCGGTAATGATCTGGTAGGCGGGGAATATCTCCCTTTTCACCAGCGCATTAAAAACTTCCGCTTCTTTATCCGTGAAGTCCACTCTTTGATTTTGGTTTTTAATCCGCCTTTCCACTTTTACATTGCGCGGTTCATTCAACCATCGCTTGATACAATGTAATTTCTGCAGACCTTCTTTACGATGGGTGTAAACCGTTTTATTAGAAAGCCTCAGTTTGTCGCACAGGTCTTTTATAGACATGCCGCGATAGAAGTTCAATAAAACATCAACCTCTCTTCTTGTCAGCCATTTGAGCTTTTCTGACGAGGAACAGTGCAGATAGTAATCGCGTAATAAGCGCGAGCGGTCTTTAAAACCATTATTGTGGGTGTGGAAACAGGTTATTACATCAGATACGCTGGCTATGCGAATCAATGATAATTGATGACTGTTATTTAGAAGACTACCCAGGGTTCGATACAGCCAGCTGTCCGGTATATCACCATACAGGGTAACACGACGAATAACAGGAAGTGCATTGAGTACGGATGCCAGTCGCGTCAGGCTCTCCAGGAGAGCTACCGTACCTTTTCCCAGGAACACTACGATGTGAGCGTTTTGATGAATAAGGATATTTTCCTTGTCAGGATCAGATAACTCATCTCCATCAAAGTGAATATGCGCAGTCTCTATGCCGTACTTTTTGAGCAGCAGGTGATATCCCTGAAACGTAAAGCCGCAGGTTGAAATGACAAATCTTTGCTCGTTGCGCGCATCATTCCTGAGAGAAATTTGGTGGGTCATAACCTGCTCCTGGGCACGAAAGCGCCATTATTATTATGAGTATGTAAACCAACAGCGGTGTGTATAATAATTTTACAATACACCATCAGGTTAAGATACTGTTATCAACGCCATGCACTGTAACATCTTTGCGTTAATCACCCTTTTCCACGCATAAATATAACTCTATATTTCTTTTAAAATACCGACCGCAAGCCACTTTTTCTCAGGTATAATGAAAATTCCGAAAAAGAAGGCTGGATACTTCATCTATCGGCTCATCAAATACGAGAAAAATGCTATGGATAATCACATCTCATCCAGGGCCTTGCTACATCGAAGGGATGTTATAAAAAGCAACCCGCGGTTTAGTGAGGCAATATTAGAGCACTACACAATCAATGACGCCATCTACAAAAAACAACCCTTGTTCTACAAGACAATGCTTCAGGAATCACGGTTTAACATTATTCTTTCCATGTGTTGTTTTATATTTGGCAATCAGGCCGAATCCGTCTCAGAGATAAAAGAGTTATGTTCCCGCTATAAAATAGCCAGCCCCAACAGCGTTATTGCGATCATTACGTTACTCAGAACCACGGGACGCATCAGGACCTGGCGCTGTACGGAAGACCGGCGAAAAACGAGAATTGCCCCAACCGAAAAAGGATTGAATGAACTCAAACGCTATATGTCCGGTGCATTTTTACCCGTCAGCATTCTTTACCCGACGTTTAATATTGATGTTAACCTGCTGGATAATGACACATTGAGAAATAATTTCTTCCGCCGCGCGGCAGAATATCTTTTTCGGGGATTAACGTTCAGAAAAGTTTTACCGGAAGTGGGGTTATTTATTGATAAGGATGGAGGCCGCATGATTATGCTGTATCTTTACCTGCAGGCCATAAAAAACAAATCCGCCCACGGCGCGGTTATTCAATACTCCGCCAGCACGCTCGCTAAAGAATTCTTTGTCTCCCGGATCCACGTCAACCGGATTATCAAATCGGCGCATGAGGCAGGTTATCTTAAAGATCGCGGTGACGGTCGCCTGTCGGTGTATCCGGCGTTTTTCGAACTGGTCGAAAACTATGCCGGATTATATTTCGCCTATGTTACTCATTACATTAACGTGGTGCCGAAGGAGCGACGCCACCCAAACAACGTAACGTCAACGGTATAATACAAATGGCGTTCGGTATCCCGAACGCCAATCTTTATCTCTCGCGCAGCGCCTCTTTTGCCTTGTTCAGCGGTTTCAACAGATAATCCAGGATGGTTTTGCTGCCGGTTTTAATATCTACCGTTGCAATCATCCCTGGAAAGACCGGAAAGTCTTTGCCCTGCTTATTGGTCAGGTGGTTACTGTCGGTGCGGATATAGACGCGGTAGTAGTAGACATCTCTTTTCACCTCGTCCTGCAGGGTGTCCGGCGAAATCATGGTCACCTCGCCCTCCAGCCCGCCATAGATGGAGTAGTCATAGGCCGTAATTTTCACCAGCGCTTTCTGGCCGGGGTGGATAAACGCGACATCGCGCGGCGAGATTTTCGCCTCAACCACCATCTGGTCGTCCAGCGGGACCAGGCTCATCAGCTTGCCGTTCGGGGGAATAACGCCGCCCACGGTCGTCACGTCAATATCCTTCACAATCCCACGCACCGGCGCGTTGAAGGTCAGCCGGGTCAGGGAGTCCTCACGCCCTTTCATCACCGAACGCTGGGCTTCAATCTCCGCGTTGGCTTTCGCCAGCTCTTCGCGGGCGCGGACGTAATACTGATTTTTCATCTCGGTGATTTTATTCTCAAGCTCATTTTTTTGACGCTCAAGACGTAACACCTCAACCTTGCTGGCCGCCCCCTGGGTCACCAGCGGACGGGTTAACGACAGCTCGCGCTGCACCAGCTCGGCGCCCTGACGTAAGCCGTTCAGCCCTTTTTCAAGGCTCTCGCGACGGGACTGATAGAGCGCCGTTTCCTGTTTGACCAGCTCAACGTCATCGTCCAGCTCCTCGGGAAACGCGAGTTCCGTGTCGTTAACTTCGGCCTTCAGTCGCGCAGCCGTTGCCAGCGCCGCGTTCAGACGAGACTCGCTCTCCAGCACGCTGGACTCGGTTTTAGTCCGGTCAAGCTGTGCCAGCTGCTGACCGCGCTCAACGATATCGCCTTCGCGAACCAGCAGGCTGTGGATAATCCCCCCTTCCAGGGACTGAATCACCTGCTCATGGGAGGACGGTATCACCTTGCCGCTGCCGGTCGTGACTTCGTCCAGCTGGAACAGGCTCGCCCATGCGATAAACACCGCCAGCAGGGCGAACAGCGACCATGCCACCAGCGAGGATCGCGGCAGGCGCGGCTCTTTCAGACGGCTGTTATAACGGGAGAAATCGTTCATGCCGCACCCTCCTCTGCTACAGCCGCCGGCTTCATGGTCACGGTGCGCTGTGCCGCCTTTTGCGGCGCCAGCCCGTGCTGATGCAGGATCGCGTCGCGCGGACCGTCCATCACCACCTTGCCGTTTTCCAGTACAATAATGCGGTCGACCAAATCCAGAATCGGCAGGCGATGCGTTGCCACCACCAGCGTCCGGCGCTTGCCCAGCCATTTGTGAAGATGCTGAATAAACTGCTTCTCGCTCATCTCGTCCAGCCAGGCGGTAGGCTCATCCAGCAGCAGGATATTCGGGGCAGTGATCAGCGCGCGCGCCAGCAGCAGCGCCTGACGCTGTCCGCCGGAGAGGCCCGTTCCGCCCTCGTTGATGATGGTGTTCAGCCCCATTTTCTGCTTACGCACGTACTCCAGCGCGCCGCTATTGACCAGCGCCTGATGAATTTCATCGTCAGTGGCGAGTGGGTTCCCCATCAGGATATTGTCCCGCACGGAGCCAAAGAACAGCCGCGCCTGCTGGCTAAGCAGCTGCATGTCGCGACGCAGGTCGGCCGGGTCCAGATGATTGAGAGCAATATCGTCCAGCAGAATGCTCCCCTGCTGCGGCTCCTGCATGCCCGCCAGAAGCTGCAGCAGCGTGCTTTTACCGGAGCCGTTACGCCCGAGCACCGCCACGCGCTCACCGGCGCGAATCTGCAGTTTGCTGATGTTCAGCACGGTGAGTTTCTCTTCCTCGTCATAGTAGAAGCCGACGTCTTCCAGCCGGTAATCCCCGCGCAGGTGGGCTTTATGCACCTTCTTCCCGTGCTGCGGATCGTCAATCGGGCGCTGCATCAGGTCATCCAGCCCCTTGCGGGCCACTTTTGCCGACTGCCAGCGCGAGAGCACGCCAGAGATCTGCGACAGCGGCGCGATGGTACGCGATGCCAGAATCGAGGTTCCCACCAGCGCACCGGTGGTCATGTCGCCGCTGATGACCAGGTAACAGCCCACCAGCAGGACCACCGCATAGACGATGGACTGCACCTCCTGGGTCCAGGTCAACAGCAGCCCCGTCAGCCAGCGCTGCTTCATGCCGACGCTGGCGGCCACGTCGTTGGTGTTGTTCCACTGGTTCTGGAAACGCTGCTCGGCGCGCATCAGCTTGATGTCTTCAATACCCTGCACCGCCTCCACCAGCGTCGCGTTACGAATGGCGGATTCACGCATCCCTTCGCTGGAGAGTTTCCCCAGCGGGCGCTGCACCAGCAGGCCCGGAATGAGCAGCAGCGGCACGGCGAGCAGGACCACCAGCACCAGTGGGCCGCCAATCATCCACAGAATAAAGACGAACAGCAGGAAGAACGGCAGATCGGAGATCGCCGCAATGGTGGTCGAGGTGATGAGCTCGCGCACCGACTCCAGCTCGCGGATCTGGGCGATAAACGATCCGGTTGATTTGGAGCGCGCCCCGTTTTTAATCCGCAGCGCGTGGGCAAAGACGCGTTCTGAGATGCGCAGGTCGGCGCGTTTCCCCACCACGTCCGAAATATGCACGCGCAGCATGCGCATGATGAATTCAAACACGATGGCTAGCATGACGCCGCCAAACAGTACCCACAGCGTGGCCTCCGACTGCGACGGCACCACCCTGTCGTACACCTGCATGGAGAAGACCATGCCGGAGAGCGCCAGCACGTTAGCGACCAGCGCCACCAGCATGATGTCGCTGTAGCGGCGCCAGTCCTTCAGCGCCAGCTGCCAGAACCAGTTTTTCTCATACGGTTTGATGTAGTCGTCCACGCGGGCATCCGGCGTGGACTCAAGCGGGCGCAGTACCAGCAGCGTTTTCAACCGTGAGCCGAGCGCGTCCCGCGTTAGCGTCGTCTCCAGCCCGCCGTCGCCGCTGAACTGCAGGCTGACGTTGCCTTCGTTATCCATGCGGTTAATGACCGCGATTTGACCGCCAGTGAATTCCGCCAGCAGCGGCAGGCGCCACGGATCGAGAGATGTTGCATCCGTCGCCACGCGCATTCCCAGCCCTAGCTGGCGCGCCATCTCCTCCAGCACCAGCTGGCGCGGAGACTGACTTTCATGGTTAATCGTGACCCGAACGTGCTCCACCGAAAAGTCCAGCCGGTAGTGCTTCGCGATGATGAGCATGCCCTGCAGCCAGGGTTCGTACTGTGGATGTGTCTTCATAATCTCCGGGTTAACGCCATTCGTGTAAAGAAACGCCAAAAGGCCGCGAGGATTACTCCCCGCGGCGTTGGTTTACGCAATTAACAGCTGATGATTCGCCAGCAGCGTCGCCAGGTCCGTCTGCACGCCGTTCAGCGTCACCAGGGTGGTTGGTGAGAACTGGCCGCCGGTACCGTCCAGATCCACCTGGATTTCGGTATTGCTGCCGTTCTGCACCACGCGGACATAATCGGTAATGTTGCCCGCGCTGCTGTCCAGCGTGGCCACGCCGTTCACATAGCTCGCCGAGCCCGTGCCGGTATAGCCGCTGCCGGAGAGCAGATCGCGCAGGTCAATACGATCCGTGTCCGCGGTCCCTTCCCAGGTGCCGACTGTGAAGCCGTTCACCACGTCGTGACCGTTACCGCCCGTCGCGTCCGACGCGTTGATCAGCTTGTAGAGCAACGTATCGTGACCGCCGCTGCCGATGTTGAAGGTGTCGTTCCCGCCGCGGCCTTCGAACTGGTTATCACCGCTGTTGCCGGTAATGACGTCGTCGAAGTTCGAGCCGTTGATGCCCTCAATGTTGAGCAGTCGTGACGTACCGAACCCGGTGTCCTGCGCGGTAGAGAGACGCAAATCAACGGTTACGCCGGAAGTCGCATTGCGGTAATCCACCACGTCCATCCCGCCGGTGTTGCTCCAGGTGTCGTAGTCGGAATGGGTATTCCAGCCGCCGGAACCGTTGTAGGTATAGGTGCCATCCTCTGCGATAAAGGTGTCGTTATACCCGGTCCCGGTGAGGGTCCCGCTGTGGCCGCCGGTGGCCGCTTCGGCCGTCAGAACGTAGCCCTCTTTGCCGTTGCCCGCCTCCAGACCGCTCCAGGTGACGTTATCCGACACGCCGTTGGTGATCTTCAGGATCTCGGCCGAATAGGTTTCATTCGGATCCAGCCCGTAGAAGCTCACCAGCGCAGAGGTATCGTTCGAACCAATACCAGACTGGGCGTTAATGATCTGCGAAGCCACCAACACGCCCGCGGCGTTGTACAGATTGACCGTGTTGCCGTAGAAGGCATTGATGCCCTCGCTGTCGACAATGTGCAGGTGCATCGCGGTACCGTCGGCAATTTTGGCGCTGTTTTGCACCAGCACCACCTTGCCGTTCTGCTGCGACACCAGCAGATCCTTCGCGCCGTCCCAGTTGTAGTCCACTGCCGCCACGCCGGTGGCGTAGGCCAGGCCAGTTTTAAGCTGGCTGGCGGTCCAGCTGGAACCGTAGCCGTTGTTGGTGAACAGCGTCGCCGTCTGTGAACCGCCGTAGGTGCTGAGCTTGATGATGTCCATCTGCCCGTCCCCGTTCCAGTCCACCGCCACCGAGAGATACCCCGCCGTGGCGTTAGAGGCTTCCACCGCGCTCTTGGTGGTCGAGAGCTTCCCGGTACCGTCGTTGTAGTAGATCACCCCGCCGTTGTTGTTGTAGCTGCTGCCCAGGTACAGATCCATGTAGCCATCGCCGTTGAAATCCGCCCACGTCATGGACGCCGCCGTGGTGGTATTCGCGGCGTTTACCACAAACACGTTGGTCAGGTTCTGGCCGATGGAGAGCGTGCCGTTGCCGTTGTTGTTGATCACGGTTAACGAGTACGCGCCGCTGCGGTTGGTGTGCTGGACAATATCCACCGTACCGTCGTTGTTCAGGTCGACGCCGGAGATTTCACGCCCGGAGTCGAACTGACCGTAGAAACCGCCCTCCCCGCCGGTGCCGTCCGGCGACAGGACGCCGTTGTTGTTCACCAGGTAGGTCAGTGAGTCCATACCGGCATCGCCGTACGCCAGATCCAGATAGCCATCGCCGGTTTTATCGTACGCAATCACGCCGCCGTACCAGATAGTGGTCCCCATCGCCAGCTGGCTGGCGTTATAGGTGCTGCCATCGTAGGTCCACATCACCTGAGTAGACCCGGCGTAGGTATTCTCGGTCGCGAAGATATCCTGCGTGCCGTTACGGTCAAAGTCGGCGGCGGTCTGGCTCACCACGTAGTAGCCGCGGGTGTTAGTCAGCGTATTGCCGGCATAGGTCGAGCTATCGCTACTGGAGTAAGCCTGAGTGTTCGCAATGATATTCCACAGACCGCTGCTGTTCATGCCGAGGGTCATGGTGGAGTTGTTGCTGTTCCCCGCCGTGGTTGCCCAGTCGGTATTCACCGTGGTGGTATCAATCACCAGGCTGCCGGTCGCCGTACCGGTGGTATTGCCGTTACCCGCGCTGCTCTTCACCTGCGCCGTCACGCTGTAGCCCGCCACGCTCAGGGCATCGCCGTCCGGGATCTGCAGGTACCAGGTATTGTGATCCGGGTCGACTACCACGGCCCCCCCCGTCTGGGAGGTGTAGGTTTTCCCGTTCACCGTCACCACCAGATACTCGCCATTCACCAGGTCGGCGGAGACGGTACCGCTGACGATTGGGGTGGTATCTGACGTGGTCTGGGCGGTAATCGCCGCCGTGGTGGTCGGGATACTGGTATCAACGTTCAGCACGAAGCCGTCGGATTCCGTGTAGTTACCGGCTTTGTCGGTCACACGCACGATGTACGTGTGGTTGCCATCGCTCAGGCCGTTATCCTGGAAGGACCAGCTTGCGCTGCCGTTCATGGTCACCTGACCGAGCAGAACGCCGTCGCGGTATAGCTGGACGATCTCGCCGTCTTCAGGGGCGCGGTTGAGCGTACCGTTGATCAGCGGTGCGTTATCGTCCGTGGCCACCGTGCTGCCAAAGGTGCCCTGACGCTCGCCTTCACCGTCGGTATAGCTCACTACCGTGCCTACCGTAGCTGGCGGCGTGGTGTCCACCGTCACCACCTGAGAGGCGGTGGAGCCGACGTTGCCCGCCTGGTCGATAATCCGCACCTGGTAGGTGTAATCCCCGTCAGGCAGATCGCGGGTATCGTTATAGCGCCA